>NZ_JBFTJE010000006.1:0-341375 GCF_056395265.1 Cupriavidus sp. 10L43_2
CGCTGTAGTGCGTGTACTTCCGTTTGATGCTCGCCGCGCCATGCAGGCGGTATCCCGCCACCCAGCGCCGTACTGTTCCGCTGTCTATTTCATGGCGTTTGGCGATCTCACCATAGCCTGCCTGACCGTCCAGGTAGCTCTGGATAACTRTCAGCCTGAACTGCTCCGAGTACCGATACATGAAAACACCCCAAAAGTTGGTGTCCAACTTTTGGGGTGCAGTTCAGATGCCTGGCTTTCTTGTTTCTGCACGATCCCGTCAGAGGATCTGCCGGCCAATCCACCATGCGATGGCGGCCATGAACGCCGACGCCGGAATGGTCAGCACCCACGCCCAGACGATGTTGCCCGCCACGCCCCAGCGCACGGCGGACATCTTCTGCGCCGAACCCACGCCAACGATGGCACCGGTAATCGTGTGCGTGGTCGACACTGGCACACCAAGCGCCGAGGCGATGAACAGCGTAATCGCCCCGCCCGTCTCAGCACAGAAACCGCCAACCGGCTTCAGCTTGGTGATCTTCTGGCCCATGGTGCGGACAATACGCCAGCCGCCGAACAGCGTGCCCATGCCGATGGCCACGTAGCAGCTCACGATCACCCAGGTCGGCGGGCCCGAGGCCCCCGTGGCGATATGGCCGCTCGCGATCAGCAGCATCCAGATAATGCCGATGGTCTTCTGCGCGTCATTGCCGCCGTGGCCGAGGCTATAGAGCGACGCCGACACCAGTTGCAGACGGCGGAACCAGCGGTCCACGCGCGACGGCGGCGTGCGGAAGAACGTCCAGCCCACCACCACCATCATTATCGATCCCAGCACGAAGCCGAGCAGCGGCGAAATCAGGATGAAGGCCACGGTCTTGATCAGGCCGTTACCAACCAGCGCGCCGGTGCCGGCCTTGGCCACCGCTGCGCCGACCAGTCCGCCGATCAGCGCGTGCGACGACGACGACGGAATCCCGTAGAACCACGTGATGACGTTCCACGCGATGGCGCCGACCAGCGCGCCGAAGATAACGTAGTGATCGACGATGTTGACGTCAATCGTGCCCGTGCCGACGGTGGCGGCCACCTTCAGGTGGAACACGAAGATCGCGACCACGTTGCACATGGCGGCCATCGCCACGGCATGGTGCGGCTTCAGCACACCCGTGGACACCACCGTGGCGATCGAGTTGGCCGCATCGTGGAAGCCGTTCATGAAGTCGAACAGCAACGCGAGCACGACCAGCAGGCCGATCACCCACAAGCTCATTTGAATGGTTTGCATGCGAGTGCGCGCCTCAGGCGTTTTCCAGGACGATGCCTTCGATGATGTTGGCCACGTCCTCGCACTTGTCGGTAATGGTCTCCAACTGCTCGTAAATCGCCTTCAACTTGATCAGGCGCTTCACGTCGGTCTCTTCCCGGAACAGCTTCGACATGGCCGAGCGCATCACGCGGTCTGCCTCGGACTCGAGCTGGTCGATCTGCTGTGCGGTCTTCAGGATCGTGCTGGCATTACCCATGTCTTCGAGCAGCCCCACGGCAATCTTCACCTGATCGCAGCACTGCACGCAGATGGTGGCCAGGCGGCGGGCTTCGTCCGTCAGGCTGGTCACGTCGTAGAGCGAGATCGTCTCGGCCACGTCTTCCATCAGGTCCAGGATGTCGTCCATGGTCGTGATGAGCTTGTGGATCTCGTCGCGGTCCAGCGGCGTGATGAAGGTCTTGTGCAGCAGGTCGATCGTGTCGTGCGTGATGCGGTCAGCCTTCTTCTCGGTGGCCTGCACGCGCCGGGCATGGGCTTCAGCGTTGGGCAGGTCGTTGACGAGGGCTTCCAGCTCGTGGGCGGCGGTCACCGCGCAATCGGCGTGCTGGTTGAAGTATTCGAAGAACTTGCCCTCGGTGGGCATGAATCGGCCGAACATGAAATGTCCTTGTGGCGCGCGCGCTGGCGCGTCAGGTTGTGTTGCAAAGGGGAGCCCGGCACACGCCGGCGCAGATTGCACGACAGCCGCGCTGGGCGGCTGTCATCAAAGCGCAATATTTTACAGGGTTACGGCCCGCTCAGGGGTTGCCGTGTGGGATCAGGTGTCGTTGTCAAAGAACGCCGGCCCACCGCTGAAGTTGTCGAACTTCGTGAATTGACCCAGGAACGTGAGCCGAACGGTGCCGATCGGGCCGTTACGCTGCTTACCGATGATGATTTCCGACGTCCCCTTGTCCTGCGAGTCCGGGTTGTAGACTTCGTCGCGATAAATGAACAGGATCACATCGGCATCCTGTTCGATGGCGCCCGATTCACGCAGATCGGACATCACAGGACGCTTGTTCGGACGCTGCTCCAGGCTTCGGTTCAGCTGCGACAGCGCGATCACCGGGCAGTTGAGTTCCTTGGCGAGGCCCTTCAGCGACCGGGAGATCTCCGAAATCTCGGTCGCGCGGTTCTCGCCGCTGCCCGAGCCGGACATCAGCTGGAGGTAATCGATGATGATCAGGCCAAGCTGCCCGCACTGGCGCGCGAGGCGGCGCGAACGCGCGCGCAGCTCCATCGGGTTCAGTGCTGGCGTTTCGTCGATAAACAATTGTGCGTCGTTCATGCGCTGGATGGCATGGGTTAGACGCGGCCAGTCCTCGTCCAGTAGGCGGCCGGTACGCAACCGGTGCTGGTCGAGCCGGCCCACCGAGCCCAACATACGCATGGCCAGCTGCACACCGGCCATTTCCATCGAGAACACAGCCACGGGCAGACCCTGCTCCACGGCCACATGTTCGCCGATGTTCAGCGAAAATGCCGTCTTACCCATCGACGGACGGCCTGCCACGATGATCAGGTCGCCGGCCTGCATGCCGCTGGTCATCTTGTCCAGGTCGATAAAGCCAGTGGGCACGCCGGTCACGTCGGTGGCGGAATCACGGTGATACAGCTCGTCGATCCGCTCCACCACCTGCGTCAGCAGCGGCTGGATTTCCTGGAAGCCCTTCTGCCCCCGCGAGCCCTCTTCGGCAATCGCAAAAACCTTGGATTCTGCTTCATCAAGCAGCTCACGGACCTCGCGGCCCTTCGGCGCAAAGGCGGCCGAGGCAATGTCGTCCGCCACGGTGACCAGCTTGCGCAGCACCGAGCGCTCGCGCACGATTTCCGCATAGCGGCGGATATTGGCCGCGCTCGGCGTGTTCTGCGCCAGGGAGTTCAGGTAGGCCAGCCCACCCACCTCCTCGGCCTTGCCGGCCACCTGGAGCATTTCATACACCGTGATCACGTCCGCCGGCTTGGTGGCGGAGATCAGGCGGGCAATGCTCTGGAAGATGAGGCGGTGATCGAAGCGGTAGAAGTCCGATTCGGAGAGGAAGTCGGCAATACGGTCCCAGGCGGCGTTATCCAGCAGCAGACCGCCGAGTACCGATTGCTCGGCCTCGATGGAGTGCGGGGGAACCTTGAGACTGTCTAGTTGGGGATCGGCGGCAGGCGCATTCATGGGGTGGGATTATAGCGGCGCCGGACCCGGCCCAAGGGCGCGGCGGCAATAAAAAAGGCAGGAGCGGAGCTCCTGCCTTCTTGTGCATCGGACGCACCGGCCGGGGCCGGCGCATCGATACGGTGCTGCTTAGACGTGCTCGCCCAGGACGGACACGGTCACGTCCACCACCACGTCGGTGTGCAGCGCAACGTTGACCGGGTGGTCGCCAACGATCTTCAGCGGGCCGTTCGGCAGACGCACTTGGGCCTTCTCGACCTTGAAGCCTTGGGTTTCCAGGGCTTCGGCGATGTCGGCGTTGGTCACCGAACCGAACAGTCGGCCGTCCACACCCGACTTCTGGGTGATCTGGACGGTCAGGCCGTTCAGCTTCTCGCCTTCGCCTTGAGCGGCGGCCAGCTTAGCGGCAGCGGCCTTTTCCAGCTCGGCGCGCTTCACTTCGAACTCGGCGATCGCGGTTTGCGTGGCGCGACGCGCCTTCTTCGACGGGATCAGGAAGTTACGAGCGTAACCGTCCTTCACGCGAACGATGTCGCCCAGGTTGCCCAGGTTGATGACTTTTTCCAGCAGAATGACTTGCATCGTGTATTTCTCCTTGCGGTCCTGGGACTATCAGTTCTTGTGCAGGTCGGTGTACGGCATCAGCGCCAGGAAGCGGGCGCGCTTGATGGCCGTATCCAGCTGACGCTGATAGTGAGCCTTGGTACCGGTCAGACGAGCCGGCGTGATCTTGCCGTTATCGCCGATGAAGTCCTTCAGGGTGTCCAGATCCTTGTAGTCGATCTGTTCCACGCCAGCCACGGTGAAGCGGCAGAAGCGCTTGCGCTTGAACAGCGGGTTCTGTTGCTGGAAGCGCTTCTTGTTCTTGTTGTCACGTTTGACGAATGCCATGATTCAATCCTTTACGAATGCTTTACATCCAGTGATGTGAAAGACGAGTGCCTTGCTGTTGCGGTGCCTGCGGGTGAGGAATCCTTCGCAGTCGAGCAGCGTGCCGAGCGGTAACCGCTCCAGACGCTGGCCGACGGGACCGATCCCCATCGCCGCGATGGCGAATTCCACCTGCCGGGGCGTTTCCGCCTCCATGACCTCGCCGGCATGCTGCAGGATGCAGTTGACGACGGGCACACCGGCCGGGGTGTAGCGCAGCGCATCGCGCTCCGCGAGGGTGGCGGTCAGCCTTAACTGGTTCACCGCTGTGCTCCCCCGCTCTCGCTACCTGGCCTGCCGTGGCGGATTTCGCCTGCCACGACCGGCACCGCAGACTGCATTCAGGCAGCCTGGCCTTCCGTGGTCGTTTGCGCGGCCTTGCGGGCTTCTTCGCGCTGCACTTCCTTCATCATCGGCGAAGGAGCGGTCTCGGCCTTCTTGGTCTGCACGATCAGGTGACGCAGCACGGCGTCATTGAACTTGAAGGCGTGCTCGAGTTCGGCCAGGGTTTCCTTGCCGCATTCGATGTTCAGGCAAACGTAGTGAGCCTTGGCCAGCTTCTGGATCATGTAGGCCATCTGACGGCGGCCCCAGTCTTCCACGCGGTGAACCTGGCCGTTTTGCGACGTGACGAGCTGCTTGTAACGCTCGATCATCGCCGGCACTTGTTCGCTTTGGTCCGGATGGACGATAAATACGATTTCGTAATGACGCATTGACGCTCCTTTTGGATGTAGCCACCCGGGCGCCATGTCCGGTGTAGCAAGGTTGAATAGCCCGCGAGTATAGCCCGGTTCCGGGCCAGCACGCAAGCCGGCATCCCGGCAGGACGCTGGGAATCTCTCAGTATTGTCGGAAAACAGCCTGCAGGCGAGCCGGATCGGTGCCAAGCGACGCATCCGCCGCCAGCGCCACCAGCAGCAGCACGCGCGCCTTGTACGGATTGAGATTGCCGGCGGAGGCGAATTCGCCCGAGGCCAGGCGCGGGCGTGCCGGCCCCGCCACATGGCCGGCGCCCGTGCGGGAGCTTCGCACCACGGCCACGCCTCGCGCAGCTGCATCGGCGAGCGCGTCGCCCAGCGTCTCATGAACCGAGCCATTGCCGGTGGCCGCCACCACGAACCCCTTTACGCCGGCCGAGACCATCGCATCCACGGCCACCCTGCCCGGCTGGGCATAGCTCGCCACGATTTCGACAAGTGGCCACGCCGTAGGCACGGGCAGCGCTGGCGCGTCGCCGGGGGCGAACGCGCGTCCAAAGCGCACGTAGGCATCCTGCACGAAACCAATTGGCCCGCCCGCCGGCGACGTGAACGCATTGACCGCCGAGGTATGGGCCTTGGCGACATCGCGGGCCGCATGAATTTCCTGGTTCAGGACCACGAGCACGCCCTGCCCGCGCGCATCCGGGCTTGCCGCCACGCGCACTGCGTCGAGCAAATTCAGCGGACCATCGGCCGAGAGCGACGTGGACGGGCGCATTGCCGCGGTCAGCACCACCGGCACCGCGCTCCGCTGCGTCAGGTGCAGGAACATCGCCGTTTCTTCAAGCGTGTCCGTGCCGTGGGTAATCACCACGCCCACCACATCGGGCTGCGCGACCCAATGCGCCACCCGTGCGGCAAGCGTCGCCCACAGGCTGAAGGCCATGTCCTTGCTGTCGATCTGGGCCACCTGCTCCGTCTCCACACGGGCCACCTCGCCCAGCGCAGGCACGGCCTGGATCAGCGACGAGACCGGCACGGTGGCCGCGCGGTACTGCGCACTGCTGGCGGGGCTGGCGGACGAGCCTGCGATGGTGCCGCCGGTGGCGAGCACGACGATGCGGGGCAATGACGTAGACATATAGCGAGAAAATCGAGCGAGTGAGCGGGTGGTGCAGGCGATTGTAACTGTGGCACGCCGAGGGCCGCCGCTCTCGCAAACCCGTGTCGCCGGGCGCACTGGAGTCCGCCTGGTGTCGCGCATGCCCCACATCGCCACTGCAAATTGTGCTTGCACTTCACTCGATACTGTATAAAATCACAGCATACTGTTTAAACATACAGTGCTTCGGCACCACGAGAGACCGGCGACCCATGGCGACCCTGACACCCCGGCAACAGCAGATCTTCGACCTGATCCGCAACACGATCCGGCACACCGGCATTCCGCCGACCCGTGCCGAGATCGCGTCCGAATTCGGTTTCTCCTCGCCCAACTCTGCCGAGGAACACCTGCGAGCGCTGGCCCGCAAGGGCGTGATCGAGCTGACGCCAGGCGCGTCGCGCGGCATCCGCCTCAAGGTGGCACGTAGCGATTCGGAGATGACGGACCAGTTCTCGCTGCCGATGGCCGGCGTGATGCAGCTAACGCTGCCGCTCGTGGGCCGCGTGGCCGCAGGCAGCCCGATCCTTGCCGCAGAGCACATCGACCGTCAGTACCAGGTAGACGCCTCGGTATTTGATGATCGACCTGATTACCTGCTGCGCGTGCGGGGCCTGAGCATGCGCGATGCCGGCATCCTCGACGGCGACCTGCTCGCCGTCAGGAAAGCCAGCGAAGCCGCCAACGGCAAGATCGTCGTCGCGCGGATCGGCGACGATGTGACCGTCAAACGCCTGAAGCGGCGCGGCGACATGATCGAGCTGATCGCCGAAAACCCGGATTTCGAGAATATCGTGGTGCAGGCCGGCCGCGAGGAATTTTCGCTGGAAGGCATCGCCGTCGGGCTAATCCGCTCCTCGGGCTTCTGACTTCCGAGACCGGACGGGCGGCCGCCTGTCCTGGTCCCCAGTTTCGCATTGCCAACGCCGCCCCGTTCTCTCCGGACGACGGGCGTGGACTCCTGCTGTCGCAAACTTCGAGGTGCCGCCATGCTGCCAGTCAATCACACCGCTTCCCGCCGCCCGGTCAAGCCCGTGCCGTTCCGCCAAACCAAGGGCGTGCGCGTCTACCAGGGCGCCCAGCGTCGTACGATGGTCGGCAGCATGGCTGCAATCTGCCGGATGCTGGAACTTGCGGATATGCCCGACAAACTGGACGCATGAACCGCTAGCGGCGGATCCGCGTCGCCCAAATCATTATAACTAGTGCAGTTGCGAGCCCACCACGTGAAATTAAGAGAACGTTTAATTCATCGTGAAAGGTGCTTTACACTCGATGGCGCGCATCCGTAGTACTGGCGCATTGGCGCCGATGCGCGAAACCGGAACTTGTCGACCCCGCCGAGTGCCGGTTTTTTTTCGCCCTCCCCGGCTGGATCAGGTACCAGGATACATGCCAGTCATGTTCTTGCGCAGACGGTCCCACAGCATACGCACGCCCCGCACGGTCCCGCTCAGACCCGCCGAGTAGCCAGGGTCGTAGTAGTGAATCAGCAACGACCGGCGCTCGCCAACTTCCACATCAAGGTTGGCATGCTGGAGCACAAAGCCGTTGAAGACATAGACGCTGCCCGGCTCCACCGGCACGCGGTTGCAGCGGCCACGGCGCAGATCCCGTAGCGTCAGCCATTTTCTGATGTGAAACGGCAGATTGCGCTGAATGCCATGACGAAGCTTGCAAAAAACATTGGCCACAGTGGATACCGCCAGCCGTGGCGGGTGATAAACCAGCAGATCACCGTTGCAAACGCCATCGGGGGCGAGCTTCAGCGGAATCAGCAGCGTCAGCAGATGCGAATCGTAGTGGCGGCAATGGCTCTCGTTGCGCGTAGACGTGCTGGCACAACGAATCACGTGGAACGCTTCCCAACGCAGCGACTTCTTCAGGAGCGTGGTGGCCATGGCCCGAGTCTCGGCGCACACCGTCTCCTCGAGCTTGCGGAAGGCTTCATTGCGACGTAGTAACTCAGCCATTGCGAATGGCTCGGCACGCTCGGGCTGTTCGCCGAAGGATCGATCGATAGCCGCGTTAATGGCAGCCAAGGTCGGCATCGGAATCACACTGGAAAATGCCGCCAGTGCTACATCAGGGTTGAATCGAATTCGCTCCGCCACGGCATGACCTCGCGCTTCGTATAGGTGATTTGCCTAGATGATATGGATTAGACCATTTGGCCCGCCGTGAAGCGTAGCGAAAATCATTCTCGAAAACTTGTCACTATGTGGGCTGTCGCACATGATCCGGGAACAAAGCCCAGTGCATCCACGCCCCCGACGGTTTTCCGGCACATGGGCCGATCAACGATTATTCTTTGGGTGAAGGATCGACGGACACTGGCTGACGATATAAGGGACGCAATGAGGACAAGCCTGGCGGCATGGCTCCTGGTCATCGCCGCACTGATTTCGGGGCCGGGGGTTGCTGCTGAGTTCGGTAGCAAGGGTGGCCCCGAGCCCGCCAATATCGATCAGATTACCGACCTACTTCGCGAAGAGCCCTACGACCTGGAGCTACTGATCAGCTTTGGGACATCGAAGGGCGGATCGGCTGGCCATATCGCCCTGGGCGTCCGTGACGACACGCTCGGCGACGACATTGTCTACTCGGCAAATTTCTACGCCGACCGCACGCCCAAGCACGAGAATGATTTTTACACCGCCAATCTGATGGCGGGCATCCCAAAGAAGGAATATCTGTTCAAGACGGCCTCCTCCATCGCGGAAACGACGATGTTTGGCCTCGACTATGGCGAGATCTACAAGCGGTCGGTGATCGGTGTGCGGGTCTACGGCGTGCCCACGCAGGAAAAACAGTCGCTGGTCGATTACTTCCGCCGCATCAACGACGATTACCATCGGCGGGCAACGGACACCGAATATCACAGCGGCACAATCCAATACGATTATTTGCGCCTGAACTGCGCCAAGACCATCGGCGCCGCCTTCAAGTACGGCGCCGGCTACAAAAATTTGACGATAAAGAGCCCCAAAGTCCTATCCGGGCGACGCGTGGTGGCCGCCGCGACCGCGAATATTCCCACGGAGATGGCGATGAAGCTGATCAAGGAATGGGGCAAGCGCGGATACGGTATGGACGTAGTGCTGTACAAGAAGTACGGCAGCTCCACCTATGTGGAACCTCGCGAAGAGGAGAAGGTGGCATTCAAGGACCTGCCCAACCGCTTCCCCTCCGTCCTGTCGCTCGATTTCCGCAGGGAGCAAGGGGCCTATCGCGACTTCGACAATCTCTACGCCATGTACCTGTTCTACAACCTGGGCCGGTTCAGCGTGCGCGTGAATGAGCAGACGCGGTTGCTGGAGGTCGAGAAGGACAAGGAGCCGATGCCCTATCGACAAGCCGCGGAACTGGCCAAGGCCAGCGCCGAATCGGACAGCGAAAAATTTCGTCGCCACGCCGAAGCGCCGGACAACACCCATCTCTACTATTTCTCGGAGGGGAATCAGGACGGGAGTGCTCGCTGAGCGGGTAGCAACGGCGCGCAGAAAAGCAAAACGGCCACTTGAGTAAGTGGCCGTTTTGTTAAGCAATTTGGGGTGGCTGATGGGACTCGAACCCACGACGACAGGAATCACAATCCTGGACTCTACCAACTGAGCTACAGCCACCGTAGAGGTTTTGCCAGCTTGCCGCTGGCGCTTCCGCTAACCGGCGTTGCCGTTCAACGAAAAACAAGATTCTACAAGGATCTTCAGAGGATGGCTAGTATTCCGCACAAAAAATTTCAACCGGCCTCGCCTGCCTTATCGACTGCCATGCCACTTCGCTTCGAGCAGCACCGCCTCCTTGATTGCGGCAACAGTCTCGGCCTCGCTCGGGAACAAGCCGAGCAGTCGCCGGGACTTGCCATTGAGCACATCGCGCTGCAATGCTTTACCCGCTTCCACCGAGGTGCCGGCGTGCCAGCAGTACCGCGCAGTCCATTTGCCGTCCTGCAGACGCTCGGCCACCCAGATCAGGCGGAAGTCCTCGAAGACCTCGCCAAATGGCTCTTCCCCATCCACCATGTGCTATCCCCCAAGGCTCGCTTCCGATCCGTCGCGCCGGCCCATGCTCGTGCACGCGCTGCGACGCCGACTACCGGCCAGCCCACTTGCTTTTCCCCCACCGAAACCCTGGTTGCACAGGATTCACAGGCCACATGCCGACTGCCACGGCATTGATGGCATCGTAACATGACGAAAACGCCGCTTACCTACTTTCAGAAATCCAGATGTCTATAGCGTGGGACATCGAACGCCGTTTCGCCAAGTCAAAATGTCTATCGGCTACCGCACGAAAAACGCGGCGGGCCCCACGAACGCAGGGTTCTGGCGCAATTGGTGCTGATAGATACTCTTTCGCGAGGGACATTGACCCCCCTCGACATTCCCGTCAGGCGGCCTTGGTAACCAAGAGTCGCCTGCTTTTTTTGGGGACGCGCAGAATGTGAGGACGAAAAAAAAGAGCCCGCCGTAGCGGACTCTTAAAATTAGCGATCTCAATGCCCTGAAGGCAGGATCAATGTAGTCGGCCCGGATCGTGAGCACTATTCGGGCAAACCCAAGGTACGGCGGACAAAAAAAGAGCCCGCACACGGCGGGCCCAATAATCAGTTGAAGAAAGCCCTGTATTCGAGGGCAAGCACAGTGTAAGAAGGTGCCCGCTAAGCGGCGAATTAGGGGAATCCCTTTGCTGGTGCGGGATTCGACGCCACCGACTGCCCAATACACCGCTGCACGCACCCGTCCGGGCACCCTGCATAGAACGATCGTTCGAAATTAGAGTTTTCCTTCGATTCCGGCGGGCGCTCAGGCTGCCTCAAGCAGGCCCGGACGCAGGTGGCTACGCGCTTCTTCGAAGAGCGCGTCCACGGCGATACGGCTACGCGCGGCGTGCATGCGACGTGCATCTGACAGCACACGCCGCCAACCCCGGCCACCGTGAATGCCCCGATGCAAGCCCAGCATGTGCCGCGTGACGGCGCCCATGTAACCGCCTTGCTCCACCAAAGCGCCGATGTAGTCCTGCATCGCCAACTCCACTTCCTGCCGCGCAGAAATAGGCGTGGTCGCGCCATAGAAGCGCGTATCCATTTCCGACAGGAAATACGGTTGGTGATACGCCTCGCGGCCAATCATGACGCCATCCACGTGTTGCAGATGCTCGGCGATCTCGTCGTAGGTCACGATGCCACCATTGATCAGAATCTCGAGTTTCGGAAACTCGCGTTTTAGCTGATAAGCGACCTCATAACGGAGCTGCGGGATTTCGCGATTTTCTTTTGGGCTCAGGCCCTTCAATATCGCGTTGCGCGCATGGACGATAAACGTCTCGCATCCCGCATCAGCGATCGTGCCAACAAAATCGCGGACAAAATCGTAATGCTCGATCGTGTCGATACCGATCCGGTGCTTGACCGTCACCGGAATGGACACCGCATCGCGCATCGCTTTCACGCAATCCGCCACCAGAGTCGGCTCCGCCATCAGGCAAGCGCCAAACGCGCCACGCTGCACGCGCTCCGACGGGCAGCCGCAGTTGAGGTTGATTTCCTTGTAACCCCATTGTTCGCCGAGTTTTGCCGCCTGGGCGAGGTCGGCAGGCTCGCTGCCGCCCAGTTGAAGCGCTACGGGCTGCTCGGCGGCGTCGAAATCCAGGTGGCGCGCCACATCGCCATGAAGAAGCGCGCCCGTCGTCACCATTTCGGTATAGAGCCAGGTGTCCCGGCTCAACGCGCGGTGAAACGTGCGGCAATGGCGATCAGTCCAATCCATCATCGGGGCCACCGAGATGCGGCGGGGATTTACGGTCATGCGGGTCGTGGGATAGCGGATGTAGCCTGGGACGAACCCGGCTATTGGGAGACCCGCAGTATACGTGAGCTGGGCGTGCGTTGCAGGGCGTGGTAAGGGATGCGCCGGCTGCACTCGGCGGGGTGCTGCGTCAAAGAAAACGGCGCCCGAAAGCGCCGTTTGGCTCTTGCTCGTGATGCGGGGGCATCAATGCATGAACAGCCAGATCAGAACCAGCACGAAGGCCGGGACGCCGAGTAGCCACGCGACGATGTACGGCATGGTTTTCCTCCTGAATATCTGTAGTGGGCTTGACTCCACTATAGAAACAGGCACCTGCCGGCGATGTCGGGGCCGCCCCGCTTCGCACTGTAGGACTGGGCTGACCCTGCCTTCCCCACCTGGATCAGCGAGCGGCGTTCTTGTCGATCCAACTGGCAAACGTCGTCAGGTACTTGCTCAGGAAGCCGCGTGTCGATTCGTTCGCAATCCCGCCCTGCGCGTCGAACAGCTTGTCTGCGCCGCTGATATAGGCTTCGGGCTGCTGCAAGACCGGGATATTGAGGAATACCAGCGACTGGCGCAGGTGGTGATTGGCGCCGAAGCCACCAATGGCACCCGGCGATGCGCTGATCACGCCGCCCGGCTTGCCGTCCCAGGCACTCTGCCCATAGGGGCGCGAGCCGACGTCGATGGCGTTCTTGAGGACGCCGGGCACCGAGCGGTTGTACTCGGGCGTGATGAACAGCACCGCATCTGCGCGGCGGATGCGGTCGCGGAACGCCACCCACTCGGCCGGTGGATTGTCGTCGTCGTCCTGGTTGTACATCTGCAGCTGCCGGATATCCACGATATCCAGTTTCAGCTGCGGCGGCGCCAGCGCTGCCAGCGCTTTGGCCAGCTTCAGGTTCAGGGATTCCTTGCGCAGGCTTCCCACCACTACGGCGACATCACGAGGATTGCTCATCACGGGTTCCTTTCACTGTTGACGGTTGAAGTACAACGGATTGCAACGGATGCAGCGAAAATCCGGGCGGGGCATGTTGCCCTGCCCGAGTTGTCTATCGATTCAGTCTATCGACCCAGACCGGCCAGCGGATGTTCCTCGCGCCGCCACGGGCTATCGAAGAATGATCGCACACGTGCCGTGGTCACGTCGTCAAGCCGCGCCGGCTGCCATTTGGGCTGATGGTCCTTGTCCACGGCGAGCGCGCGGATGCCTTCCACCTTCTCGCCAATGCGGAACACGTGGTACATCATGTCCAGTTCCATGCGCAGCTCGTCGTCCAGCGCCATCGACCGCGCACGGCGAATCTGCTCGAGCGTCACGCATAGCATCAGCGGCGAACGGCTGCGCAGCATCGCGGCGGTCTGGGCGGCCCAATCGCCTTCGGCATCGCTGATGGTGGCGAGGATGGCCGGCACCGTCACGCCCGCGAACGCGGTGTCGATCTGGTCCGACAGCCGCGCGAGGGTGCTGTCGGCCGGCTGGCAGGCCGCTGCGTGCTGGTCCGTGAACCTGGCGATATGTGCCAGCACCGACTCGGGGCTGCTGAACCGGGYCGCCTGCAGCGCCGCTACCATCTCGGCCAGCGCATTGGCGGGCAGGTAGGCATCCGCCAGACGCGCGTACAGCGCATCGGCGGCGTGGATGACCGTGCCGGTCAAGCCCAGGTATTCGCCCAGCCGGCCCGGCGTGCGGGCGAGGAACCAGCCGCCGCCCACGTCTGGGAACAGGCCGATATTGGTCTCGGGCATCGCCATCTTCGTGCGATCCGTGACGATGCGCAGGCGGGCACCTTGCGAAATGCCCATTCCACCGCCCATGACCACGCCGTCCATCAGCGCGATATAGGGCTTCGTGTAGCGGTGAATCAAGTGGTTGAGCGCGTATTCCTCGACGAAGAACTGGTCGAGCAGCGGGTCCTGCGCGTGCCATGCCTTGTGGAACCAGCGGATGTCTCCGCCAGCGCAGAACGCCTTGCCGCCTGCGCCCGCCACCACCACCGCGTGCACCGCCGGATCGGCCTCCCAGCGCGTCAGCGCGTCCGTGATCGCGCGAATCATCTCCAGCGACAGCGCGTTCAGCGCCTGCGGGCGGTTCAGCGTCAGATACGCCACCCCGCCACGCTCCTCGGTCGTCACTTCCACCACTGCCTGCGTCGATCCAAACTCCGTCATGTGTCTCTGCTCCTTTCTTGTTGCCAGCGATTTTACGCCAGCCACATGACGATGCCGGGCCACTTTGCGATTTTCAGAATCGTCTCAACGGACTCGGCTCAGGCCAGCCGGAAGGCGGCCATGAGACCCGTCAGCCGCTGGGCCTGGTCCTGGAGCGACGCCGCCGCGGCAGCCGCTTCCTCGACCAGCGCCGCGTTCTGCTGCGTCATGCCGTCCATATGGGACACCGCCACGTTCACCTGTTCGATGCCGCGCGACTGCTCGTCCGATGCCGCGCTGATGCCGCCGATGATGTCGCTCACGCGTCGTACTTCGTCCACGATGTCCTGCATCGCCCTGCCCGCCCCGTCCACGAGGGAGGTGCCCTCGCGCACGCTGGACACCGACGCGCCGATCAGCCCCCGGATCTCCTTAGACGCCGCCGCGCAGCGTTGAGACAAATCTCGAACATCGCCCGCTACGACGGCAAAGCCGCGCCCGTGCTCCCCCGCCCGGGCGGCTTCCACGGCGGCATTGAGCGCCAGGATGTTGGTCTGGAACGCGATTTTCTCGATCACCTCGATGATGTCGACGATCTTGTTGGCGCCGGCGTCGATGGCGCGCATGGTGTCCACCACGCGCGAAACCGCCGCGCTGCCGCGCTCGGCAAGCGTCTGGGCGTTAGTCGCCAGCGAGGTGGCGTCGCGCGCGCTATCGGCGTTGTGGCGTACGGTGCTGGTCAGCTGCTCCATGCTCGATGCGGTCTCCTCCAGCGACGCGGCCTGCTGCTCGGTGCGCTGCGACAGGTTGGCGTTGCCGCTGGCGATCTGCGCGCTGGCGGCGGCGATCGAGTCGGCGCCGCCGCGCACCTCGCCCACCATCTCGCGCAACCGCGCCTGCATGCGGCCGAGCATCCCCAGCATGCGACTCGTCTCATTCCTGGCGTGCTCGTCGACCATTACGCCGGCGTCCTCCCGATGCGCGGTGCCGAGATCCCCGTCGGCAATGCGGGCGAAGCGGGCGATGGCCACGTCGAGCGGCCGGACAATGGAGACCCGCAGGCGCCAGGCCACCACGGTGCTGAACACCAGACCCACGGCCAGCACGACGAGCGAGAGCGTCAGCAGCCGACCGTAACGATCTTGAGAACTTTCGTACACGGCCTTGGCGCTCGCCACCTGTAGACGGGCCAGTTCCGTGTTGACGGCCGTGAACTGGATGTCGAGCTTGGGAATCGTGTCCATGACCGCCGTCATCATCGCGTCGCGGTTACCGGCATGGAGCGCGGCAATCATTGGCGCCACGCCCTGCGTGAACAGCGCCTGGCGACGGGCCGACACGGCCTCGGTGGCGCGCGTCTGCTCCTCATTGCGAGGAATCTCAAGATACGATTTCCAGGCCGCGTCCGACTGGCGCGCGAAGTCCTGTGCCGTGGCCGCGCGCGCCTTGGCGTCGGCCGGTTCGGTGGCGAATGCGGCCTGGTCCAGCAGCACGCGCACCAGCAACTGGTTGGACCGCGCTTCGGCCAGATACGTCGCAGCGGCAAGCTGCTGCTGATAGACCTGGCGCGTGGCGTCGTTGCTGCGCGACATGCCCAGCCAACCGACGCCGCCGACAATCAGCAGCAACAAATTCGTGACAATCGTGAGGAGCCACAGCCTGGCTCCGATCGTAGTGTTGCGAAACATGGGGGCGACTCTCCGTAACGTGAAAAGCGGCCACTCCTCCTCGGCCGCACACGCAATGACGGCGCGCCCGCACGAACCTTGATGCATCGCGAGGGATAGTCTGTGTTGCAGATTTGTGATGATGTGCGATAGACGACGCGCGCGCGCACGATCGAGCACATGGTGCGTATGGAGGAAGCCCTCCACGCAAAAACCTTGAGAATGTGCACACTTGCGCCATGCACGTCACGCCCCCGCAATCCGCCGGCTTCGATCCCGGCCTGATCCTGATGGCCTTCGCGCCGGTCTTCCTGCTGACTATCGGCTGGGAGGCCTGGTACTGGGCCCGCCGCGACCCCGCCGTCTATAGCTGGCGGGACACGCTATCCAACGCCAGCCTCGCGCTGATGCATCAGGCGTCGGACGCCTTCTTCCTCTGGCTGCTGATCCGCACGGTCTACACGTGGTGCTACGCGCACGGTCTGCGCGCGGTGCCGGAGACCTGGTGGTCGTTCGCGCTGCTGCTGTTACTACAGGATTTTCTTTATTACTGGTTCCACCGGGCCAGCCATCGGGTGCGCTGGCTGTGGGCGTCGCACGTGGCGCACCACTCATCGGAAGGCATGAATTTCTCGACGGCGTTCCGGCAGAGCCTGACCTATCCGATCTCGGGCATGTGGCTGTTCTGGATTCCGCTCGCGTTCATCGGATTTACGCCAGATTGGGTGATCCTGGCCGTCGGCCTGAACCTCGCGTTCCAGTTCTTCGTCCATACGCGGCTGGGCCGGCGCTGGCCGCTCGTTGAGATGGTTCTCAATACGCCGTCGGTACATCGGGTCCACCATGCAAAGAATCCGCAGTACATCGACCGTAACTACGCGGGCGTGCTGACCCTCTGGGATCGCCTGTTCGGCAGCTTCGTGCCCGAGGAGGCCGCGCCCGAATACGGCATCACGCGGCAGATACGCACGCACAACCCGCTGACACTCACCTTCCACGAATGGCGTGACATGTTCCGCGACGCCTGGCACGCCCGAGACCCGCGCTACTTCTGGAAGCCGCCCGAGTGGCGCAGCCCCAAACACGTTGAACCATGAAAAAACCGCGCTCGAGGGCGCGGTTTTTTCACGGGGCAAACCGGTGTTACACGGTGTCGCGCGAAGCACGCTTACGCTCGTGCTCCTTCAGGTGGCGCTTGCGCAGACGAATGCTCTTGGGGGTGATTTCCACGAGTTCGTCATCGGCGATGAATTCCACCGCGTATTCAAGCGACATCTGGATCGGCGGCACCAGGCGCACGGCTTCGTCAGTACCCGAGGCGCGCACGTTGGTCAGTTGCTTGCCCTTGATCGGGTTCACGACGAGGTCGTTGTCCCGGCTATGGATGCCGATGATCATGCCTTCGTACAGCGCATCGCCCGGCTTCACGAACATGCGGCCGCGATCCTGCAGCTTCCACAGTGCGTACGCCACGGCGTCGCCGTCGTCCTGCGAGATCAGCACGCCATTGTGACGCTCGCCCAGGCCGCCTTCGCGCACCGGTGCATAGTCGTCGAAAATGTGGCTGATCAGGCCCGTGCCGCGCGTCAGCGTCAGGAACTCGCCCTGGAAGCCGATCAGGCCACGCGCCGGAATACGGTACTCCAGGCGGGTACGGCCCTTGCCGTCCGATGCCATGTCGAGCAGTTCGCCCTTGCGGCGGCCCAGCTCTTCCATGACGCTGCCCTGGTGGCCGTCTTCCACATCCACGGTCAGCAGTTCGTACGGCTCATGCTTCACGCCATCGATTTCCTTGAACACCACGCGCGGGCGCGACACGGCCAGCTCGTAGCCTTCGCGGCGCATGTTTTCCAGCAGAATGGTCAAGTGCAGTTCGCCACGGCCCGACACTTCGAAAATCGTGTCGTCGCCGGTCTCGGCCACGCGCAGGGCCACGTTCGACTTCAGTTCGCGGTCCAGGCGTTCGCGCAGCTGGCGGCTGGTCACGAACTTGCCTTCACGGCCGGCCAGCGGCGACGTGTTCACGCAGAAGTTCATGGTCAGGGTGGGCTCGTCCACCTTCAGCATCGGCAGGGCGTCCTGGGCGTCCGGCGCGCACACGGTGCAGCCGATACCCAGTTCCTCAATACCGTTGATCAGCACGATGTCGCCGGCTTCCGCCTCGGGCACGATTTCGCGCTCCAGGCCACGGAACTTCAGCACCTGGTTGATACGACCCTTGATCGGGTTGCCTTCCGGGCCGAACTTGACCACCACGTCCTGCAGCGACTTGGCGCGGCCACGCGAAATGCGGCCCACGCCGATCTTGCCGACGTAGCTCGAGTAGTCGAGCGAGATGATCTGCATCTGCAGCGGACCGTCCGGGTCGTCGTTACGAACCGGCACCTTGGTCAGCACGGTCTCGAACAGCGGCTTCATGTCACCATCGCGCACGTCTTCGGTCAGACCGGCATAGCCGTTCAGCCCCGAGGCGAAGATCACCGGGAAGTCSAGCTGCTCGTCGTTGGCGCCGAGCTTGTCGAACAGGTCGAAGGTCTGGTTGATCACCCAGTCAGGGCGTGCGCCCGGACGGTCGATCTTGTTGATCACGACGATCGGCTTCAGGCCGAGCGCGAGTGCCTTGCGCGTCACGAAACGCGTTTGCGGCATCGGGCCTTCCACGGCATCGACGAGCAGCAGCACGCCGTCGACCATCGACAGCACGCGCTCCACTTCACCGCCGAAGTCGGCGTGGCCCGGGGTGTCCACGATGTTGATGTGSGTGCCGTTGTACTCSACGGCACAGTTCTTCGCGAGGATCGTGATCCCGCGTTCCTTTTCCAGGTCGTTCGAGTCCATCACGCGTTCAACCATTTGCTGGTTTTCACGGAAGGTACCTGCCTGGCGCAGGAGCTGGTCGACCAGGGTGGTCTTGCCATGATCGACGTGGGCGATGATGGCGATGTTACGGATGGCGCGGGTCATTGCGGCGTCCCCTTGACGCGGAGCGTTCGAAAAATTAACCCGATATTCTAGCATGCTGCGGCGCAAAACGCTCTGCTGCGGATCGACCTTCTATGTTAGGCGTCGTTGCGGTTTCTGCAATGACGAATTTCCGTTCTTGCGGATCGTGCGTCACATGCATATATTTGTCACAGCAAAGATTGCGGCGACAAACAATGAGTGAATCTAACACCACTTTTACGACCACTTCCGGCGCAGGGCCTGCCGAGCCGGATCTTTTCGATCCGGCCGTCTACGAGCTTGGCTCCAGCGTTGGTTACCTGCTGGCCCGGGCCAAGAACCTGCTAACGCTCGGCATCGAGCAGGAAGTGAATGGCCTGGACATCACGCACGCCCAGGCGAGCTGCCTGATCATGTTGTCGATGGGTGGCGCCAGTACCGTCACCGACATCGGCCGCAGCCTGAACACCGATGCCGGATCGATCACCCGCATGTTGAGCCGGCTTGAGAAACGGGGACTTATCGTGCGCACGCGCCGCGACGACGATCGCCGCGTGGTGGACCTGTCGCTGACGCCCGAGGGCACGGCCATCGCCGCCCAACTGCCTGCCGTCTACTGCAACGTGATGCGGCGCCATTTCGTCGGCTTCAGCCAGGCGGAAATCGACGTACTGCGCGGCATGCTGCATCGGGTCATCGACAACGGTGGCGGGCAGGCCGTCGGCACCTGCTGGACTGAGCGCGATGGCGGCTAGCGCACCCCTGCCCCGCCCTTTGCACGTTTTCTCATCACCCGGCGCCACCATCCTAGCGACAGGCTAAATAAGAAGTCAGATCGATATGCAACCCGTTATCTCCTCCGCATCGCGCCGTCTGGGCGCCCTGGCCCTCACGGTCATGGCCGCGGCCGTGCTGGCCGGCTGCGCGGCGTTGGGTGACTCGCACAGCACCCAAAACCTGGCCGAGCCGCAGGCGCTGGCGTCGCCGCAGACCTTTACCAACGATCACGGCCAGTGGCCGTCGCAGGACTGGGTCGACCAGTTCCACGATGCGCAACTCCGCGCGCTGGCCGACGAGGCCGTCAAGGACAATCCGAGCCTGCAGGCCGCGATTGGCCGCGTGGCGGCATCGCGTGCACTGGCCGAAGCCACGCGCGGCGCGCTGTATCCGAGCGTGGACTTCGAAGGCAGCATCGTGCGCCAGCGGTTCTCCGAAACCGACCTGTTCGAAGGCACGCCGCTGGCCGGCTCCTGGCAGAACCAGTCGCGGCTGCAGATGGGCCTGTCGTGGGACCTCGACTTCTGGGGCAAGAACCGCGATGCGCTGGAAGCTGCGCTCTCCGACGACCGCGCCATGGAGGCCGAGAGTCAGGCCGCGCGCCTGATCCTGACCACCTCCATCGCCCGCAACTACAACCGGCTGGCCGCGCTGTATGCGCAGCGCGATGTGGCCGAGCGCGCCATCGCCCAGCGTCGCGACCTGACCGACCTCTCGCGCCAGCGTCTGGCCGCCGGGCTCGATACCCAGGTCGAGACCACGCAGGCACGCGGCACCGTGGCCGCCGCGCAGACCGACCTCCAACGCGTGGAAGAGGAAATCGCCCTCGCCCGCAACCAGATCGCCGCGCTGCTGGGCAAGGGCCCGGATCGCGGCCTGCAGATCGCCCGCCCCACCCTGCTCGCCAACGCCACGCCGCTGCTGCCCGATGACCTGACCATCGGCCTCATCGGCCGTCGCCCGGATGTGGTGGCGGCGCGCTGGCGCGTGGAGGCGGCGTCGAAGGACATCAGCGTGGCAAAGAAGGAGTTCCTGCCCGACGTGACGCTGACCGCGTTCGCCGGCGTGGCCTCGCTCGATCCGTCGAACCTGCTGATGGGCATCAGCCGCACCTTCGGCATCGGTCCTTCGGTGCGGCTGCCGGTATTCGAAGGCGGCCGGCTGCGCGCCAACCTCAAGGGCAAGAACGCGCAATACGACATCGCCGTGGCGAACTACAACCAGACGCTGGTCGACGCGCTGCGCGAAACCGCCGACACCGTGACCAGCATTCGCAGCGTGGACACCCAGATCAAGACCCAGCGCGAGGCGCTGGACCTGGCCGAGCACGCCTACGCGCTGGCCACCACGCGCTACAAGGCCGGTCTCGGCACGCAGCTGACCGTGCTCAACGCCGAGAGCAATGTGCTCCAGCAGCGCCGGCTGGCCACCGACCTCCAGGCGCGGCGGCTCGATTTGCAGATGGGGCTGATGAAGGCCCTAGGCGGCGGCTACCAGGGCGAGACGCCGGATACCGCGCAAGCGCCGCACGCCGCCCAAGGCTGACCGGGCGCTCGCCCGCCGACACCAGACAATCCGTCAAAGACTACGCAAAAGACAGACATCATGAGCAACACTCCGCGATCTGCCGCGCCGCAAACCCCGACCCCCGCCGCCGACAACAATGGCAAGCGCCGCCGCCTGCTGGTGGCGCTGACCGCCGCCGTCGTTGTGGCCGGGCTTGGCTATGGCCTGTACTGGGGCGTCTACGCGCGCCATTTCGAGAATACCGACGATGCCTACGTCGCCGGCAATGTGGTGCAGGTGACGCCGCTGGTGGGTGGCACGGTGATCTCCATCACTGCCGACGACACGCAGCTCGTTACCGCCGGCCAGCCGCTGATCCAGCTCGACCGCGCCGACTCCCAGGTGGCCATGGAACAGGCCGAGGCCCAGCTCGCCCAGGCCGTGCGCGAGGTGCGCACGCTCTACGTGAACAACGGCTCGCTGTCCGCCAACGTGGCGATGCGCCAGGCCGACGTAGCCAAGGCGCGCGACGACCTGCGCCGCCGCCAGGCCATCGCCGGCTCGGGTGCCGTGTCGAACGAAGAAATTTCTCATGCGCAGACCGGCCTGAAGGCCGCCGAATCGGCGCTGCTGGCCGCGCAGGAGCAACTCGCTTCGAACAAGGTGCTGACCGACCAGACTACGGTTGAGAAACATCCCAATGTGCAGCGCGCTGCCGCGAACCTGCGTTCGGCCTACCTCGCCTTCGCCCGCTCGACGATGCCCGCGCCGGTCACCGGCTACGTGGCCAAGCGCTCGGTCCAGGTGGGCCAGCGCGTGAGCCCCGGCACGCCGCTGATGGCCGTGGTGCCGCTAGACCAAGTGTGGGTGGATGCCAACTTCAAGGAAGTGCAGATCACGCATATGCGGATCGGCCAGCCGGTGGAGCTGGAGGCCGATGTCTATGGCTCGAAGGTCAAGTACACGGGTCACGTGGCGGGCTTCTCGGCCGGCACGGGCTCCGCGTTCTCGCTGCTGCCGGCACAGAACGCCACGGGCAACTGGATCAAGGTGGTGCAGCGCCTGCCGGTGCGTATCGCGCTGGACCCGCAGCAGTTGAAGGACCATCCGCTGCGCGTGGGCCTGTCGATGAACGTCACCGTCGACGTGCGCAAGGAAGAAGGCGGCGCGATGCTCAGCGCCTCCGCCGCCAAGCCGCTCCAGACCGATGTCTACGACAAGGTGGCGCAGGACGCCGACGAACTGATCGCCAAGATCATCTCGCTGAACAACGGCGGCCGCACCTCGGCCGCGCCGCAGGGGGCACCGGCCGTGACCGGCAAGGCGGGCGCCGCGGCTCCCGTGGCCAAGCCGGCCAATACGTAATTGTCTGACTCCCTGATTCCGCACGGCTGACCGCTCATGGCTAATTCCACCACCGCCACGCCGGGCGCGGGCGCTTCGCCGGCACCGGCCAAGGCGCCCTCCGCCACGCCACCGCCGCTGACCGGCGGCAAGCTCGTGATCGGCACGATCGCGCTGTCGCTGGCCACGTTCATGAACGTGCTCGACTCGTCGATTGCCAATGTGTCGATTCCGGCCATCTCGGGCGATCTCGGCGTCTCGCCCAACCAGGGCACCTGGGTCATCACCTCGTTCGCGGTGGCCAACGCCATCTCGGTGCCGCTGACCGGCTGGCTGACCACGCGCTTCGGCGCGGTGCGGCTGTTCGTGCTGTCGATCCTGCTGTTCGTGGTCTCGTCGTGGCTATGCGGCGTGGCGCCGAACCTTGAGACGCTGCTGGCCGCCCGGATCCTCCAGGGTGCTGTGGCCGGGCCGATGATCCCGCTCTCCCAGTCGCTGCTGCTGGCCAGCTATCCACCAGCCAAGAGTTCGATGGCGCTGGCGCTGTGGGGCATGACCACGCTGGTCGCGCCGATCATGGGGCCGCTGCTGGGCGGCTGGATCTCGGACAACATGACCTGGCCGTGGATCTTCTATATCAATATCCCGGTTGGTCTGGGTGCCGCCTACGCCACCTGGGCGATCTATCGCGAGCGGGAAACGCCCACCAAGACGCTGCCGATCGACCGCATCGGGCTGGCGCTGCTGGTGATCTGGGTCGGCTCGATGCAGCTGATGCTCGACAAGGGCAAGGAACTCGACTGGTTCCATTCCAACGTGATCGTGGCGCTGACCGTGATTGCCGTGGTGGGCTTCCTGTTCTTTCTGATCTGGGAAAACTACGAGAAACATCCGGTGGTGGACATCCACCTGTTCAAGGGGCGCAACTTCGCCGCCGGCGTGGTGGCGATCTCGGTCGCGTACGGGCTGTTCTTCGGCAACCTGGTGATCCTGCCGCTGTGGCTGCAGACCATCGTCGGCTACACCGCCACGGACGCGGGCATCGTCATGGCGCCGGTGGGCATTTTCGCGATCATCCTGTCGCCGATCATCGGGCGCATCCTGCCCAAGGTGGACGCGCGCTGGGTGGCGACGGGCGCGTTCATCACGTTCGGCATCGTCAGTTTCATGCGGGCCGGCTTCACCACCGGGGTGGATACGCGCACGCTGATGATTCCCACGCTGATCCAGGGCGCGGCGATGGCGCTGTTCTTCATTCCGCTGACGTCGATCATCCTGTCCGGCCAGCCGCCTGAGAAAATTCCGGCGGCCTCCGGCTTGTCGAACTTCGTGCGGATTACGTTCGGGGCAATCGGGGCGTCGATCTCGACCACGATCTGGGAAAACCGCTCGGCGCTCCATCACGCGCAACTGGTGGAGCAGATCAACCCCTACAGCGCCACCTACACCGAGCAGTTGAACCATCTGATGCAGATGGGTATGACGCAGACGCAGGCCATCGGACTGATGGAGCGGAACATCTCGCTCCAGGCGTCGATGCTGGGCGCCAACGACATCTTCTGGATCTCGGGCGTGCTGTTCTTCGTGCTGATCGGCTTTGTCTGGCTGACCAAGCGCAGCCAGGGCGGCGGCGGCGCCGAGGCGGCCGGCGCGCACTGAGCGCGTCACAAAGCGCACCCGCCGCTATCGCCGCTCCGGCGGCGACGCGGCGCCAACGGGCGGCACCATCCGCGTGCCGCCCTGCCAGGCAAACGCGGCCAGCAACACGGCGGCGCAGCCCCAGGCGAACACCGGCAGCCAGGGCAACCAGCCCGCCAGCGGCGCGGCGGCACCGGCGGCCAGCATGGCGATGCGCGCCAACGCCGCCAGCGCCGCGAGCGAGAACACCAGCCCGACGAAGCGCCCTTCCCGCCCCACATGGCCGGCATCGGTCGCCGCATTGACCACCGTGCCGAAGACCATCGCCCACAACACGCCCGCAACGCCCTGCGCGAGCAACACGCCGGGGAGCGTGGAGGCCGTGGCGAAACCGACCAGCGTGAGCGCCCCCAGCAGCGCTGAAGCCAGCAGCAGCACGGCGGCCGGCACGCGCTTCAGCAAAGGCGCCTGCGGCAGCAACACCCCAAGGACGAAGCCCACCCAGAAGGCCGGCATGTAGCGCACCAGCTCTGTGGCGGGCGCGAAGCGGAGATAGGCGGGACCGGAATTGATCGCGATGTGGATCTGGAAGCCGAACGCCAGCAGCCACGTGGCGGCGAAGAACAGCCAGAGCGCCGGCATCGGCGCGGGCGGGGCGCGGCGTGGCGGGGGAGCTTCGCGCGGCGGCAACTCGATCCAGCGCAGTGCGACCACTGCCACCACGAGGCCGGCGCTCGCCAGCACGAACGGCACTACGGGCGACGACTGGCGCAGCGCCGCCGTCAGCATCGGGGCCAGCGCCCCGGCCAGCCCGATGCCCAGTATCGACCATGCAATCAGAAGCGGCGTGGCGGAGCGTTCAAGACGACGCGCGATGATGACCGTCGGCGGTGCACGCAGCACGGACGAGGTGACGGCCCAGAGCGCGGTCAGGCCCACCAGCAGCGCCGGCGACGTGGCGGCCGGCAGCAGCACGAAAGCGACGCCGGAGACGACCGAAATCGCCAGGATCCAGACGCCCAGACGGTGCATGGCGTTGGCCATGCGGTCGGCGGCGATGCCCATGGCACTGTCGGCGATGACGAAGATCGCCTGATCCATCAACAAGATCCACGCGACCTGCGCCTTGCCAATGCCGACCTGCGCGGCGAGTTGCGGCAGGAAGGCCGCGTAGAGCGTCCACGTCACGGCCAGCAGGCACTGCACCGCGCAAAAAATCAGGCAACGCATGGCTCCCACCGCTGATTCGTGGCTGGTGGGTCAAGGATAGGTCATGGGAGCCTCGGCCCGGGGCCGCTCGGTCAGGGGCCGGGGGCGTAGCCGAAGCCTAGCTGCCTCGCGCCACAATCGAGATCTGCACCTGCCCCTGCGTGTTGCCTCCAGCATTGCGGGCCGTGACCGTGTAGACCGCCTGCGACTGCACGACCGCTGGCGTGCCGGAGATCACGCCGGTTTGCGTGTTCATGCTCAGGCCCACCGGCAAGGGCGGGCTGACCGTATAGGCGATGACCGCGCCGCCAGTCACCACAGGGGTATTGGGTACGATGGCTTCCGCCACGACGTAGCGGGCCGTGGGCGTGCTGAACGCCAGGCTGGCCGGTGCCACGACGCCCGCCTGCACGGCGATACGCAGCGTGGCGGTGGTCTCGCCCGCCCCGTTGTTGCCCGTGACGGTATAGCTCGACTCGGCCGACACGACGGTCGGCGTGCCAGTGATGGCGCCCGTCTGGGTATTGAATGCCATCCCGGCCGGCAGTGCGGGCGCGATGCGGAATGTGGAAATGGGGCCGCCGGCGCTGGTGGCCGTATTGGCCGTGATGGCTGTGCCGACGGTGTAGATGACGGCCGACTCCCGGTAAGTCAGCCCCGAAGGCGCCGCCCCGGTATTGCGCACCTCGATTTGCACCCGGGCGGTAGCGCTGCCGCCGGCGTTCTCGGCGGTCACTACGTATACAGTGGCGGCGCTGACCGAGGCGGGCGTACCGGCAATCACCCCACTGGCCGCGTCGATCGTCAGCCCGGCCGGCAAGGCCGGTGCCACGGAATAGCGCGTCACAGGGTCGCCACTGACGCTGGGTCGATTCGGCACGATGGGCTGGCCGGCTACGTAGATCGCCGATGTCATGGCGTAGCTCAGCCCCGCCGGTGCCTGGACTTTCCCGTCGTCTTCATCGGTGACACATCCCGACAGCAACGCCACACCACACAGAAAGAGAATCGCCAGCCACGACCGGGCCGACGACAGACCAGCATGCGGCGCGCGCAGCGCGGCACCGAAGGATCGGAAAGACATCGTCAGCCCCGTAAGTGGTTGTTTTTATTGCGGCCCTGCCCGCTGGCCGCGCCGATGCCTATGGCATCACGCGTGAATATACAACACGTCCGTCGGGGACTGGCTGGCCGCTGCCCGGCCAGATTTTAGATCTTTACGAGCCGCTCCGGGCGCAGTGCGCCCTCTCGCATCCGGGCCACGCCCAGCAGGCGGGACGGCTCGCCGCCGTACACGCGCGCCAGGGTTTCCTCTTCCAGCGCGGTGCCCTCGGGCAGGTCGCGCCGTGCGATGCGCTGGCCCTGGAGGAATCGCGCCATCGCGGCGTCGTCGAGCTGCACGAGCACGCAGCGTTGCAGCAAGGCGTCCACGGGCGCGAGCATGGTCGGGCGAATATCGTCGGATTGCTGGTCGATTTGTTCCAGCGTGACCGCGCCATCGAGCGTGAGGTCGCCCACGGCCGTGCGGCGCAAGGCGGTCAGGTGGCCGCCGCAACCGAGCGCTTCGCCAATGTCCTCGCCCAGCGTGCGGATGTAGGTGCCCTTGCTGCAGCGCACGCGCATCGTGAATTGCGGCGGACTGGCGTCGAGGGCCACGTCGAGCAGTTCGATCGCATGGATCGTCACCGCCCGCGCCGCGCGTTCGATGGTCTGGCCGGCGCGCGCGTATTCATATAGCGGCTTGCCGTCCTTCTTCAGGGCCGAATACATCGGCGGCACCTGTTCGATTGGGCCCGTAAATCGTAATACCGCCAGATCCAGCGCGGCGCGGTCGCAGGTGACCGGGCGTTCGGCAACGACTTCGCCCTCGGCATCGCCGGTGGTCGTCGTCACGCCGAGCCGCACCACGGCCTCATAGGTCTTGTCGGCCTCGAGTAGATCCTGGGAGAACTTGGTCGCCTCGCCGAAACACAGCGGCAACAGGCCGGTGGCGAGCGGGTCCAGCGTGCCCGTGTGGCCAGCCTTGTTGGCGCGCAGCATGCGCTTGGCGCGCACCAGCGCGTCGTTGGACGACAGGCCCAGTGGCTTGTCGAGCAGCAGCACGCCATGCACGTCGCGGCGCGGCAGCCGGGGCGGACGGGTTGCGGAGGAATCGGTCATTGCGGCGGGGAGAGAAGCGCGGCGCAGGAGCGGGTCCGGCGCGCGTCACAAAGGCGGAACGGCGCGACGGACTTACTCGTCGTCCTTGGCCCGCGTCGAATTGGCTTCGTTGATCAGCTTCGACATTTCGATGGCATGTTCCACCGAGGTGTCGTGATGGAAATGCAGCGTCGGCACGGTGTGGATGTGCAGGCGCTTGAATAGCAGCGAGTGCAGGTAACCGGCCTTCTCACGCAGGATACCGGCGGCCACCTCAGGCTCGGCGCCCAGCACCGTGAAGTAGACCTTGGCGTGCGCGTAATCGGGCGTCAGCGCCACCGATTGCAGCGTGACCAGGCCCAGGCGCGGGTCGCGCAGTTCGCGCTGGATCATCTCGGCCAGTTCCTTCTGGATCTGGTCGGAAAGCCGCAGATTGCGGGAAGAGATATTGCCTTTCTTGGCCATTCAAACCTGTCTTGTGCCCAAAGTGAAAACGGCAGGCCGGAGCCTGCCGTCTTGCGTATCGCCTTACAGCGTACGCGCCACTTCGGTGATTTCGTACACCTCGAGCTGGTCGCCTTCCTGAACGTCGTTGAAGTTCTTGATCGACAAACCGCACTCGAAGCCTTGCTTGACTTCCTTGACGTCGTCCTTGAACCGCTTGAGCGAGTCCAGTTCGCCGGTGTGCACCACCACGTTGTTGCGCAGCACGCGCACCAGCGAGTTGCGCTTGACCATGCCGTCGGTGACCATACAGCCGGCCACGGCGCCAATCTTCGGCACACGGAAGACCTGGCGGACTTCCACCTGGCCGATCGTGGTCTCGCGCTTCTCCGGCGCCAGCATGCCGGACATCGCCGCCTTGATCTCGTCTACCGCATCGTAAATGATGTTGTAGTAGCGGATGTCGATGCCGTTGTGCTCGGCCAGCTTGCGCGCGCCGGAATCAGCCCGCACGTTGAAGCCGATGACGACTGCCTTCGAGGCCACAGCCAGGTTGACGTCCGACTCCGAGATGCCGCCCACGCCGCCGTGCACAATCTGCACGCGCACTTCCTCGGTCGACAGCTTCTGCAGCGACTGCACCAGCGCTTCCTGCGAACCCTGCACGTCGGCCTTCACGATCAGCGGCAGCGATTGCACTTCGCCTTCGCTCATCTGCTCCAGCATCGTTTCCAGCTTGGCGGCCTGCTGCTTGGCGAGCTTCACGTCGCGGAACTTGCCCTGACGGAACAGGGCGATTTCACGCGCCTTGCGCTCGTCCGGGAGCACCAGCACTTCCTCGCCGGCGGCCGGCACTTCCGACAGACCCTGGATTTCCACCGGGATCGACGGACCAGCTTCCTTCGTCGGCTTGCCGTTTTCGTCCAGCATGGCGCGCACGCGGCCGTAGGCACTGCCTGCGAGCACCACGTCGCCACGCTTGAGCGTGCCGCTGCTGACCAGGATCGTCGCGATCGGGCCCTTGCCCTTGTCGAGCTGGGCTTCCACCACCAGACCCTTGGCCGGGGCGTCCACCGGTGCCGTCAACTCCAGCACTTCGGCTTGCAGCAGCACCTGCTCGAGCAGGTCGTCGATGCCCAGGCCGGTCTTGGCGGACACCGGCACGAACGGCGAATCGCCGCCGTACTCTTCCGGCAACACCTGCTCGGCCACCAGTTCCTGCTTCACGCGGTCCGGGTTGGCTTCGGGCTTGTCGATCTTGTTGATCGCCACCACGATGGGCACGCCGGCAGCCTTGGCGTGCGCAATCGCTTCCCTGGTCTGCGGCATCACGCCGTCGTCCGCCGCAACCACCAGGATCACGATGTCGGTGGCCTTGGCGCCACGGGCACGCATGGCCGTGAAGGCCTCGTGACCCGGGGTGTCCAGGAAGGTGATCACGCCACGTTCGGTTTCGACGTGGTAGGCGCCAATGTGCTGCGTAATGCCCCCGGCTTCGCCCGCGGCAACCTTGGTGCGGCGGATGTAGTCGAGCAGCGAGGTCTTGCCGTGGTCGACGTGACCCATCACGGTCACCACCGGCGGACGCGGCAGCAGTTCGGCGTCGGTATGGTCTTCACCATCCACCACCAGCAGTGCTTCCGGATCGTCCAGCTTGGCGGCGAACGCCTTGTGGCCCATTTCTTCCACCACGATCATGGCGGTTTCCTGGTCCAGCACCTGGTTGATCGTGACCATCTGGCCGAGCTTCATCATCTGCTTGATGACCTCGGACGCCTTCACGGCCATCTTGTGCGCCAGATCGGCCACCGAGATGGTTTCCGGCACGTGCACTTCACGCACCACCGGCTCGGTCGGCGCCTGGAAGTTGCTGCGATCGTCGGCATGCTGCTTGCCGCCGCGGCCACGCGGGCCACCGCGCCAGCCACCCACACCGCCCGACGTATCGCCGCGCGTCTTCAGGCCGCTGCCCTTCTTGCGCGAGCTATCGTCCTGCCACGTACCGGTCTTGACCGGCTTGCCGGTCTTCTTGTCGACGGTGGTCGTGGCCGTGGTGGTCGTGGCCGGTTTCTTGTCGTCCTTCTTGGCTTCGGTCGTCGTGCCAGGCGGCTTCACCGGCTTGTGCAGCGTACCGGTCTGCTCGGCCTTCTTTTCCTCGGCCTTGCGTTCCGACGGCGCCTTCAGCACGCGGGCCGGGGCGTTCAGCATCTGCTGGATCGCACGGGCCTCGGCCTCGGCAGCCTCGCGGCGGCGGCGGGCGGCGTCCTGCTCGGCACGGGCCTTGTCGGCCGCTGCCTTCGCGTCATCCGCATCCTTCTGCACCTGCACGCGCTCGGCGGCCACGCGGGCCTGGTCGTCCTCGGCCTTCTTGCGCACGGCAGCGTCCTCGACGGCGTTGTTCACCGCCTGGGCAGCCACGGCCTCTTCCTCGGCCTTGCGGGCGAGAAGTTCGGTCTGGCGGCGCTGCTCGGCCTCGAGGGCTTCCTGGCGCGCACGGCGCTCGGCTTCCTCGCGCTCGGCGGCTTCCTGGCGTGCCTTCAGTTCGGCTTCCTGGCGCGCGAGCGCCTCGGCCTGCTGACGGCTTTCCTCTTCCTCGCGGCGTGCCTGTTCGGCGGCGGCCTCGGCCGCTTCCGCGGCGTCCACGCCATCGGCGTGTGCATCCCCGGCGACCTCGTCACGCTTGATCAGGACGCGCTTCTTGCGCACCTCGACCTGAACGGTACGGGTCTTGCCGGTGGAATCGGCCTGACGGATTTCGGACGTTTCGCGCTTGGTCAGCGTGATCTTTTTGCGTGCGCTGTCGTCGGCCTGACCGTGCGACCGCTTGAGATAATCAAGGAGTCGGGTCTTGTCCGATTCGGTGATGATGTCTTCCGGCGTCGCTTTGCCCACCCCAGCTGCCTGCAATTGTTCCAGCAGGGCAGCTGCGCTGCGGCTCAGTTCTGCGGCCAGTTGGGCAACTGTTGTGCTTGCCATTCAAACCCTTTCAATGCTCGGTTTCTACGTCGGGACAAATCGTATGCGGAAAGCGCCGGGGCCCCTGGCCCCGTACGTGTCCCTCAGTTAAACCAATGTTCCCGTGCTTTCATGATCAGCGCCTTGGCTTCCTCATCCGCCACGCCGGCCAGCTCGACCAGTTCGTCCACAGCCAGTTCGGCCAGGTCGTCACGCGTGTGGATATTGCCTTCGGCCAGCTTGCCGATCAGCTCGGGGGTCAGGCCGTCGAGCGAGCGCAGATCCTGCGACACCTCTTCCACCTTTTCTTCCCGGGCCAGTTCCATCGTCAGCAGCGCATCGCGTGCGCGGTTGCGCAGCTCAGTGACGGTGTCCTCATCGAAGGCCTCGATTTCCATCATTTCACTGATGGGCACGTAGGCAACTTCTTCCAGCGTGGAGAACCCTTCCTCAATCAGGATGTCCGCCACTTCCTCGTCCACGTCCAGCTTGGCCATGAACAGCTTGCGTACCACTTCGCTTTCCTCGGCCTGCTTCTGCGCCGATTCTTCCTGCGTCATGATGTTGATCTGCCAGCCGGTCAGTTCGGACGCCAGGCGTACGTTCTGGCCGCTGCGGCCGATGGCGACGGCGAGGTTTTCCTCGTCCACCACCACATCCATGCAATGCTTTTCCTCGTCCACGACGATGGACTGCACCTGCGCCGGCGCCAGTGCGCCGATCACGAACTGCGCCGGGTCTTCCGACCACAGCACGATATCCACGGCCTCGCCGCCGATCTCGTTGCGCACAGCCGTCACGCGGGTACCGCGCACGCCCACGCAAGTGCCGATCGGGTCGATGCGCTTGTCATGGGCCACCACGGCGATCTTGGCGCGCACGCCGGGGTCGCGGGCGGCCGCCTTGATCTCGAGCAGGCCCTGTTCCATCTCCGGCACTTCGTTCTCGAACAGCTTGATCAGGAACTCGGGTGCCGTACGCGACAGTTCGATCTGCGGGCCGCGCGCGGCGCGATCCACATTGAGGATATACGCCCGTACGCGGTCACCGGTACGGAGATTTTCCTTCGGAATGATCTGGTCGCGGGCCAGCAGCGCTTCCACGCGGCCGGACTCCACGATCAGACCCTTCTTGTCGGCACGCTTGACCGTGCCGGTCATGACCTTTTCGCCACGATCCAGGTAATCGTTCAGGATCTGCTCGCGCTCGGCGTCACGGATACGCTGCAAAATCACCTGCTTGGCCGCCTGGGCGCCAATCCGGCCGAATTCCACGGACTCGATCTGCTCTTCGACAAACTCCTCGAGCTCGATCTCCGGATCCTGATCGCGGGCTTCGAACAGCAGGATCTGCTTGTCCGGCTCCTGCAGGCCCTGCTCGTCGGGGACGACAAGCCAGCGGCGGAACGTTTCGTGCTCACCGGATTCGCGGTCGATGGCGACGCGGATATCCACGTCTTCCTCGAAGCGTTTCTTGGTGGCCGAAGCGAGTGCTGCTTCGAGCGCACCGAATACCACATCCTTGTCGACGTTCTTTTCACGCGCAAGCGCATCGACGAGCAACAGAACTTCGCGGCTCATTGCTTGTTCCCTTTTCTTTGATTTCCCTTGAAGTCGATCACTGGCACGAGCCGTGCCTTGTCGACGTCGGATATGGCGAATTCCAGCAGTGCCGGGCCGTCGCGTCCTTCGAATTCCAGGCCGATTTTCTCGGCTCCGTCATCGCCAGTGGGTGCCTGGATGATGCCGACGAAATTCTTCTGGCCATTCACCGGGAGGCGCAGCGTGATTCTGGCCTCGACGCCGGCAAAACGGACGTAATCGGCCAGCTTCTTCAGCGGCCGGTCCAGACCGGGCGAGGACACCTCGAGGCGCTCGTAGTCGACATTTTCGACCGTAAGCACATGGGTAAGCTGGCGGCTTACTTTCTCGCAATCCTCAATGACGATGCCGGTTTCAGGCTGATCGATATAGACACGCAGCAGTCCGACGGGGGCACGCTCAAGCTCAACCAACTCGTAGCCCATGCCGTTAAGGGTGGTTTCGATCAAATCTGCCAGATGCACTGTATTCCCGAATAGTGGCCTTCAACACCATGGCAGACACCGGACAACGACTTCCGTTCTGAAACTAGGTCCTGAAACGAGGTTCTGGAACGAACCGCTGCCTTGCCTGCCCCGTCATCCCCGGCGCCGGCGTGGCGCAGTCGCGGCCACAAGCACAAAACGGGCGAACCAAAAAAAAATGGGCGCAATGCCCATCATTCGCCCACCCTCGCTAAGGATGACACTTTTGAATAGACTTGGATTATACGCGGATTATGTCCAAAAGGCAAAAGCCGGACAGGATCCGCGGGCAGCGTGCGGCCAGGGCGAGCCCCGGCCGGCATGCCGCCTGCCTGGGTTAGCGGTGACCGCCACCCCCCTGGTTGCCGCCACGACCGCGCGGACGACGCGGGCCGCTGGCATTGCCGCCGCCCTTGGCTGCCTTCGGCATCACATTGCCGTTGGCCTCGCCACCACCGCCGCGACGCTGCTGGCCGCGCTGGCCACCCATGCCTCCGCCGCCCAGGCCACCACCGCCGCCAAGGCCGCCGCGATTGCCACCGCGCCCACCGGCACCGCCGCCACGCAGGCCGCCGGCCGCGCCACCACTGAACTTGGTGGTATGCGACGTCAGCGGCGCCGGGCCGGTCGGGATGTAACCCATCGAGGTCTGCATCGGATCGGGCTGGCCACCACGGCCGGCACCGCCGCCGTTACCGCGCGCGCCTCCCTTTTCGTAGCGCGGCAGGCCGTCCATGCCGGTGTGCATCGGCATGCCCGCAATGGCCGCCTCGGTACGCGCCTTGCGGCCGCCCACCTTGGTGGCACCCTTGCCGCCCTGCTCGCCCTTCGCCGGCGCTTTCAGGCCGATATTGGCCATCAGCGCGCGCACGTCGGTCGGGTCCAGCTCTTGCCAGCGGCCACGCTTCAGGCCGCGCGGCAGCAGGAACTGGCCGTAGCGCGTACGGATCAGGCGCGACACGGTCAGGCCAACGGCCTCGAACATGCGGCGCACCTCGCGATTACGGCCTTCGGTCAGCGCCACGTGATACCACTGGTTCACGCCTTCGCCACCGCCATCAGCGATGCGCAGGAAGTTCGCTTCGCCATCGTCCAATTGGATACCGTGCAGCAGCGCCTGGCGGTCGGCCTCGGCCAGCTCGCCCAGCGTGCGCACCGCGTATTCGCGCTCCACGCCGTAGCGCGGGTGCATGAAGCGGTTGGCGATATCGCCCGAGGTCGTGAAGATCAGCAAGCCTTCGGTATTGAAGTCGAGACGACCCACCGCCACCCACTTGCCGGCCTTGATGCGCGGCAGGCTGTCGAACACGGTCGGACGGCCTTCCGGATCGCTCTGGCTCACGATTTCGCCGGACGGCTTGTGATACAGCAGCACGCGCGGTGGCTTGCTCGACACCTTGCGATGGATCAGCTTGCCGTTCACGCGCACCTGGTCGGTCGGCAAGATCCGCTGGCCGATGTGGGCCGGCAGACCGTTAACCGAGACACGACCCTCGAGGATCAGCTGTTCCATTTCGCGGCGTGAGCCGAGGCCGCCTTCGGCCAGCACCTTGTGCAGCTTGGGCGCGTCATCGTCGGCGGACAGTTCGCGCACCGGCTTGGCCTTGGTGCGCGGCAGCGCCATCTCTTCCTGATCGAATTGTTCCGAGATCACGAATTTGAAGACGTCCTCGGCACCGCCAGCAGGCTTGCCGGCCTTCGCGCCGCGAGCCGGCTTGTCACCGGCGCGCTGCTCGAATTTTTCCGAAGGCTTGCCGCCTGCGGCGCCCGCCTGCCCCTTCCGCTGACCCTGGCCGCCTTGGCCACCCTGACCGCCTTGGCCGCGCTTGTCGCGCCGGCCCGGCTGCTGGGCTGCCGGCTTGTTGTCGCCATCGACCAGCGCAGCCTTGCGCTGGGGCTGCTGGCGGCGCTTGCGCACGCCGGCACCCTGTGGCTGCGCAGGCTGGCCGTCGGCGTCACTCGCCTCGGCGCGCGGTTCGCGGACGTCACKGGCATCACGATCGGCTGCCGGCTTGCGGCGGCCACGGGCGCGCGGCTCGCGACCGGCCGGTGCGGCGGCGTCGGGCTGCGGCGCGTCGGCTTGCGCCGGTGCGGCGGCATCGCCCTCGGCACGGCCACCCTCGCGGTCCTGTGCGGACTGGCGGCGCGACGCCACCAGATTGCGCAGGCCACGGCGCAGGCCCTTGCGGCGCGGCGCGCCGTCGGTGCCATTGCCCGCGTCGGGCGCAGCGCCGGTATCGCCCGGCGCGTCCGGTTGCCGGACGTCTTGCTCAGCGGAATCAGACAAAGTATTCACTATCGATGTTGCGTGTTATTCAGTTGGACACGCGTTCGTCGTCCTCAGCAGGATGCGGCGCGTTGCCGTCCCGGACCGAATCGTCGGCCGCTTCCGGGGAGGAAGCAGCTGTGTCCACGTGGAAACCGTTGGCGTGGGCCAGCGGCGCGTCGTCGTCATGCCCGCCATCGGCGGACCACTGCGCAACGCTGTTGTCTTGCGGGTGCGGCGTGTCGTTCTGTTCGGTATCGGCGCCGTGGGCTTCCGTCTCCACCGGCTCCGCATGGTCGCTCTCCGCCGCGGCCATGACTTCCGCTTCCACCGCATCGGTAGCGGTCTCGGCGGCCTGGGGCTCGGCAAAGGTCTCTTCATCGCCAGCCGGCGGGTTGGCCGTGGCAACTTCTTCAAAATCTATCGCCTGCTGGTCCAGCAGGGCTGCCTGGACCTGGGCCTGGGCATCCTCGAGCGGCGGCAGCTCATCCAGCGTGCGCAGCCCCAGATCGTCCAGAAACGCCTTGGTCGTGGCATAGAGCGCGGGACGGCCCGGTACGTCGCGATGCCCGATCACCTCGATCCAGCTGCGGTCCTCGAGCTTCTTGACCACGTCGGTGCTGACCGTCACGCCGCGAATTTCCTCGATATCGCCGCGCGTCACGGGCTGGCGATAGGCGATGATGGCCAGCGTCTCCATCACCGCGCGCGAATACTTGGGCGGCTTTTCCGGGTTGAGCCGGTCGAGGAACTCGCGCATCTCGGGCCGGCTCTGGAAACGCCAACCGCTGGCCAGGGCCACGAGTTCCACACCGCGTTGCTGCCAGTCCTGTCGCAATTCGTCCAACAGGGCGCGGATGGTGTCGGCGCCGACATCGTCGGCGAAAAGACGGCGGAGATCGTTGACGCGCAGGGGCTCCTGCGCACAAATCAGCGCGGTCTCGAGGACGATCTTCGCCTCTTGGGTATTCATGTGATTGTGTGCAGCCTGTCTTTGCACCTGCTCCCGGACGAATCCCGGAGCACTGGAGATTTCGGATACAGCGGTACCGATGCCACCGCCATCTCATTGCGCAGCCAACTCGCAGCCTGTCGCAGCCCAGGCAGCCAAGCGGTGCACTTCGTTCTTTTGCATCGATTTGCCGGGTCGTTCCGGCAGGAGATCGTCCGCATCCGGCTGGCTTCGCCGGGAGTCGAACCTCTTGCGTCGCGCTCTCGCCTTTACCCTCGCAGGCGGAACCCTTCCCCTTGGAGCGGACATTCGCCAGGACAATCAGATTGCCAAGGCGGCAAGAAAAAACGGATATCGGCCCGGACAAGCTTCGTCCTGCGCCTGCACCACCACTCCACAAGGCCGACCGGCCTTTTAAACCAGATCTTTTGAACCGGATGCACTGTGGGGACGGATCCGGCAAGCCAATGCTGCCTCGGACCCATGGACACGCATCCCAGATCAGGGATGCCGGCCCGGCGACGCCAGGGAATTACGTGGCGCGATACCGTGGTTCTCGCGATTGTATGGCATTCCCGCCCCCCTCCGCAACCCGCCCGCCGCCCGGCGTGGCGAATGGCACGAACCGGGGCGGCCTGTCCGCCGCCCGGAATCGTCCTAGAACACCACGCAGAACCCATGCGCAGCCAGCGTCTCCGGGAGCCAGACCGCCCGCGCCACGCCCACGATGCCGAAGCCGATGATCAGCACGCCCGCCACGGTCCGGACCGCCGGCCGGCGCGACACATGGCGCACATAGCCCGACAACCCCGAAATCACCAGCAGGTTTGGCAGCGTTCCCAACCCAAAGGCGAACAGGACCAGCGCGCCCGACGCCGCATTGCCGGCCAGCAACGCCATTGCGAGTGCCCCATAGACCATCCCGCACGGCACGATCCCCCAGGCGAGTCCCAGACCGAAGCGCCGCAGCAGCGGCGCATGCCGGGCCAGGCCGGCAGGCAGCCTGATACCGAGCGCGCCCATGCGACCCACCACCCCTTGGGCCATGCGCACCGCGAACGCCTCCAGGCGCGCCGCACGCATGGTGCGCCCACGCAACAGCCAGAAGCCCGACATCACCAGCATCGCTCCGCCTGCGCCATAGAGCCATCGCTGCACAGGCAGATAGTCCTGCTTCCATACGGTGGCGCCGACGGCACCCACCACCGCCCCCAGCAACGCGTAGGTGGTCAGGCGGCCGGCGTGCATCGCCAGCAATTCCACGAGCCAGCCGCGCGGCGAGCGATGGATCGTCACCGGCACGCGCACCGCCGCGCGCTGCTCGGCCGCCATCGCAATGCCGCCACACATCGCAGCACAGTGGACGCCACCAAACAACGCAACGATAAAAACGCTGAAAAGCACACCAAATGGCAACGGTCCCTCGCTTCCGCGTCACTTCACGCGGTAAAATTGATCTGTCGCGCCCTCGCTGCAATGCGCATCACCAAGAGCCCTCAATTGCTTACCTCCATACCCGTCACCGAGATCTCGCCCCGCTGCTCTACGTGCGGGATGGGCCAGCTTTGTCTGCCGGTAGGCATGTCGCACCAGGACCTCCTGAAGATGGACACGCTCGTGCAGGAACGCGTGCGCGTGCACAAGGGCGAAACGCTTTACCGCATGGGCGATCCGCTCACCGCCGTCTATGCCGTGCGTTTCGGCACGCTCAAGACGCACGTGACGCTCGAAGACGGCCGCTCGCAGATCACCGGCTTCCATCTGCCCGGCGAGATGGTCGGTATGGATGGCCTCGGCGAAATGCAGCATGCTTCCGATGCCACGGCCCTCGAGGATGCCGAAGTCTGCGTCGTACGCTTCAACGACTTGCAGGCGCTCTCGTCTGACCTGCCCTCGCTGCAAACCCAGTTCCTGCGCTTGATGAGCAAGGAGATTTCGCAGGACCAGGTGATGCTGATGACGTTGGGTTCGATGCGGGCCGAGGAGCGGCTTGCCGCGTTCCTCGTCAATCTTTCCGATCGCCTGTCGGCGCGTGGCTACTCGTCGAGCGAGTTCGTGTTGCGCATGAGTCGCGAGGAGATCGGCAGTTATCTTGGCCTGAAACTCGAAACCGTCAGCCGCCTGTTCTCTCGTTTTGCCGAGGCGGGCCTGATCCAGATCCGCCAGCGCCACGTCAAGCTCATCGACATGGCCGGCATCAAGCAGATCTACAACCGCTCCTGCTAAGGCCGGCTCGCCGGCGGCGGTGCACTCGCTACTCGAGTTCATCGGTATCGCTGAGCGGCGTTGGCATGGTGTAGAGCGTCAGGCCGCTCGACAAGGCGCAGAACAGCCACGCCAGCAGGAATCCCACGGTATAGATCGCCTCACGCGACGCGTCGACCGGATGACCGAAGAAGCTCAGGTCACTGGGATCGACAATCGAGAACACCGTTGCCGTGGCCACGCCGCCCATCAGGAACGCTGGCCACATCACCCACATCAGCCAGCGTAGTCTCATGGCCGCCTCGCCGTGTCATTGACATGGGCGTCGGCACGCACGGCGGACCCATCCAGCTTCTCCACCACCAGCCCATGCCGCGCGGCATCGCGCACCGGCACGTCGGCGTGGGTATTGGCGAGCCAGATCGTCACACCACAGCCGATCATCGCCAGCAGCGGTCCGCTCATCAGCAGCCACGGCCACGGTTCCTTCCACCACGGCTTGACTTGTTGCGCTGTCATTGCCTACTCCTTGCGTCGAATATTTCCTGAATGACCTGTCCTACAGGCCGCGCGGCACGATGAAACTGGTCGCTTCCTGGATCTGCGCGCGTCCGCGTGCGTCGTCCATACCCTCCCCCGTGACCGTGATACGGATCTTGTGCGTGCCCTGCGGCGCGTGGTCGATCGGGATACGGATCCGCACCGGCAACAGCCGGTTCGACGTAGGCGCCAGCGTTTCTGCCGACTTGTCATACTCGATGGTCAACCCTTGCAGCTCCGCGCTCGTCGCCTGTACCCGGACGCGCATCGGCGTCTCGGTCGTATTGATCAGTTGCAGCCGGTACACGTTCTCGATCCAGCGACCTTCGACCTCGCGGCCCAACGCGCCACGGTCGCGGATGACATCGACCTTGAGCGGCGTGCGCATCGCCAGCGACCCGATGAAGCCCCCCACCAGCGCCGACCAGATCACCGCGTAGACAATCGTCCGCGTGCGGAACAAGCGCTTGCGCGCGGCGACTGCCGACAGGCCCTTGCGCATCGCGTTCTCAGAGGTGTAGCGGATCAGGCCACGCGGATAGGCCATCTTGTCCATGACCTGGTTACAGGCGTCGATGCAGGCACCGCAGCCAATACACTCGTATTGCAATCCGTCACGGATGTCGATCCCGGTCGGGCAGACCTGCACGCAGATGCTGCAATTGACGCAATCGCCAATGCCGGCGGTGTGCCGGTCCGTCTTGCGCGAGCGGCTGCCGCGCGGCTCGCCACGGCCTACGTCATAGGTCACCACGAAGGTATCGCGGTCGACCATCACGCTCTGGAAACGCGCATACGGGCACATGTACTTGCACACCTGCTCGCGCATGAAGCCGGCGTTGCCCCAGGTGGCGAAGGCATAGAACAGCATCCAGAACGACTGCCACGGCCCCAGCGAGAGGTCGATCACCTGCCCGCCCAGCTCGTGGATCGGCGAGAAATAGCCGACGAACGTGAAGCCGGTCCACAGGGCGATCACCACCCAGAGCGTGTGCTTGGTCGCCTTGAGCCGCAGCTTGCGCAGGCTCCACGGGTCGCCGTCCAACCGGATGCGGGCGATGCGATCACCTTCCACGCGTCGCTCGATCCACATGAAGATTTCTGTGTAGACGGTCTGTGGACACGCGTAGCCACAGAACAGCCGGCCCGCGATGGCGGTGAACAGGAACAGGGCGAGCGCCGAGATGACAAGCAGGACCGCGAGGTAGATCACGTCCTGCGGCCACAGCACGAGGCCGAAGATATAGAACTTGCGCGCGCCGAGGTCGAACAGCACCGCCTGGCGGTCGTTCCATTGCAGCCACGGGGCGCCGTAGTAGACCAGCTGGGTGAGGATGACGAGCCAGACGCGCCAGCTCGAGAAGGCGCCCGTGACCGAGCGCGGATAGATCTTGCGCCGGACCTCGTAGAGTGTTTCTTCCGAAGATTCAGCCGATTGGGCAGATTGCCCGGATAGCGGCGTGGCAGCCGGGCGCCATGGCGGGCTGTCGTCGGGCCGTGAGGGCTCCGACGTAGCGGGGTCGTCCGCTACGGGCTGTGCAGCATTGGGGGGCGCGTTCATCTTGTGTTCCTCGCGCCCCGGCAGGCGGCAAGCCGCCCTGCCCGGGGGCTGTTGATCATTGTCCGGCCGCTCCTGTATTGGAGAGACCCCACACGTAGGCGGTCAGCATGCGGATGCGCTCGGGCGTCAGGATTTCCTCATGCGCGGGCATGTGCCCGTTATGACCCTTCTGGATCGCCTCGACGATGGCATTTTCCGAACTGCCGTAGAGCCAGACGCTGTCCGACAGGTTCGGCGCGCCGAGCGCCTGGTTGCCCTTGCCGCTGGCCCCATGGCAGGCCGCACACGTGGTCTTGAAGGTGCCCTCGCCCCGCGACGCGCGGATCGGGTCAGACGCCAGGCCCGACAGCGAGCGCACATACTGGGCCGTGTCCCCGGCGAGCTTGGCGTCGATGACGCCCGCGAACGGCGGCATCATGCCGTTGCGACCCTTGATGATCGTCTGACGGATCGTTTCGGGGTCGCCGCCATAGAGCCAGTCGTTGTCGGCCAGGTTCGGAAAGCCGCGGCTGCCGCGCGCGTCGGAGCCATGGCACTGCGCGCAGTAGTTCAGGAACAGGCGCTGGCCAATTTCACGGGCGTCGGGGTCGGCGGCGACCTTCGTCACGTCCATCGACATGTACTTCCCGTAGATCTCGTTCTGCATCTTCTCGGCGGCCTGTCGATGCGCCGCCAGTTCGCCCTGCGAGGAGAACCCCAGCACGCCGGCGTAGGAACCCAGGCCCGGATACAGGACCAGGTAGCACACGCTGAAGATGCAGGCCAGCAGGAACATCCACATCCACCAGCGCGGCAGCGGGTTGTTCAACTCGCGCAGGTCACCATCCCAGACATGGCCGGTATCCTCGGTCGCACCCTGGCTTTTTGGCGCCCGGCGCTGCGAGAACAGCAGCCACACGCACCACGCGATGCCGACCAGCGAGATGGCCGTAATGTAGTAACTCCAGTAATCGGAAAAGAAATCGCTCATGACTGTGGGTTCCGGCTTGTCGTTATCGTGGTCTCGTCGGGCAACGCGAAGGGCAGCATGGCTGACTCCTCGTTGGCGGCCTGGCGCCGCGACGACCAGGCCCACCAGCAGATGGCGAGGAAGGCCAGCATCGACAGCACGGTGGCAGCGGAGGTCAGGATGGCCATGGCGGTTACTCCTTCGGTGCCGCGGCCGCCGTGGCGGCGTCCAGGCGCACGTTGCGGCGGTTCAGGCCGAGGCCTTGCAGGTAGGCCACCATCGCGTCCTCTTCGGTCTTGCCGGCGAGTTCCTCAGGGGCATGGGCGATTTGCTCCTCGGTGTACGGCACACCCAACCGCTTCAGGGCGCGCATCCGGCCCTGGATATCGCCCGTCGGCAGCGCGGTCTTCTCGAGCCACGGATACGACGGCATCACCGATTCCGGCACCACATCGCGCGGATTGCGCAGGTGGATGCGCTGCCAGTCATCCGAATACCGGCCGCCCACGCGGGCGAGGTCTGGACCGGTACGCTTGGAACCCCACAGGAACGGATGGTCATACACCGACTCGCCGGCCGTCGAGAAATGGCCATAGCGCTCCGTCTCGGCCTGCAGCGTGCGCACCTGCTGCGAATGGCAGCCGACGCAGCCTTCGCGGATATAGATATCGCGGCCCATCAGGCGCAGCGGCGTGTAGGGCACGATGCCCGCGTCGGGCTTGGTCGTGGAATGCTGGAAGAACAGCGGCACGATCTGCACCAGACCCGCAATGCTCACCACGATGATCGTGGCGATGATCAGCCAGCCAACGTTCTTTTCCAGTGTTTCGTGGGTGAAGAATCCTTGTTTTTGTGACATCTCAGCAATCCTCGGCGGTCAGTGTGCGGGAGCCTGGGCGGAAGCCGGCAGGCTGGCCGGGATCGGCGCGTCCGTGGCCGTCTTGCCGGCGATCGTGCGCACCACGTTGTAGGCCATGACCAGCATGCCGGTTAGGAAACACAGGCCACCGAGCAGGCGGATCAGGTAGAACGGATACTTCGCCTTGACCGCTTCGACGAACGCGTAGGTCAGCGTGCCGTCCGGCTGCGTGGCGCGCCACATCAGCCCTTCCATCACGCCGGCGATCCACATCGAGGCGATGTAGAGCACCACGCCGATCGTCGCGATCCAGAAGTGCCACTCGATCAGCTTGACGCTGAACATCTCCTTTTGCCCGAACAGGCGYGGRATCAGGTAGTASAGCGAKCCRAWCGAGATCATCGCGACCCAGCCSAGCGCGCCSGAGTGGACATGGCCGATSGTCCAGTCCGTGTAGTGCGACAGCGCATTCACGGTCTTGATGGACATCATCGATCCTTCAAACGTGGCCATGCCGTAGAACGACAGCGCAACCACCATGAACTTGAGGATCGGGTCCGTGCGAAGCTTGTGCCAGGCGCCGGACATGGTCATGATCCCGTTGATCATCCCGCCCCAGGACGGCGCGAGCAGGATCAGCGAAAACGCCATGCCGAGCGACTGCGCCCAGTCCGGCAGCGCGGTGTATTGCAGATGGTGGGGGCCGGCCCACATATAGGTGAAGTTCAGCGCCCAGAAGTGGACGATGGAGAGCCGGTACGAGTAGATCGGCCGTCCGGCCTGCTTCGGGATGAAGTAGTACATCATCCCGAGGAAGCTGGTGGTCAGGAAGAAGCCCACGGCGTTATGGCCGTACCACCACTGGATCATCGCGTCCTGCACGCCCGCATAGGCGGAATACGACTTCCACATCGACGCCGGCATCTCGATGTTGTTCACGATATGCAGGATGGCGATGGTCAGGATGTACGCGCCGAAGAACCAGTTGGCCACGTAGATATGGCGCGTCTTGCGCTTGATGATGGTGCCGAAGAACACCACCGCGTAGGCGACCCAGACCAGCGTAATCAGGATGTCGATTGGCCATTCGAGTTCCGCATATTCCTTGGAAGTCGTGATGCCGAGCGGTAGCGTGATGGCGGCCGCCACGATGACGATCTGCCAGCCCCAGAACGTGAACGCTGCCAGCGGCCCGCAGAACAGGCGCGCCTGGCAGGTGCGCTGCACCACGTAGTACGACGTGGCGAACAGCGCGCTGCCGCCGAAGGCGAAGATCACCGCGTTGGTGTGCAGCGGACGCAGGCGCCCGAAGGACAGCCACGGGGTATTGAAATTGAGATCTGGCCAGATCAGTTGCGCCGCCAGCAGAACGCCGACGGCCATGCCGACGATCCCCCAAACCACGGTCATCACGGCAAACTGCCGTACGACGCCGTAGTTAAAGGTGTCGACGCGTGGAGACGCGGTAGAGACATCCATTCAGACCCCCAAATACAGAAGTAAAGATCGTTTAACCCTAGTGTTGGTGTGACTTTAGAAAGTCGCCGCCGCCCGCGCGTTGATCCCGGTCAAGTCGCAATTCAACGAAGGGAACTGTTGCTGCCGCGCGCCACTCGGGCTCGTAAAAAGCTTGCAATTCATGGCTTGTCGTTATCGAGCAGGATGGCTTCGCCGGGTCGGTCGAGGTCGTCGTACTGGCCCGCGTTGAGCGCCCACCAGAGCGCGCCAGCTATCAGCGCCACGAGCACCAGGCTCATTGGCACGAGCAGGTAAAGGGTTTCCATGGTCAGCGCTCCTTGTTCGGTGCACGCAGCAGGCGCCAGGCATTGGCCACCACAAGCAGCGACGACACGGACATGCCGATGCCTGCCATCCAGGCCGTGACCAGCCCTGTGGCGGCCAGCGGAATGGCCACAATGTTGTAGAAGAAGGCCCAGCCGAGGTTCTGCCGCACCACGCGGCGCGTACGGCGCGCGGCGGCGATGGTGTTGGCAATCTCGGCCACGCCGCCATGCGTGAGGACCGCGTCGGCGCCTGCCTGGGCCAGCGGTGCGCCGCTCCCGATTGCGATGGAGACCTGTGCCTGGGCCAGCACCGGCGCGTCATTGATGCCGTCGCCCACGGCCAGCACCACAGCGCCCTGCTCTTGCAGCGCGGCCACATAGGCGCGTTTGCCTTCGGGCGTCACGGCGCCATGGGCGGTTTCCATGCCGAAATGGTCGGCCCACCAGCGCACCGCTTCGACGTTGTCGCCAGAAATCAGATGAGTACGAATGCCAAGCAGGTCGAGCGCATCGATCAGCGCCGGCGTCTGCGGGCGTGCAATATCGGACAGGAAAAACCGTGCCAGCAGGCCCTCGGCAGCGCCCAACCAGACCTCGGTAGCGCCGCGATGGGCGTTGCCAGAGGCGCCGATGGCCGCGTCATCGCCGACCCAGACGCCCGGCTCCAGCGCCAACGCCGCCGCGAAGTCGCGCCGGCCAAGCCGCACGCGCCGCCCGTCGACACAGGCTTCGACTCCCTGCCCCGGCACATTGCACAGATCGTCCACCGAGGGCTGCTCCCGCCCGGTCGATGGTGCGCGGGCATCGAGGAACGCCCGGGCTATCGGATGCTCGCCGCCCTGCTCCATCGCCGCGGCAATCGCCAGGCAGATGTCCGCTTCGAGGCGGCCTGTGGCTTCGGTCAGCACCACCGCGAAGCGCCCCTCGGTCAGCGTGCCGGTCTTGTCGAGCACGATGTCGGTGACGCGCGCGAGGGTTTCGATGGCGTGAGACCGCGTCAGCAGCACCCCGCGCCGCGACAGTGCCGCACCGGCGGCCGCCAGCGCCGCAGGCGTAGCCAGCGACAGCGCGCAGGGACAGCTCACCACGAGCACCGCCACCGTCACCAACAACGCGCGCGACGGATCGATCCAGACGGCCCAGACGATACCGGTGACCGCCGCCATCCCAAGCAGCGCGCCGACAAACCAGCCTGCGACGCGGTCGGCCAGCATCGCCAGTCGTGGCTTTTCCGCAAGGGCACGGTCCAGCACCGCCACGATCTCGGCCAGCCGCGTATTGGCGCCGATGCGCCCGACGCGCACCTCGAGCGGGCTGGCCGTGTTGAAACACCCGGCGAGTACCGCATCGCCGATACCCCGCCGCACCGGTCGTGCCTCGCCGGTCAGCATCGATTCGTCGAGTTCGCTGATGCCAGCCAGCACCACGCCGTCCACGGGCATGATTTCACCGGCCTTGACCCGGATACGGTCGCCCGCGCCGAGGCGGGCCACCGGCACGCGCTCGGCGGTGCCGCCCTCCGTCAGGCGCTCGCAGGTGGCCGGGAGCTGACGCGCGAGCATCTCGGCGCCGCTTCGGGACGCCTGACGCACGCGCAGTTCCAGATAGCGGGCCAGCAGCAGGAAGGCCACGAACATCGTCACGGAATCGAAGTAGACCTCACCCACGCCGCGCACCGTGGCGGCTGCGCTGGCCAGAAAGCCGGCGGCCACGCCGATGGCCACGGGCACGTCCATGCCCATCGCGCGCTGGCGCAGGCTGCGCCAGGCGCCGGTGAAAATCGGGGAGGCAGAATAAAAGACGACCGGAAGCGTCAGCGCGAAGCTGGCCCAGCGCATCAGTTGCAACTGGCCAGCATCGATCGTGGCTTCATGGGTGTAGATCGGCCACGCGTACATCATGACCTGCATCATGCCGAGCATCGCCACGGCCATCCGCATCAGCAGCCCGCGCCGTTCGCGGCGGTCCTGGCGGTCGCTGCGGGACACCTCGAATGGCCACGCCATATAGCCGATGTCCGCTAGGGCGCCGAGCAAGGCTGACACGGTTTGTTGCGATTCCCGCCAGCGCACCACCACGCGGCGCGTTGCCACGTTGGCCACCGCCAGTTCCACACCCGGCAGCTGGCCCAGGCGCTGCTCGATCAGCCACGCGCAGGCAGCGCAGCGGATACCTTCCGGCGCCAGAGTGACCTCAGCCTTGTCATCGCCTAGCGGGCGGACGAACTGCTGGCGCAGCTCGGGCGTGTCGTAGGCAGCCCAGACCGGCTCGGCTTCCCGGCGCGCGGCGTCGTCGATAGGACGCGCGAAGCGAGAGGTATCGCCATACAGATGGCCGAAACCGGCCGCGTGGAGCATCTGCGCCAGCGTCTGGCAGCCGCCGCAGCAGAAACTGCGCGCGCTGCCTTCGACATCGGCAATGAATACCGGCTCCGCTGGCGTCAGCGGCTGGCCGCAGTGAAAGCAATGACCGTCTACGTGCGTGGAAGTCGATGGGGATGGCGAAGCGCCCGCCATCGTGGGGGCCGCAGGCGTCGCGGGAATCGCGCGCCGGGCGGCGGATGGGGGCGGTAAGGTCGTCGTTGTCGCTGGCAGCACCCCAAGGGGGCCGCCGGCTGGTGCGAGCGATGGGGTAGGTAGGGACGGGGACGGCATGGCGCGCTTTTAATACCCACGGATAGTAGGTAGCACGCACACCATACGCCTTGATGCAGATCAAATAGGTCGGATTCGTACCAGTCCGACAACAGCTTCCAGCCCGCTCAGGTCAGCGAGGTATCCATGGTCCGTCGCTCGGACTCCAGGTACTCCCGTGACTGCATTTCGATGATCCGCGACACCGTGCGATGGAACTCGCCAGCCATCTGCCCTTCGGTATACAACTCGTCGGCAGGCACCTCGGCGGACATCAGCAGCTTGACCTTGTGGTCGTAGAACACGTCGATCAGCCAGGTGAAGCGGCGCGCCTCCGACGACATCCGCGGCGTCATCTTCGGCACATCCGACAGGATCACCGTATGGAACTGCGACGCCAGCTCCAGATAGTCGTTTTGCGAGCGCGGGCCGCCGCAGAGCGTGGCGAAGTCGAACCAGACCACACCGTTCGCCTTACGCAGCGCCTTGAGTTCACGGTGCTCGATATGGAGGATCGGCGATTCGTCGGCCGTGCCGGCGATACCCACGAAGGCATCGCGCAGCGCCGCGCTGGCCTCACGGTTCAGCGGCGTGTGGTACGCCTCGACCTGCTCCAGGGCGCGCTTGCGGTAGTCGATACCCGCGTCCACGTTGAGCACGTCGAGCTTCTCCTGGAGGAGGTCGATCGCGGGCAGCACGCGTTCGCGGTGCAGACCATCCGGGTACAGCAGGTCCGGGCGATAGTTCGACGTCATCACGAATTGCACGCCATTCGCGAACATCTGGTCCAGCAGGCGGTGCAGCATCATGGCGTCCGCCACGTCGCTGACGTGGAATTCGTCGAAGCAGATCAGCCGGTATTTGCGCGCGATGCGCTTGGCCAGTTCGTCGAGGGGGTCGGGCCGACCTCGCAATTCCTCCAACTGGCGATGCACTTCGCGCATGAACTCGTGGAAATGGAGCCGCGTCTTCCGCACCACGGGCACGCAAGAGTAGAAGCTGTCCATCAGGAACGACTTGCCGCGCCCCACTCCACCCCACAGGTAGACGCCCTTGGGCACATCGGGGTGCACCAGAAGCTTCTTCAGCGCGTTGTTGCGCCGGTTCTTGTAGGCCACCCATTCGTCGTAGCACTGCTGCAGCCGTGCCACGGCGCGCAGTTGCGCCTCGTCCGACTGGTAGCCGCGCTGTTGCAGTTCTTTCTCGTAAAACTCGGTGACGTTCATGCTGGGTTCACGCTGGGGGCGTCCGGCGCAAGATGCGCGGGCGCTGCAAGTGAAAACGGCGCGCCGCTGGTTGCGGCGCGCCGGTGCTCACGCAATGGCAGGCATCAGCCTTACATGTTGAGCTGGCGCTTGTCCACGGCCAGCGCGGCTTCGCGCATGACTTCGGACATCGACGGGTGCGGATGGCAGACGCGACCGATATCCTCGCTGGCGGCCTTGAACTCCATCGCCACGACGGCTTCGGCGATCAGGTCCGACGCGTTGGCGGCCACGATGTGCACGCCCAGGATCTCGTCGGTCTTGGCATCGGCCAGCATCTTGACGAAGCCGTCCGAGGCGCCCATGCCCAGCGCACGGCCGTTGGCCATGAACGGGAACTGGCCCGATTTGTACTGGCGGCCTTCGGCCTTCAGCTGCTGCTCGGTCTTGCCGACCCACGCGATTTCCGGGAAGGTGTAGATCACCCAAGGAACCGTGTTGAAGTCGATGTGCGGCTTCTGGCCGACGATGCGCTCGGCCACGGCCACGCCTTCGTCTTCCGCCTTATGGGCGAGCATCGGACCACGCACCACGTCGCCGATGGCCCACAGGCCCGGCACCTTGGTCTGGCAGTGGTCGTCCACCTCGATGAAGCCGCGCGCGTCCGCGCCCAGGCCCACCGCTTCCAGGTTCAGGTTGTCGGTGTTCGGCACGCGGCCGACGGACACGATCAGGCGGTCCACTTCCAGCGTCTGGGCCTTGCCGTCCTTGTCGTCATAGCTGACGGTGACGCTGTCCTTGCCGGTCTTGACCTGGTTGACCTTCACGCCGAGGCTGAACTGCAGGCCCTGCTTGGTCAGCAGCTTCTGCGCTTCCTTGGCCACGCCTTCATCGGCAGCGCCCAGGAACGCAGGCAGCGCTTCCAGCACGGTCACTTCGGCACCGAGGCGGCGCCACACCGAGCCCAGTTCCAGGCCGATCACGCCGGCGCCGATCACGCCCAGCTTCTTCGGCACGGTCGGGAACTTCAGCGCGCCCTCGTTATCGCTGACGAGGTTGTTGTCCACGGTGATGCCCGGCAGGTGACGGGCCTTCGAACCGGTAGCGATAATGACCTGCTTCGCGGTCACGACCTCACCGGCCACTTCCACCTGGAAGCCTTCGGCAGCCTTGCCGGCGAACTTGCCGTAGCCCTTGAGCAGCGTCACCTTGTTCTTGCGGAACAGGAACTCGATGCCCTTGGTCATCTTGCCGACGATGTCGTCCTTGCGCTTGAGCATCTTGGGCACGTCCACCTTGACGTCACCCACGGTGATGCCGTGGTCGGCTAGGTGGTGCGAGGCGTTCTCGAACTCTTCCGAGGAAGCCAGCAATGCCTTGGAGGGGATGCAGCCCACGTTCAGGCAGGTGCCGCCCAGGCGCGGCTCGCCCTTGGGGTCGTCATAGGCGTTGCCTTCGCAGCAGGCCACGTTCAGGCCCAGCTGGGCTGCGCGGATGGCGGCGATATAGCCGCCGGGGCCGGCGCCGATCACCAGCACGTCGAATTGTTTGCTCATGGAGTTTCCTTCTGGACGGCCTGCTCCCACGCGCCCGATTCAACGGGCGGCGGGGAGCGGGTGTCCTTCAATTCAGAGGGAGGAGACGGACGCTTACAGGTCCAGCAGCAGGCGGGCCGGATCTTCCAGCGCTTCCTTCATCGCCACCAGGCCCAGCACAGCCTCGCGACCATCGATGATCCGGTGGTCGTAGGACATGGCCAGGTAGTTCATCGGGCGAATCACGATCTGGCCGTCTTCCACCACGGCACGATCCTTGGTGGCGTGCACGCCCAGGATGGCCGATTGCGGCGGGTTGATAATCGGCGTCGACAGCATCGAACCGAACGTACCGCCGTTCGAGATCGAGAACGTGCCGCCCGTCAGTTCTTCCAGCGACAGCTTGCCGTCACGGGCCTTGGCGCCGAACTCGGCGATCTTCTTCTCGATGTCGGCCAGGCTCATCTGGTCGGCGTTGCGCAGGATCGGCACCACCAGGCCACGCGGCGAACCCACCGCGATACCGATGTCGAAGTAGCCGTGGTAGACGATATCGTTGCCATCCACCGAGGCGTTGATGATCGGGTACTTCTTCAGGGCGTGCACGGCAGCCTTGACGAAGAACGACATGAAGCCCAGCTTCACGCCGTGCTCCTTCTCGAAGCGGTCCTTGTACTTGTTGCGCAGGTCCATCACCGGCTTCATGTTCACTTCGTTGAACGTAGTGAGGATGGCGTTGGTGGACTGCGACTGCACCAGGCGCTCGGCGATACGGGCGCGCAGGCGGCTCATCGGCACGCGCTCTTCCGGGCGGTCGCCCAGCGCGGCGAAGTCCACCTGGGCGGACACTTGCTGCAGGGCCGGCTTGGCCGGAGCCGGTGCCGGGGCGGCCTTGGCGGCCGGTGCGGGCGCCGAGCCGGCGGCCAGCACGTCACCCTTGGTGATGCGGCCATCCTTGCCGGTGCCGGCAACCTGACCGGCGGACAGGCCGCCTTCGGCCATCAGCTTGGCAGCCGACGGCATGGCGATGCCGCTGGCGCCAGTGGCGGCAGCGGGAGCCGGGGCGGCGGCGGCAGGTGCAGCGGCCGGAGCCGGGGCGGCAGCAGCCGGAGCGGCGGCGCCAGCGGTGGCTTCGGTATCAATCTTGGCGATCAGTTCATCGGCCACGACGGTATCGCCGTCGTTCTTGATGATCTGCGACAGCACGCCGGCGGCGGGCGCCGGCACTTCCAGCACGACCTTGTCGGTCTCGATCTCGATCAGGATCTCGTCCTGGGCAACAGCTTCGCCCGGCTTCTTCTTCCAGTTCAGCATGGTCGCTTCGGCGACCGATTCAGACAGTTGCGGAACCTTGACGTCAACAATAGCCATGGTGAGAAATTTTCCTCGATGTATGCGTGTATGTTCAAACAGGCCGAAGCCCGGCGCGCACCACTGCGCGCCGGGCCGGCCGTCTTATTACTTGGTCAGCACAAAGCCCTTGAGCTTGGAGAACGCAGCGTCCAGCAGCGCCTTCTGTTGCTCGTTGTGCTTTGCGTAGTAGCCCACCGCCGGCGAAGCCGAGGCAGGACGACCGGCATAACCGAGCTTCTGGCCTTCCGTCATGTTTTCCATGATGTAGTGCTGCACGAAGAACCAGGCACCCTGGTTCTGCGGCTCGTCCTGGCACCACAGGATTTCGGTCACGCCCGGGTACTTCTTGAGCTCGGCGGCCACAGCCTTGTGCGGGAACGGGTACAGCTGTTCCAGGCGGATGATCGCCGTGTCGGTGGCACCACGCTCCTTGCGGGTGTTGACCAGGTCGTAGTAGACCTTGCCCGAGCACATGATCACGCGCTTGACCTTGCTGGCGTTCAGTTCTTCGTGATCGGGGATGACCGTCTCGAAGTGACCCTTGGCCAGGTCGGACAGCGGCGACACCGCATCCTTGTTACGCAGCAGCGACTTCGGCGTCATGATCACCAGCGGCTTGCGGAACAGCCGGATCATCTGGCGACGCAGCAGGTGGAAGATCTGTGCCGGCGTGGTCGGCTGCACAACCTGAATGTTGTGGTCTGCGCAGAGCTGCAGGAAACGCTCGATACGGGCCGAGCTGTGTTCCGGACCCTGGCCCTCATAGCCGTGCGGCAGCATCATCGTCAGGCCCGAGGCGCGGCCCCACTTCACTTCACCCGACGAGATGAACTGGTCGATCACCACTTGGGCGCCATTCACGAAGTCGCCGAACTGGGCTTCCCAGATCACCAGCGCATTCGGTTCCGCAGTCGAGTAGCCGTATTCGAAGCCGAGCACGGCTTCTTCGGACAGCACCGAGTCGATCACGGTGAACGGGGCCTGATTCTCGGACACGTTCTGCAGCGGCACGTAGCTGCCGGCATCCCAGCGCTCGCGACCCTGGTCGTGCAGTACCGAGTGACGGTGCGTGAAGGTGCCACGGCCAGCATCCTGGCCGGTGATACGCACCGGGTAGCCCGAGGCCACCAGCGACGCGAACGCCAGGTGCTCGCCCATGCCCCAGTCCAGAGGCTGGTCGCCACGGCCCATGTTGGCGCGGTCCTTGATGACCTTTTCCACCAGCGGGTGCAGCTTCAGGTGCTCGGGGATGGTCGTGATCCGCTCGGCCAGGCGCTTCAGCTCGGTCACCGGCACGGCGGTGTCGGCTGCGTCGGTCCACTTGCGGTTCAGGAACGGCATCCAGTCCACGGCGAACTTGTTCTTGAAGTTCGACAGGACCGGGTCCACCGTGTGCTTGCCCGCGTCCATCGCGGCACGGTATTCCTTGACCAGCTGGTCGCCAAAGTCGGCGGGCACCAGGTTCTGCGCGGCCAGCTTGTCGGCGTACAGCTTGCGCGTGCCCGGGTGTTGCGAGATCTTCTTGTACATCAGCGGCTGCGTTACAGCCGGCGTGTCCTGCTCGTTGTGGCCCAGCTTCCGGAAGCAGATGATGTCAACCACGACATCCTTCTTGAATTCCATGCGGAAGTCGGTGGCCAGTTGCATGGCGTACACCACGGCTTCGGGATCGTCGCCGTTCACGTGCAGCACCGGAGCCTCGATCATCTTGACCACGTCCGTGCAGTACAGCGTGGAACGCGCGTCGCGCGGGTCAGACGTCGTGAAGCCGATCTGGTTGTTGATGACGATGTGCATGGTGCCGCCCGTGCCGTAGCCGCGGGTCTGCGCCAGGTTCAGCGTCTCCATGACCACGCCCTGGCCAGCGAAGGCGGCGTCGCCGTGCACCTGCACCGGCAGCACTTCCTTGTGGCCGGCTTCGCCACGGCGTTCCTGGCGGGCCTTCGACGAACCCTCGACCACCGGGTTGACGATTTCCAGGTGCGACGGGTTGAACGCGAGCGACAGGTGAACCGGGCCGCCTTCGGTCGAGACATCGCTCGAGAAGCCCTTGTGGTACTTGACGTCGCCGGCGGGCAGGTCATCGACGTGCTTGCCTTCGAATTCGGCGAACAGGTCGGCCGGCATCTTGCCCAGCGTATTGACCAGCACGTTCAGACGGCCACGGTGGGCCATGCCGATCACGATTTCCTGCACACCCTTCGAACCGGAGTGCTGGATCAGCTCGTCCATCGCGGCGATAAAGCTCTCGCCGCCTTCGAGCGAGAAGCGCTTCTGGCCGACGTACTTCGTGTGGAGGAAGCGCTCAAGGCCCTCGGACGCGGTCAGGCGGTCCAGGATGTGCTTCTTCTTTTCCAGCGTGAACACGGGCTTGGAACGCGTGGTTTCCAGGCGCTCCTGCCACCAGCGCTTCTGCGCCTGGTCGCTCACGTACATGAACTCGGCGCCGATGGTGCCGCAGTAGGTCTCACGGAGGTTGTTGAGCAACTCGCGCAGGCTCATCGATTCCTTGCCGAAATACGTGTTGCTGGCATTGAAGACGATGTCGAGGTCGGCCTCGGAGAAACCGTAGAACGCCGGATCCAGATCAGGCAGGGGCGGACGCTCCTGGCGCTTCAGCGGATCGAGGTCGGCCCAGTGGGTACCGATGTTGCGGTAGGCAGCGATCAGCTGGGTCGCAGCAACGCGCTTGCGGCCCATGTCGGAATCGGCCGAGGCAACGATGGTCTTGATGGGGCCCTGCTTGGCGCGCTCGGCGAACGAGGCAACGATCGGTGCGTGGGGGATATCGCGGGAGTTGGACCCATCCACAGCCGGGACATTCTGCATCGCGTCGAAATACGCGCGCCAGTTGTCGGGAACCGAGCTGGGATTCTGGAGATAGGCCTCGTACAGCTCTTCCACATAGGGGGCGTTGCCGCCGAAGAGGTACGAATTGCTCTGATACTGCTGCATCATGGGGCGCTCACTATTCTCCGGGAATGCCGGAGTTAAGCGGGTTCATCAACCTTCCGCGACACGGCTTGACCGGTTAGCGGATTGCAAACAACTCTTGGGAGCCAGACAGCGCTACCTTGAACGAACGGCACCGCGAAGGTGCCGTCTGTCTGGGGTCTCACCGACAGCCCGAAAGGGCAAGTTGTGCGGGGAAGGACCTTAGTCTTCACTCGCAAAAGCATAGCACGTTTGCCCAACGACAGTGGGGACTTTTCGTGATGCAAAATCATGACCGTTGCCGCCACACATCGGTGCTACGCCATCAGGCGGCCGGCTCGATCCGATCGACCGCGTCCGTGATCAGTCCGTCCAGCCCCCAAGACAATAGCTCGGCGGCCCGGGACGCGTCGTTCACCGTGTAGCACAACACTTGAAAACCGTCCGCATGGGCGCGGGCGATGACGGCCGCGTCCAGCTCGCGATGGTTGGCGTCCAAGGCTACGCAGCCCAGCCGGCGCAGGCGTTCGGGCCAGTCGGCGGGCAGCTTGTCGAGCAGTAGCGCGCGCGGCAGGCCGGGCGCCACCTGGCGGGCGGCGTCGAGCGCCTCCTCGGAAAACGACGAAAGCAGCGGCGGCACGTCGGCGCCCTGCCAGAGCGAAAGCGCATCAATCGCCACTGCTGCGCCGGTCCGCCATTCCGTGCCAGGCACCGGCTTGATCTCGATATTGACGTGGAAGCCATTGGCGCGCGTGTAGCGGGCGATCGTCGCCAGGGTCGGCACCGGTTCGCCGGCATAGGCCGGGCTATGCCAGCTTCCGGCGTCCAGCGCGGCCAGTTCGCCCAGCGTCATAGCGTCGACGCGGCCCTTGCCGGACGTGGTGCGGTCCAGCGTGGCATCGTGCATCAGCACCGGCTTGCCGTCGGCCGACAACTTCACGTCGAACTCGAACATCCGGTAGCCGAACGACGCCCCGTGCCGGAACGCGGCCAGCGTGTTCTCGGGTGCGAGCTTGCCGGCACCCCGGTGCGCGATATGGCGCGGATACGGCCAGTTGGCTGCATCGACCACAGGAAACGTGACGATTGACGCACTCATGCCAGTGCCTCGATACGCTTGCCCGACGTCGCGTCGAAGAAGTGCAGATGATCAGCCGAAGCCGTGATCGGCAGACGGTCACCGGCACGCACTGGCATGTGGCTGTCCAGCCGGACCACGATCAACTGGCCGCCCAGCGAACCATAGGCGAATGAATCGGCGCCGAGCGCCTCGACCACGCGCACATCGACATGCGCGATGGCGTCGTGGGCCGCGCACGGCTCGATATGCTCGGGGCGCAGCCCCATCAACGCCTGCTCGGGCAGGTGCAGGCCCATCGGCAGATGGCCGAGCGTGGCCGGCGCACCCTGCCCTTCGCCGGCACCATTCGCCTTCGGCACCACGCGCATCTGCGCCTCGCCCTGGGCGGCGTTGGTACGCACCACGGGCACGAGGTTCATCGGCGGCGAGCCGATAAAGCCGGCCACGAAGGTGCTGGCCGGACGCGAGTAGACCTCGAGCGGCGTACCGATCTGCTCCACCCGGCCTCCGTTCAGCACCATCATGCGGTCGGCCAGCGTCATGGCCTCGACCTGATCGTGGGTGACGTACAGGCTGGTGGTGCCCAGGCGGCGATGCAGGTCCTTCAGCTCGAGCCGCATCTGCACGCGCAGCTTGGCATCGAGGTTGGACAGCGGCTCGTCGAACAGGAACACGGCCGGCTCGCGCACGATGGCGCGCCCCATCGCCACGCGCTGGCGCTGACCGCCCGAGAGCGCGCGCGGCTTGCGTTCGAGCAGCGCGCCCAGCTCCAGGATGCCCGCCGCGTGCTTCACGCGCTGGTCGATCTCGGCCTTGGACATGCCGCGAATCCGCAGGCCGTAGGCCATGTTGTCGTACACGGTCATGTGCGGGTAGAGCGCGTAGTTCTGGAACACCATCGCGATGTCGCGCTCGGCCGGCTCGAAGTCGTTGACTACCTTGTCGCCAATATGGATCTCACCGCCGGTAACGGTTTCCAGCCCGGCGACCATGCGCAGCAGCGTGGACTTGCCGCAGCCCGAGGGGCCGACGATGACGATGAACTCGCCGTCGGCGATTTCCATGTCGATGCCGTGCACGACCTGCGTGCCGCCGGCGTAGGTTTTCTGAACGTTGCGAAGTGACAGTTTTGCCATGGCTTTCTCGTAATCCGCTTGTTTCGCTTACTTTTCTGTTTCGACCAGGCCCTTGACGAACCACCTCTGCATCAGCACCACCACCACGGCAGGCGGGATCATCGCCAGCATCACCGTGGCCATCACGAGATTCCAGTCCGTCGCGGCATCGCCCGAGCGCGAAATCATCTGCGTCACGCCAACCACGACCGGCGTCATCGATTTTTGCGTAGTAATCAGCAGCGGCCACAGGTACTGATTCCAGCCATAGATGAACTGGATTACGAACAGCGCCGCGATGCTGGTGCGCGAGAGCGGCAGCACCACGTCCCAGAAGAAGCGCAGCGGACCGGCGCCATCGATGCGCGCGGCCTCGGCCAGTTCATCGGGAATGGTCAGGAAGAACTGGCGGAACAGGAACGTGGCCGTGGCCGATGCGATGATCGGAATGGTCAGGCCGAAGTAGCTGTCCAGCAGGCCGAGGTCCGACACCACCTTGTAGGTCGGCAGGATCCGCACTTCCACAGGCAGCATCAGCGTGATGAAGATGAGCCAGAAGAAGGTCTTGCGCAGCGGAAATCGGAAATAAACGATGGCGAAGGCCGAGATGATCGAGATCGCGATCTTCCCGAGCGCGATGCCCAGCGCCATGATCAGGCTGTTCTTCATCATGGTGGCGACCGGCGAGGCGGCCTCCCCCACGCCCTTGAACAGCACGGTGCGAAAGTTCTCAACCATGTGGCTGCCGGGGATCAGCGTCATGGGCGAATCGAGCACCTGTTCGGCCGTCAGCGTGGACGCCACGAAGGTCAGGTACACCGGAAACGCCACGACGATGATGCCGAGGATCAGCACCACGTGGGTGATGACATCAAGAATTGGACGACGTTCTACCATTTTTGGGCGCCTTTCGTGTCAGTACTGGACCTTGCGTTCCACGAACCGGAACTGCACCACGGTCAGCGCAATCACGATCACCATCAGCACCACGGACTGCGCGGCCGAGCCGCCGATGTCCATGCCGCGGAAGCCGTCGTGGAACACCTTGTACACAAGCGTGTTCGTCGAATTGAATGGGCCGCCATGCGTCACGGCATCGATGATGGCGAAGGTATCGAAGAATGCGTAGACCACGTTGATGACCAGCAGGAAGAACGTGGTCGGCGAAAGTAGCGGAAATATGATGGACCAGAAGCGCCGCCACGGTCCGGCGCCATCGATGGCGGCCGCCTCGATCAGCGAGCGTGGAATGCTCTGCAACCCGGCCAGGAAGAACAGGAAGTTGTAGCTGATCTGCTTCCACGCGGCGGCCAGCACCACCAGCGTCAGCGCCTGATTGCCATTGAGCAGGAAGTTCCAGTCCACGCCGCCCTTGCGCAGCGCGTACGACACCACGCCCAGCGTCGGGTTGAACATGAACATCCAGAGCACGCCCGCCACGGCCGGGGCCACGGCATACGGCCAGATCAGCAGGGTCTTGTAGCCCGTGGCCACGCGCACCACGCGGTCGGCGAAGTAGGCAAGCAGCAGCGCCACCGACAGGCCGACCACCGTCACACCAATGGCGAAGATGGCCGTGACCTCGAACGACTCCACATACTGCGGGTCTGCCCACAGCGTCCTGAAGTTGTCGAGCCCTACGAATTCGAGATTGATGCCGAAGGCATCCTGCTGGAGCAGCGACTGCCACAGCGCCTGGCCGGCCGGCCAGAAAAAGAAGATCATCGTGATGGCGATCTGCGGCAACACCAGCAGATACGGCAGCCACGGCGACCGGAAAACGACGCGTTTTTCCATCGTCAAACCTTTTCATAACGCAAGCGGGCGACGGTTTCGCCGCCGCCCACTTGCCGCACGTCTGGCGCCCTCAGCCCGGACCGGTCATACCGGCCAGGCCGCGCGACGCCCCTGACTTACTCTTTCGCAGTCTTCTGGAAGCGCTCCAGCAGGTCGTTGCCGCGCGCCACCGCCGTGTCCAGCGCAGCCTTCGGCTCCTTCTTGCCGGCCCAGACGGCTTCCAGTTCCTCGTCCACCACGGTACGGATCTGCACCAGGTTGCCCAGGCGCACACCGCGCGACTTGTCCGTGGTCTTCACGACCATTTGCTGCACGGACACATCGGCGCCCGGGTTCTTGTCGTAGTAACCCGATTTCCTGGTCAGATCGTAGGCGGCCATCGTCACCGGCAGGTAGCCGGTGGCCTGGTGCCAGTCCGACTGGATCTCAGGCTGCGACAGGAACGTGAAGAACTTGGCTACGCCCTTGTATTCCTCGGCCTTCTTGCCACCCATCACCCACAGCGACGCGCCGCCGATGATCGTGTTCTGCGGGGCGCCCTGCACGTCCGGGTAGTACGGCAACTGCGACACGCCGAACTGGAACTTGGCGTTCTTGCGAATGTTGGCCAGCGATGCCGACGAGCCCGTGAACATCGCACACTCGCCGTTGAAGAACTTGGCCTGCGACTCTGCCTTGCGGCCGCCGTAGCTGAAGTAGCCCTTCTTCACCATCTCCTGGAGATTGGTGATGTGCTTCACGTGCAGCGGGCTGTTGAAGACCAGGCGGGCGTCGGTGCCGCCGAAGCCGTTGTTCTTGGTCGCGAACAGCGTGTTATGCCAGGCCGAGAAGCTTTCCAGGTGCACCCAGCCCTGCCAGTCGGTGGTATAGGCGCAGTTCGTGCCCGATGCCTTCAGCTTGGCCGAATATTGCATCACTTCGGGCCAGGTCTTGGGCGGCTCGGAGAGGCCCGCCTTCTTGAAGGCGTCCTTGTTGTAATAGAAGACGGTGGTCGAGCTGTTAAACGGGAACGACAGCATCTCGCCCTTCGACGAGGTGTAGTAACCGGCCACGGCGGGGATGTAGGCCTTCTGGTCGAACTTCTCGCCCGCATCCTTCATCACCGTGGAGACCGGCTTGATCGCGCCTTTGGCACTCATCATCGTGGCCGTGCCCACTTCGAACACCTGCAGGATCGCCGGAGCGCCGCCCGCGCGGAAGGCGGCAATGCCGGCCGCCATGGTTTCGTCGTAGTTGCCCTTGTTAACAGGCACGATCTTGTAGTCGGTCTGGCTCGCGTTGAACTTGTTGGCGATCTCGTTGACCTTGTCGTTCAGCGCGCCCTGCATGGCGTGCCACCACTGGATCTCGACCGCGGCGTGGGCGGTGCCGGCCATGGCCAGGGCGGCGACGGCAGCGAATTTTAGGGCGGTGCGTGGAAAGGACATGGACTTCTCTCCTGAGGCTGTTATCAGTCGGGCAAATCGGGCAAGAAACAAGAAAAAGCGCCCGACTGTATGCATTTTTTGTGACAGCGGGATGTTACGCCCGTCGCACCTCGCCGCAAACCGGGCAAACCCGCCTTGCGGTGAGAATATTGCTGCATTTTGACGACACATTGATGTCACACAACCGGGCGCGCCGCACCGGCGGACGTTTGCGTACAATCCTCGCCCATGAGCACGATGAAACCCTTCGCCACCTTGCCGGACGCCGCCCTCCGGCGCGTGCGCGGCATCCTGACCGACATCGACGGCACCCTGACGACCGATGGCCGGCTGCCTGCCCCCACCTATCTCGCACTGGACCGGCTGGCCCGGGCTGGGCTGCATGTCGTACCCGTCACAGGACGCTGCATCGCCTGGGCGGAGATCCTCGTCAGACTCTGGCCGGTAGATGCCATCATCGGCGAAAATGGCGCCTTCTTCTCACATTTGCGCGACAACAAGCTGATCACACGCTTCCTCGACGATGCGCCGACGCGCGCCGGGAATCTTGAGAAGATCCACGCGCTGGGCGAGCGGATCGTGCGCGAGGTGCCTGGCTGCGCGCTGGCATCGGACCAGGCATGGCATGCGGCCGACCTTGCCATCGACCATGCCGAGGACGTGGCACCCCTGCCCCAGCCGGCGGTGGACCGCATTGCCGCGATGATGCGCGAGGCCGGCATGACGGCGACGGTCAGCTCGATCCACGTTAACGGCTGGTTCGGCGACCATGACAAGCTGTCGATGAGCCGGCTTTGCGTGCAGGAGTTGCTGGGGGATGACATCGACGCCGCGCGCGACGAATGGCTGTTCATCGGCGACTCGGCCAATGACGCGGCGATGTTCGGCCACTTCCCGTTGTCGGTGGGCGTGGCGAACGTGCGGGAGATTCTGGATCAGTTGCCGGTGGCGCCCGCCTACGTCACGGAGGCGGCCGGCGGTGAAGGCTTCGCCGAGATGGCGGAGCGACTGCTGGCGGTACGTAGCAACGGCTGAGACGATTCTTGTTCTCTGCTCCCCCGCAGCGGGAGAGCAGAGAATCGTCTCAACCCCTGGACATCAATCGAATCCCAGCTCCTGCAGCTTGCGGGTAATCGTATTGCGTCCAATCCCAAGCCGGGTGGCGGCTTCCACGCGGCGCCCGCGCGTGACGCCCAGCGCGGCTTCGAGCACAGCTTTTTCGAAGCGCCGCGTCAGCACATCCATCACCTCGGGCAGGCCCGCTTCCAGCATCGACTTGGCCTCGCCGGCCAGCAGCGACTCCCAGCTTGCCGACACCGCATTGCCCGCGAAGGCCGGTGCGGACGCCATGCCTGGCGCCGTGGCGGTCATCGGTGGGCGCGTGGCGACCATCGTGTCACCCTCGCCTGCCGCGGTGTTCATGCCGTAGTCGGATGTCTCGACCGCATCGTAGTCGCCACCTGCCATGCGCGACTCGCCGCCCGGCGCGCGCATCGGCGAACCGGTGCTTTCCGCCTGGGGCGTGCCGATCATCTCGCGTGGCATATCCTTGACCTCGATGGTCTGCGCCGGCGCCATCACGGTCAGCCAGTTACACAGATTCTCAAGCTGTCTCACGTTGCCCGGGAACGGCAGCGTGCTGACGTAGGCCAGCGCCTCGTCGGACATGCGCTTGGGTTCCACGCCAAGCTCCTTGGCGCTCTTCTGCAGGAAGTGGCGCGCCAGCAGCGTGATGTCCTCGGGCCGCTCGCGCAGCGGCGGCAGCCGCAGACGAATCACGTTCAGGCGGTGGAACAAGTCCTCGCGGAACAGCCCCTCTTTCACGCGCGTCTCGAGGTTCTGGTGCGTGGCCGCAATCACGCGCACATTGGCGCGCAACGGGTTGTGGCCACCCACGCGATAGAAGTTGCCGTCCGACAGCACGCGCAACAGCCGCGTTTGCAGATCGAATGGCATATCGCCGATTTCATCGAGGAACAGCGTGCCGCCCTCGGCCTGCTCGAAGCGGCCACGCCGCATCGTCTGCGCGCCCGTAAACGCGCCGCGCTCATGGCCGAACAGCTCGGATTCGAGCAGATCCTTCGGAATCGCCGCCGTGTTGAGCGCGATAAATGGCCCGTTGGCGCGCGGGCTGTGCTTGTGCAGCGCCCGTGCGACGAGTTCCTTGCCGGTGCCGGACTCGCCGGTAATCATCACCGTCACGTTCGACTGCGACAGGCGGCCGATGGCGCGGAACACGTCCTGCATCGCCGGTGCCTGACCCAGGATCTCAGGCGCGTCGACTAGCCGATCGTCCATTTCCTCCTCGCGCAGGCTCTCTTCGAGCGCGCGACGGATCAGTTCGACGGCCTTGTCGACATCGAACGGCTTGGCCAGGTATTCGAACGCGCCACCCTGGAACGCCGCCACGGCGCTGTCCAGGTCGGAATACGCGGTCATGACGATGACCGGCAGGCCCGGGTGCCGCGCCTTGATGGCCTGCAGCAGGTCCAGGCCCGAGCCGCCAGGCATGCGGATATCGGAAATCAGGACCTGCGGCTCGTCATCCTCCAGCGCCGCGAGCACGTCGCGAACATTGGTAAAACTGCGAGAGAGCAGGCTTTCACGGGCAAGGGCCTTCTCGAGGACCCAGCGGATTGATTGATCGTCGTCGACTATCCAGATCGGCTTCATGTGCGTCGCTTGTCTGCTCGGTGTCATGTGGTCTCCCGTTGTCCCGCCATCGTCCCACTCAGGCAGGTCCCGCGCCGCTCGCACATCCGGGCCGGTCAGAGGCGCGGGAGGTCAGTGCAGCGGCAGCAGGATACGGAAGTCGGTACAGCCCGGCCGGCTCTCGCATTCGATCAAGCCCTCGTGCTGCTGCACGAAGGTTTGAGCGAGTGTGAGACCGAGTCCGCTGCCGCCGTCCCTGCCCGATACCAATGGATAGAAGATGCGTTCGCGGATGTCCTCGGGGATGCCCGGGCCGTTATCGATGACATGCAAGTCCAATGCCAGCTTGAACAAGCGCTTGGCAATCGTCACCTGCCGTGCCACCCGAGTCCGCAATACGATCTGCGCATCGCCGCGCGCGATGCGCTCGTGCAGCGCCTGGGCAGCGTTGTGCACGATGTTCAGCACGGCCTGGATCAGTTGCTCCATGTCGCCGCGCAGGTCGGGCAGGCTCGCGTCGTAGTCGCGCACAATCTCCAGCCCGTTCGGGAATTCGGCCAGCACCACCGAGCGCACGCGCTCCAGCACCTCGTGGATATTGAGGTCCGAGACGATGTGCGGGTGCCGGTGCGGCTCCAGCAGCCGGTCCACCAGCGTCTGCAGGCGGTCCGACTCCTTGATGATGACCTGGGTGTACTCGCGCAAGGACCGTTCGGGCAGCTCGAACTCAAGCAACTGGGCCGCGCCACGGATGCCCCCGAGCGGATTCTTGATCTCGTGGGCCAGGTTGCGGATCAGTTCCTTGTTGGCCGACGTCAGGTCGAGGATGCGCTCCTCGCGGTCGCTGCGTACCTTCTGCTCGTTCAGAAGGATCTCAACCAGGACCGTATTGGCATGGCCTTCGATCGCCCCGATCACGACATGGGCATGCATCGGCTCCTGCAGCGGCGGGCGCAGCACGAGATCCTGGCGCCGCACATCGATCTGCCGCGCGATCACCGTCTCGATCATGCTGTCCAGCTCGTCGATCTGGCCGAACAAGTCCGGCAGCGTCAGTTCCACCATCGCCCGGCGGGACAGCGCGAAGCTGGCCTCGGCGGCCGGATTCGCGTAGACCACCTGCAGCCCGGGCTGGCGCACCAGCAGCACCGGGTTGGCCACCACGTCCAGGCCGGGGTGGAACGCCGCGTCGCCCAACGGCAGGACCTCGGCTTCCGCCTTGCGGTCTGCTCCGGTGACTTTGCGCGACACTCCGCGAATCAGGCGACCCATGGCCATTTCACTATTCCTTAAGGTTCGATAGCTCACGGCGCAAGGAGGCGGCGTTAGCTTCGCTACGTGCGACGTCGTCGCGCAGGCGTGCCGTGCGATCGAGATATTTCTGATAGTTGCGCTCGTTGCCCTGGCGCTCGGGCTCGCCATTGTTGTACTCGGCGCGCAGCCCGGCCAGCTTGGCTTCTTCGCTCTGGAGTTCCTGCTCCAGCACCGCGCGGCGCTCGCTGTCGCGGTTCTTCTGGGTGGCGCTGTCCACGCGCGGGAAAGCCGCCGGGGACGCCGAAGGCGCCGCCGCCTTGCCACCGCCCGAGCTGGCAGTGCGCGAACCCGGCACCGTGATCACGTCAGGCAGGTTCAGCTTCTTGCAGTCCTTGCTGCCGCCCGGATTGCCGTTGCGGTACTCGGGCACGCCGTTGGGGCCCTTGCACATATAGACATCCGACGACTGCGCCGGCGCGGGCCGGCTCCAGGCGCCGAGCCCCAGCGCCATGGCCATCACCAGAATGGGGAAACCCACCCGGATCTGGTGCGTCATCCGGTATGAACCCTGGTGCGACAGTCCGCCTTGGCGGCTGCGCGTGACCTTATTTGACATCGCGTTCATGAACATCGGCATGAAGGTTAGGGAAGGAGCCCCATTCTAGYGATCAACCCGCTCGCAAAACAAAAAGGGACAGCCGAAGCCGCCCCTTCCTGGTGCAACTGTTGCCCGGTGACAACCTGGCAACSGGACGCGATTACAGCGAGTAGTACATCTCGAACTCGATCGGGTGCGTCGTCATGCGGAAACGCGTGACTTCTTCCATCTTCAGTTCGATGTAGGCATCGAGCATGGAGTTGGAGAACACACCGCCGCGGGTCAGGAACTCACGGTCGTTGTCGAGATATTCCAGGGCCTGGTCGAGGCTCGAGCAGACGGTCGGGATCTTTGCATCCTCTTCCGGCGGCAGGTCGTACAGGTTCTTGTCGGCAGCTTCGCCCGGGTGGATCTTGTTCATCACGCCGTCCAGGCCGGCCATCAGCAGCGCCGAGAAGCCCAGGTACGGGTTCATCAGCGGATCCGGGAAGCGCGTTTCGATGCGGCGGCCCTTCGGGTTCGCCACGTACGGAATGCGGATCGAGGCCGAACGGTTGCGGGCCGAGTAGGCCAGCTTCACCGGGGCTTCGAAGCCCGGCACCAGACGCTTGTACGAGTTCGTGCCCGGGTTGGTCAGCGCGTTCAGGGCACGGGCGTGCTTGATGATGCCGCCAATGTAGTACAGCGCGAATTCCGACAGGCCGGCGTAGCCGTTGCCTGCGAACAGGTTCTGACCGTCCTTCCACACGGACTGGTGCACGTGCATGCCCGAGCCGTTGTCGCCAACCACCGGCTTCGGCATGAACGTCGCCGTCTTGCCGTAGGTGTGCGCCACGTTCTGGATCACGTACTTCTGGAGCTGGGTCCAGTCGGCGCGTTGCACCAGCGTGCTGAAACGCGTGCCGATTTCGTTCTGGCCCTGGCCAGCCACTTCGTGGTGATGGACTTCAACGGGAATGCCGAGCGATTCGAGGATCAGGCACATTTCCGAACGGATGTCCTGGAACGTGTCGATCGGGGCAACCGGGAAGTAGCCGCCCTTCTTGCCCGGACGGTGACCGCTGTTGCCGTGCTCGAATTCCTTGCCCGACGACCACGGGGCTTCCTCGGAGTGAATCTTCACCGAGCAACCCTGCATGTCGACGTTCCAGGTCACGCCGTCGAAAATGAAGAATTCGGGTTCCGGACCGAAGAAGGCGGTGTCGCCCAGGCCGGTGCTCTTCAGGTAGGCTTCGGCACGCTTGGCGATGGAACGCGGGTCGCGGTCGTAACCTTTGCCGTCCGACGGCTCGATCACGTCGCAGGTCAGCACCAGCGTCGGCTCTTCGTAGAACGGGTCGATGTGGGCCGTGTTCGAATCCGGCATCAGCAGCATGTCCGAAGCTTCGATACCCTTCCAGCCGGCGATCGAGGAACCGTCGAAGGCGTGGCCGCTCTCGAACTTGTCGTCGTCGAAGTGCGACACGGGCACAGACACGTGTTGCTCCTTGCCTTTGGTATCCGTGAAACGGAAATCGACGAATTTGACGTCGTTTTCCTTCACGAGCTTCATCACATCTGCAACGCTGTGGGCCATGCCTATCTCCTGGAAATTCGGGCTGAGTCTGGGAAAGCCATTGTTGGGTTCGGCCCCGGAAAACCCTCGCGGGAACCGCCCCAAAAGGGACGAGGAATGTTAGCAGAAAGCATGCCAACCGACGCCCTCATTTGCCCTCGCCATCCCGAAAAATGTGCAGTGATCGGTCACGCCGCACCGTGGCGGGGGCCGCGGATTGCATACAACCCAAGCTGAACATGCCGACGCGGCGAACGATCCACTTGCGCACCGCTCCGCGGCGACTTCATCAAACACCATCTCGGTGCGCGATTCAAGGAAAAGCACTATTTTAGTGCCTATGCACCAGAATACGCACCGAAGATGGGCATGCGCCGCGCAGGCGGATTTTCGGGGGATGGCCGTGGCTGCACGCTAGAATAGCGCCGAACGCGGCGACATCCCAGCGCCGTGCCCGATCCCGGGTCACGCTGTTGCCCCGGCACAGCGAACCCCGCTTTACTCCGCTTCTCTTATTGACTCCGTCACAGAAGATGACCACCCGAGACGACCTCCTCCAGGCCGCGCACGCGCGCCAGCAACAGAACCAGCTTGCGTACTTCGGCGCGCTGGACCCACAGCAAGCCTATGACCTGCTGCAGGCCGACCCGAAGGCCGTGCTCGTGGACGTGCGCACGCAGGCAGAACTGGATTGGGTAGGTGGCGTGAACCTGCCGGACGAGCAATTCGCCCATGTGGAATGGAACAGCTATCCCGGCGGCAAGCAGAACCCGAATTTCGTCGAGGAACTCAAGGCCCGCGTGCCGACCGATGCGCCGGTGCTGTTCCTGTGCCGTAGCGCTGCGCGCTCGAAGCACGCGGCCCGTCTGGCCACTGAGGCCGGCTACACCTGTGCCATGGATGTGCTGGAAGGCTTCGAAGGCCCCCGCGACGAGGAATACCACCGCAAGACCGTGGAAGGCTGGTGCAAGCGCAACCTGCCGTGGCACGGGGCGTAAGGGGAGCCATCAGCTAACGCCCGTCCATGGCGTGTGGGAGCGGGGTTGCCCGCTCCGCGCGCAGGTCGGCCAGCGCCTGTAGGCAGTAGTGCCCGAACCAGGGCACGGCAAAGATCAGAATCGCCATGTACGCCCACATGACGAACAACATGACCACCGGCAGCAGGATGCAGACTGCCACCTTCAGCCCGCTCCAGTCCCACATAGCTGCGCGCCACATGCGCCGCCACGGCGTCTTCGAAGAAGGCGCTCAGATACACCATCATCGAGATGATGATCAGCGGGAACACCGACACCCCGACAACAGCGACGCCCACGAATGGCCGCAAGAATGTCAGACGCATCCATGCCAGCCCGATATCGAGCCAGAGACCCAGTTGGGAATTCGTGATGAAAGCATTGACGGCCTGAACGATCGGCTCCCGCCACCACCAGAACACGGCGGCCCAGAACAGCGGTATCAGGATCAGCGGCACAAGGGCATGCAACACCATGCGCGGATGCAGCATGCATAGCATCGCGCGGCCGAACGCTCGCAGGACATCGTTCATGCGTGAGGGGCTGCGGGGCAGCCAGGCTGTCGAAAGCCGCACACGCTATCACGGGTCGGGCTGACCGCGATCCGACCCAGATCAAAGTCTGGGCGGGGCCTCTTACTGCTCGACGATCTCGTACCCCATGGCGCGGACGCCTTCGAGCAGCATCGCATAGGCTGGCAGGACCTGTTCCGCCGGTCCCTTCACCCCAAGATCGATATGGCGCCGCGCGAAGCGGTCGCCCCGGCTCACGTCGCCCACGGATGGCAGGCTGAATACGCGGATGCCGGCGAATGCGGCCTCCACCTGCTCCATCAGCGGTGTCAGGGTCGACTCGGGCGCCTCGAACACATAGAAGGCGCGCGACTGCGCTACCTCCAGGTGGAACAGGTGGGTGTAATAGTGGTCGAGCACCCATTCCATCATCGGCCACGCCATGACGGGGAAGCCTGGCATGAAATGGTGGTCGGCCACCGAGAAGCCCGGAATGCGGTTGTAACTGTTGGGGATGATGCGCGCCCCGACCGGAAACTCGCCCATCTTGAAGCGATGCTGGTTATCAGGCAGGTTCAGGTCAGCCTTGACCGGGTCGCCATTGGCGGTCTCGGCGATGCGTAGCGCAATCTGCTCGCGCGCCTCGGGGTGCAGCGCCAGCTCCACGCCCAGCGCGGCGGCCGCGCACTGACGCGTGTGGTCGTCCGGCGTGGCGCCGATGCCGCCCGTGCAAAAGACCACGTCCGGCCCGGCCAGCGTGCGGCGCAGCGTGGCGGTGATGCGCTCGCGCTCGTCGCCCACGTACTCGGCCCAGTCCAGCGCCAGGCCGCGTGCGCCCAGCAGTTCGATGGTCCGGCGCATGTGCTTGTCCTCGCGCCGCCCGGACAGGATCTCATCGCCGATGACAATCAAACCGAAACCCATGGTGTTCCTCGCTCAGGATTGTTCAATGCGGCGCACGTCGCCCGGCGCCAGGTCGATCACGTCGGTGGCGGGCGGCGGCGGGGGTGCCGCGGCGTCGCGCTCGGCGCGCAATTCAGCCAATGCCCGGAGGCAGAAATGGCCGAACCAGAGCGCCGAGAAGATAAAGATCAGCACGTACAGCCACAGCGTGCCGGCCAGCACCACCGGAAACAGGAAGATGATGACAGCCGACCAGACCCACAGCAAGGTCGGCGCGGAGCCAAGCAGGCCCACGGCCACGCCGATCATCAGCAGCGAGGTGCGATGGCGCTTCATCAGCGTCTTGCGCTCCTCGGCCGTGGCGTGTTCGGCCAGGGCGTCGTAGGTCATCACGCGGTAGGTGAGCCAGCCCCACAGCACGGGCGGAATCAGCGCGAAGAACGGCGGAATCAGCCATAGCGGCATCGTCACGAGCACCAGCAACAGGAACACCACGGTGTTGCTGAGCGCCTGGAACACGCTGCCGGCGACGCTGCCGCCGCGCGCCTTGACCAGCCCCGGATAGCTGCGGTCCAGGTGCTTCACCACGGCCGGCACCGAGAACAGGCTGATGAAGATCAGCATCGACGCGATCACCAGCGGCACAGCCAGCGTCAGCACGAACAGCGGCGCCACCACGGTGCGCAGCGACTGCAGACCGAGCCAGTCCAGCGCGGAGTAGATCCAGCTCGTGAAAACGGAGCCCTCGAGGATGGCGCGAGCGCCGCCCATGATCGGGTCCCAGCCCCACCAGATCAGGCCGCCCCATAGCACGGTGGCGAGGACGAATGGCACCAGCGTCAGCATCAGCATGCGCGGATGCAACTGGCTGATCAGGGCACGGCCAAACGAGCGAAAGATATCGTTCATGCAGGAAAGCGGTCGGGAAAACCTTCAGAGCCTAGCACAGGCCGAAAAGATCCCACGCCGACGACATTCCCGGTCAGCGGAGCCGTAGCAGCCGCTTCAGGCCCAGCCACTGCTGGGACAGGAATCCCGCGCCGTAGTCGCGGCCGTGGCCGGTGGGCGGCGGAAGCTGGTCCCGGATGCCCGTCGGATGGTAGGCCTCGACGAACCGGGCGGTGCGGAACAACATGTCCCACCACGGAAAGATCACGCCGTAGTTGCAGCCGCCAAGCCGCACCGGCTTGCCCGCCGCCTGCTGCTCGTGGCCGAGCCCCACCGCGTGGTGCGTGCGATGGAAGCGCGGCGAAACCAGCAGTCGCTCCCCGAGCCAGCCGAAATGCAGTCGCAGGTTGGCGTGCTGGAGGCTTTGCAGCAGTTGCGAAAGCGCCACCAGCAGCACGTACTGCGACGGCTCCACGCCAACCGCCAGCGCCACGGTCGCAAAAACTGCGTCACGTAGCATATCGTCCAGAAGATGGTTGCGATTGTCGCTCCAGAGCGTCATTTGGCGCTGGCTGTGGTGCGTGGCGTGCAGGCTCCACCACCAGCGATAGGTATGCGAAAACCGGTGATACCAATAGTCGAGCAGATCGAACAGCAGCAGGTAGACGAAGAAGCTGACCAGCGGGATCGACGTCACGCCGGGCCACCAGTCCTCCACGTTGATCCGCTGCCAGCCCAGCAGGCGCAGATGGCCTTCGAGGCCATCCATCAGCGGCGCCAGCACGAAGAACATCGCGAGCCGGAACAGGCCCAGGCGATGGATCATCGTATAGAGCATGTCCGTGCGCACGGCGGCGCGGTCCGTCACCGGCTCCACGGGTCGCAATTTCTCCAACGGGCCGAGGATCAGCACCATCACTGCGATCTGCACCACACCCACTAGCAACCATTCGGTGCCTGTGAAGGCGTCCTCGGCATAGCCGCCGAAGCCGAGGTGGTAGACCACCGGCAGCACCACGCCCTGGAATACCGTGGCTTCCACCTGGCCTACCCAGAGGCTGATCCAGTTCGTGAACGCGTCCCACATTACCGCCGGCCCTCCGCCCCGTGCTGCTGGAACCAATCCTTGTAGCGGGGATGCTCGCGCAGCGTGGCGAAGCAGAAGCCCTTCTGTTCGAGGCCGGTCAGCAGCGGTTCGAGCACGCCCGGTGCCCAGGGGTCCTTGCGCGACCAGATGCCGAGGTGCGCCATCGTAATATCGCCATCCCGGAGGTCGCGCAGCGCGCGGTCCAGCAAAGCCCGGTTCGGAAATTTCTCGGAAGACAGTTCGTCGCCGAGGAAGCCGGCCGGCGCCCAGCCCACGTGCTTGAAGCCGCATTGCTCGGCCCAGGCCAGCGTCTGCGGGGCGGTGCGGCCGCCCGGCGCGCGCCAGATCGGCGCCATCGGCTGGCCAGTCATCGACTGGAATGCCTGGGCGCTGCGGCGCAGTTCCGTGCAGAAGGCGTCGGCAGTCATCGCGACGTCCTTGCCGCCCTGCGCGCCAAACTGCGGACGCATCGTCACCTTGTCCCCGTGCACCCCGCGCAGGTAGACGTGATCGAACGTATGGGAACCGAACACGTGCCCATCGGCGGCCAACGCTTTCCAGTAAGGGGCCCAGGTCGGGTCCAGCGAGTTGTCATGATTGACGGTCGGCTCGCTGGCCAGGAAGAACGTGGCGCGGATATGATGCCGGCGCAGCGTGCGGGCGATCAGTTCCGCCTGGCTCATGCTGCCGGTGTCGAAGGTCAGGTACAGCGTACCGGCACGGCAACTGGCGGCGGCGTCCGCCGCCGAGGCAGCACCGGCCAGCGCCAGCATCGCGGCCAGCATGGCAAGAATACGAATCAGCAGCCGAGCCATGTCGAACCCTGCCTCAGTAGAGCGGCGCCCGCGTGCGGAAGTAGATACCGTGTGGCGACTTGCCCACCCGGATGGTCTTGACCAGCTTGCGGCTCGCCACGTCGATCAGCCCCACCGAACGCGCCCAGCGGAACGTCACCCAGAGTGTCTTGCCATCGGCGGTCAACTCCATGTCGTCAGGCCCCGGCAGCAGGCCGGTGATATCGCCAACTTTGGACAGCGTCTGCTGGTCAATGATGCTGATGGACCCCGAGACGCGGTTGGTCAGGAACAGATGACGCTTGTCGCCCACCGCGCGGAAATTGTGCGCGCCCTTGCCGGTCTGGATCTGCTTGACCACGGTGCGCGTGCGCCAGTCGATCACGGCCACATAGTCGGCGCCGGTCATGCCCACCAGCAGGTATTTCTGGTCCGGCGTCACCCAGATCCCGGCCGGCGCCGAGCCGGCGTCCATGGTCCAGAGCACGGTCAGCGAATTGAGGTCGATCGCGGCGATCTGATCGCTGTCCTGCAGGGTGATGAAGGCGATCTTGCTGTCCGCCGTGAACGCGATATGGCTGGGCGTCTTGGGCAGCGGGAATTGCTTGGCGATCTTGAGCTGGTGGCCGTCCCAGCGGTAGACGTCCACGCGGTCGAGCCGGTTGCCCGTCGTCACGAACCATTTCTGGTCCGGCGAGAAGCCGATCTGGTACGGATCGTCGATGTTCGGTACGCGCTGCTGCACCTTGCCGGTCACCGGATCCAGGAACACCAGGTCGTTGCCGACCGCGTTGGCCACGATCAGCGACTTGTCGTCAGGCGTGGCAATCAGGTGGTGCGGTTCCTTGCCGACGGGGAAGGTTTCCAGCACCTTCTGCGTGTCCTTGTCGATCAGGGTGACGGTTGCATCACCCGAATTAAGGATCGTCACAACCTCCGCTTGCGCGGGGGCGGACACCACTGCCAATGCCAGCGCGCCGACCGACACCACGCTAGACACAACACGACGCAACGAGAGCATAAGACCGTCAACCATGAGGAATCGGGCATTCTAACGTTTGAGCCGGGGGTTACGCTGACCGTTTGCGCGAATTTATCTTTCGCCGGGCATTCCGACACAAATCGTGGTTTTCCACACGAACTCCGCGTCAGCGCTGCATGGACTCCCACACCTTCTGCAACCGCTTGACCGACATCGGCACCGGCGTGCGCAGCTCCTGCGCGAACAGCGCGATGCGCAGCTCCTCAAGCATCCATCGGAATTCGTCCAATCGGGCATCTTCGGCCCCCCTGCCCTGCGTGCGGAGCTGTTTCTCGGCGCGCTGCCACTGTTGCACCAGCGGTGTCATCTCCTGGGTGCGCTGGCTGTCGCGGCCGGGGTCGCCCTTGAGCTTGTCCACGCGCATCGCCATCCCCTTGAGATAGCGCGGGAAGTGCACGAGCTGCGTGTATGGCGTATCGATCACGAACGACTTTGTCATCAGCCGCGCCAGTTGCGCCTCCATGTCCTGGTGGGCGGAGCCGAACGGCTTGGCCTGGAGCAGCTTGCGCGGAAGTCCCGCGTACTCGGCCAGGATCGCGCCCACCAGCCGCGCCATCTCCTGCGCCAGCAGCGACAGCCGCGCGCGCCCCTCGTCCTTGCGGGCGTTGAACTCGGCCTCGTTGCGCGGCAGCGGCGGCTGCATGCAGGCGCGCTCCAGCGTGACCATCACGATCTGGTTGCGCAGTTCCTCCTGCGTGCCCAGGGTCATGTACTGCATCGCCATTTGCTGAAGATTCGGGATGTTCTTCTCGATGAACTTCACCGGCTCGCGGAGCTGGATCGCGAACAGTCGGCGCAGCCCCGTATGGTGGATGCGTGCCGCCTCCTGCGGGTCGTCAAAGACCTCCACCTCGCAATGGTCGCCATGATCCACAAGGGCCGGATAGCCGAACAGGGTCTGGTTGCCCTTGCGGATTTCCAGCAGTTCGGGCAGTTCGCCGAACGACCAGGACGTCAGGTTTTCGTACTGGCCGGCCTCGGCCGCGGGCACGTCGCGGGCGGCAATGTTCTGGAACGACTGCTGCGCCTGTCCGCCGAACTCGGCTCGCAATTGCGCCAGATTCCGCCCCATTTCGAGCTGTCGGCCATGTTCGTCGATGACCTTGAAGTTCATCGCATGGTGGGCCGGCAGGGTCTCCTGCTTGAAGTCTGCGCGGCGCACCATCGTGCCGGTCTGCTCGCGGATGTCGGCAATCAGCACGTCGATCAACTCGCCCTCGCCGAACGGCTGGCGGTCGACAAACCCGCCCGCGTACTCGGGCAGCGGCACGCAGTGGCGGCGCAGCTTCTGCGGCAAGGACTTCAGCAGCAGGTGCACCTTCTCCTTGATCATGCCGGGCACCAGCCATTCGGTGCGCTCGGGCCGCACCTGGTTCAGCGCGTACAGCGGCACGGTCAGCGTCACGCCGTCGCGGTGGCTGCCGGGCTCGAAGTGGTACGACAACCCCATGTCCACGCCGGCAATCGGCAGCAGCTTCGGGAACAGGTCGGTCGTGATGCCGGCCGCTTCGTGCCGCATCAGTTCGTCGCGGTTCAGGTACAGCAGCTTGCGATCCTTCGCGCTCTCCGCCTGGTACCACGTCTCGAAGCTGGTCTGGTTATGGGTGTCCGCCGGGATCGCCCGGTCATAGAAGGCGTAGATCAGCTCGTCGTCCACCAGCACGTCCTGCCGGCGCGACTTGTGCTCCAGATTCTCAATTTCGCGCCGCAGCCGCTGGTTGTGGGCGTAAAACGGCAATTTCGTGTCGAATTCGCCCTCCACCAGCGCGCGGCGGATGAACAGCTCGCGCGCCTCGGCCGGGTTCATCGGCCCGTAGTGCACGCGCCGATGCTGGTAGATGGGCAGGCCGTACAGCGTGCCGCGCTCCATCGCCAGCACCTGGCCGGCCTTCTTTTCCCAGTGCGGGTCGCTCCAGCTCACCTTCAGCAGATGGCTGCCCACCTGCTCGATCCATTCCGGCTCGATCCGCGCCAGCGTGCGTGCGAACAGCCGGCTCGTCTCGACCAGTTCAGCGGCGATGATCCAGCGGCCCACCTTGCGCGCGATCAGCGAGCCCGGCCACAGGTGGAACTTGATGCCGCGCGCGCCCAGGTACTCGCGCCCGCGCCCGTCGGCCTCGTCCAGCTTCAGGCCGACGTTCCCGAGCAGCCCGGTCAGCAGCGCCTTGTGGACTTGCTCGAACGTCGGTTCCGTCTCATTCAGGCGCCAGCCCTGCTCGGTCACCGTGGTCAGCAGTTGCGAGTGCACATCCCGCCACTCTCGCAGCCGCACGTGCGACAGGAAGTTGGCCCGGCACTGGTCCTGCAGTTGCCGGTTGGTCTTCTTGTGGGCCACTGCCTCCTCGAACCACTTCCACAGCTTGACCCACCCCAGGAACTCGGACTTTTCGTCCATGAACTTGCGATGGGCCTGGTCGGCGGCTTCCTGCGCCTCCTGCGGACGGTCGCGCGGATCCTGCACGGACAGCGCGCTGGCGATGATCAGCACCTCGCGCAGGCACTGCTGCTCGCGCGCGGCCAGGATCATGCGCGCCACGCGCGGGTCCAGCGGCAGCTTGGCCAGTTGACGGCCAGTGCCAGTAAGCTGGTTGGCCTCGTCCACGGCGCCCAGTTCCTGCAGGAGCTGGTAGCCATCGGCAACCGCCCGGCCCAGCGGCGGCTCGATGAACGGGAACGACTCGATGTCGGTCAGCCGCAGCGCCTTCATGCGCAGAATCACCGCCGCCAGCGACGAACGCAGGATTTCCGGGTCGGTGAAGCGCGTACGGGCGATGAAATCGGATTCCTCGTATAGACGGATGCAAACGCCATCGGCTACCCGGCCGCACCGGCCCGCGCGCTGGTTGGCGGCGGCCTGCGAAATCGCCTCGATCTGCAACTGCTCCACCTTGTTGCGGTACGAGTAGCGCTTGACGCGCGCAAGCCCCGTATCCACCACATAGCGGATGCCCGGCACGGTCAGCGAGGTCTCGGCCACGTTGGTCGCCAGCACGATCCGCCGCGCGTTCGATGGCTTGAACACGCGCTCCTGCTCCTGCACCGAGAGCCGCGCGAACAGCGGCAGGATCTCGGTATGCGGAGGATGGTGCTTGCGCAGCGCCTCGGCGGCCTCGCGGATCTCGCGCTCGCCTGGCAGAAAGACGAGAACGTCGCCGGGGCCGAGCCGGCACAGTTCGTCCACGGCCTCGACAATGCCGTCGTACAGGTCGCGCTCGCGGGCCTGGGCGGATTTCGGCGCGGCGTCGGGCGGCGCATCGGACTGGATCGGCCGATATCGCACTTCCACGGGATACAGCCGCCCGCTGACCTCGATCACCGGTGCCGGCTTGCCGTTACGGGCGAAGTGCTCGGCGAACCGCTGGGCGTCGATCGTCGCGGACGTGATGATGACCTTCAGGTCCGGCCGCTTGGGCAGGATCTGGCGCAGGTAGCCGATCAGGAAGTCGATGTTGAGGCTACGCTCGTGCGCCTCATCGATGATGATCGTGTCGTAGGCACGCAGCAACGGGTCGTTCTGCGTCTCGGCCAGCAGGATGCCGTCCGTCATTAGCTTGACAGAGGCGCCGGCGGACATCGTGTCGTTGAACCGCACCTGATACCCGACGTTCTGGCCCAGCGGCGTGCCCAGTTCCTGGGCGATGCGCTTGGCCGTGGACGTGGCGGCGATCCGCCTGGGCTGGGTGTGGCCGATCAGGCCGCCGCCTTCCTTGCCTTCCCGCGCTGGGCCACGGCCGATCGACAGCGCGATCTTGGGCAGYTGGGTGGTCTTGCCGGAGCCGGTCTCGCCGGACACGATCACCACCTGGTTGGCCTGCAGCGCGGCGGCGATCTCGTCCCGGCGCGCGGAAACCGGCAGCGCTTCGGGAAAGGTGATCTCGGGCAGCGGATTAGCCATGCGGACCGGGCGCACGGGGCGCGGCTCGCGCGGCTCTCGAGGGGTCTGGGCGTCGCGCGGCGGGCGCGGCGCGCGCTCCGGCCGCGGCTCGCGCCGCTGTTCGGAAGACTCCTGGGGCCGCTGCTCGGGAGGCTGGCCCGCCGGGCGCGCCTCACGTGATGGACGGGGCGGGCGTGGCGGCCGGGAAACAGGTTTGACGGGGCGTTGTGCTGACATTGGCCGGGATTATAATCCGCGGCATGAACGCCAGAACCTCCAATGCGCAGGCGCCTGCTCCGGCCCCTGTCGCCCCCGACGAAGACGCCCCCGCTGCCCTGAGCGCAGCCCCCCTCCCCGTCGCCGAACCCGCCACGCCGATCCCGTCCGCCACGGCCGCCGCCGAGTTGGCCGAGGCCAGCGGGCCGGACCACCAGCAGTTCGTGGATTGGCTGCGCGCCGTCGCGCCTTATATCCACGCCTTCCGCGGCAAGACCTTCGTGATCGCCTTCAGCGGCGAGCTGGTCAAGGCCGGCGTGCTCAACGCGCTCGTCAACGACGTGGCCCTGCTGCACGCCATGGGCATGCAGATCGTGCTGGTCTTCGGCTCCCGCCCACAGGTGGAGGAGCAGTTGGCATTGCGCCATGTGGAATCCCAGTACGCGGACGGCGTGCGCATTACCGACAACGCCGCGCTCGAATGCGCCAAGGAGGCGGCCGGCGAGCTGCGCCTGGACATCGAGGCCGCCTTCAGCCAAGGCTTGCCGAACACGCCGATGGCTGGCGCGCAGCTGTCGGTGGTCTCCGGCAACTTCATCACCGCGCGGCCGGTGGGCATCGTCAACGGGGTCGATTACCAGCACACCGGGCTGGTGCGCAAGATCGACAACGACTCGATGCACATGTCGCTCTCGCACGGCAAGGTGGTGCTGCTGTCGCCGCTGGGCTTTTCGCCCACCGGGCAGGCGTTCAACCTGTCGATGGAAGACGTGGCCAGCGCCACCGCCAGCGCGCTGAAGGCCGACAAGCTGATCTACATCACCGAAGTGCCCGGCGTGCCGGACCCGGTGGGCAAGCTGATGAAGGAAATGTCGCTGCGCACGGCCGTGGAGCGGTTGCAGAACAACCACCTGCCGCCGGACGTGGCCTATTACCTGGAACATCTGGTCAAGGCGCTCAAGGGCGGCGTGCCCCGCGCGCACTTGATCCCCTATTCGCTCGACGGCTCGGTGCTGCTGGAGCTCTTCCTGCACGATGGCGTAGGCACCATGGTGTCCGACACCGACCTGGAAAGCCTGCGGGAAGCCACGCTGGATGACGTGGGCGGCATCCTGCAACTGATTGCACCGCTCGAGGCCGATGGCACGCTCGTGCCACGTGGACGTCACCTGATCGAGCGGGATATCGGCAATTTCTCGGTGATCGAGCACGATGGCGTGCTGTTCGGCTGCGCCGCGCTCTACGAATTCCCGCGCGAGAACATGGGCGAGATGGCCTGCCTGACGGTCTCGTCCGAGGCCCAGGGCACTGGCGACGGCGAGCGGCTGCTCAAGCGCATCGAGCGCCGCGCCCGCGCGCTGGGGCTGGACCGGCTGTTCGTGCTCACCACGCGCACCGAGCACTGGTTCCTGAAGCGCGGCTTCGTCCACGCCACCGTGGACGACCTGCCGGAAGACAAGCGCAAGCTCTATAACTGGCAGCGCAAATCGATGGTGCTCATGAAGAAACTGTAACGCCGGCAGGGCCAAGCCCAGCCTTGGCCGGGCTTGGCTACAATAGCGGCCACGCAGCCGCCCAGAACCGGCATCACGAATCGGCGTCCCCTCGCACCACAAAAGCGCCACGAACAAGGAGTTTCACATGGCCCGCACGGTCCATTGCATCAAGCTGAACAAGGAAGCCGAAGGCCTCGACTTCCCGCCGCTGCCGGGCGAACTCGGCAAGAAGATCTGGCAAAGCGTGTCGAAGGAAGCCTGGGCCGGCTGGCTCAAGCATCAGACCATGCTGATCAATGAGAATCGTCTGAACATGGCCGACACCCGCGCGCGCCAGTACCTGCTCAAGCAAACCGAGAAGTACTTCTTCGGCGAAGGCGCCGATGCGGCCGCCGGCTACGTGCCGCCGGCGAACTGATTCGCCAGTCTGGAAAAACGAAAAGGGGTGCTTTATCAAGCACCCCTTTTTCATGGGCGGCCGGTTAGGCCGCTCGGGCCACGCTTCCGGTCAATAATCGGTGCGCTGCACACCCTGCTCCGTGCCCAGCAGCAGCACGTCCGCGCCACGCAGCGCGAACAGCCCCACCGTCACCACACCCGGGATCTGATTGATCTGCTGTTCGATGTCCTTCGGCTGGGTGATGCGCAGCGCCGAGACGTCGAGGATCACGTTGCCGTTGTCGGTCTTGTAGATGCCGCCTTCCTTGGTCATGCGCAGGCGCGGCTGGCCACCGAGCGCGGCCAGCTTGCGCGCCACGGCTGCACGTGCCATTGGGATCACCTCCACCGGCAGCGGGAACGCGCCGAGCGTGTCCACGAGCTTGCTGCCATCGGCGATGCAGACGAAGCGGCCGGCCACGGCGGCCACGATCTTCTCGCGCGTCAGCGCGCCGCCGCCGCCCTTGATCATCGCGCCCGAGGCGTCGATCTCGTCGGCGCCGTCCACGTAGACGGGAATCTCGTCCACTTCGTTCAGGTCCAGCACCTGGATGCCATGCTGCTGCAGGCGTCGCGTGGAAGCCTCCGAGCTGGACACCGCGCCCGAGAAGCGCTCCTTGAACGCCGCGATGGCGTCGATGAAGAGGTTGGCGGTGGAGCCGGTGCCGACGCCGAGTACGGCGCCCTGGGGCACTTCCTGCTTCACGTAGTCGGCGGCGGCTTGCGCCACCAGCGCCTTGAGTTCATCCTGCGTCATGTGAAAACAGCCTGATTGCTTGGGGGGAAACGCGTAGTGTAGCGGATCGGCGTGTGACGGCGTTGTTTCCAACCGTGCCAGCGCCGTTACAATGAATGCTGACTTCCCAAGCGGGCGGCAACTGACGGAACCGGATGGAACAGATCATGACCGAGCTAGAGCAACTGAGACAATTCACCACGGTAGTGGCCGATACCGGCGACTTCCAGTTGATGAAGCAGTACACGCCGCAGGACGCGACCACCAATCCGTCCCTGATTCTCAAGGCGGTGCAGAAGGCCGAATATCGGCCCCTGCTCGAGCAGGCCGTGCGCGACCATCATGGCAACGCGGGCCTGGACGCCGTGATGGACCAGCTCCTGATCGCCTTTGGCTGCGAGATCCTGGCCATCGTGCCGGGCCGCGTGTCCACCGAGGTCGATGCACGGCTCTCGTTCGACACCCAGGCCACCGTGGACAAGGCGCGCCACCTGATCGGGCTGTACGAGCAGCGCGGCGTGGCGCGGGAGCGCGTGCTGATCAAGATCGCCTCCACCTGGGAAGGCATCAAGGCGGCCGAGATCCTCCAGCGCGAAAACATCCGCTGCAATATGACGCTGCTGTTCTCACTGGTGCAGGCCGTGGCCTGTGCCGAGGCCGGCGCGCAGCTGATCTCCCCGTTCGTCGGCCGTATCCTCGACTGGTACAAGAAGCAGGCAGGTGACAAGTGGGACGCCGACGCCAATGCCGGCGACAACGACCCGGGCGTGCGCTCGGTGCGGCAGATCTACGACTACTACAAGAGTTTCGGCCATGCGACCGAGGTGATGGGCGCGAGCTTCCGCGGCACCGGCCAGATCCTGGCCCTGGCTGGCTGCGACCTGCTGACGATCAGCCCGGAGCTGCTCGAGCAGTTGGCGGCTGGGCGCGGCACGGTCGAGCGCAAGCTGTCGGTAGAGCATGCGCAGGCAGCGAATGTGGCGCGCGTCGTGGCCGACGAGCCGGCGTTCCGCTGGCAACTGAACGAGGACGCGATGGCCACCGAAAAGCTGGCCGAAGGCATCCGCCTGTTCGCGGCCGACGCGGTGAAGCTGGAAAAGCTGGTGGGAGAGCTGGCCGCCTAGGCCCTTACCACAGCGCCGGCAGGCACTGCCCTGCTGGCGCCGCCAGCACGAGGTCCGCGGTGGCGTCCAGCGCCGACGGCTGCGGATTGACCACGATCACGAACGCCCCGTTCTCCCTGGCCATGCCCGGCAGCGCCGCCGCCGGATACACCAGCCCCGACGTGCCGACCACCAGGCACAGATCGCAGGTCTCCGCCGCGTGCTCGGCGCGATAGCGCGCCACGCGCGGCAGATCCTCCCCAAACCAGACCACCCCGGGCCGCATCATCGCGCCGCACAGCGCGCAATGCGGCGGCTCGCCCGGTACCGGCGGCACCGTGTCGCAGTGTCCGCAGCCATCCAGCCATTTGTTGGCGAACAGGTTGCCGTGCAACTCGATCACATGCTGGCTGCCGGCCTGCTGGTGCAATCCGTCGATATTCTGCGTGACCAGCGTGACCGGTTTCTGGTCCGCCAGCTGCGCCAGCGCGAAGTGCGCGGGGTTGGGCTGGGTGGCCGAAACCATCGCGCGGCGGTGCTCGTACCACTGCCAGACCAGCGCCGGCTGGCGCCGGAACGCGGCCTCTGTAGCGAGATCTTCGGGGTCGAAGCGGGCCCAGAGGCCCGTCAGCGCGTCACGGAACGTCGGCACGCCCGATTCCGCCGAGACCCCCGCGCCAGTCAGCACGAAGATCTGGCGCGCCGCCGCGATTCGGTCGCGCGCCTGGGCGAGCAATGCCGCGTCCAGAATCATCGCCAATATGCCGATGTCAGCGCGGCAGTCGGCGCTGGCGCACCGCCTCGTACAGGCAGACGCCGCTCGCCACCGACACGTTCAGGCTTTCCACGCCGCCCGCCATCGGAATGCCGACCAGCTCGTCGCAGGTCTCGCGCGTCAACCGGCGCATGCCCTCGCCTTCGGCGCCCATGACGATCGCCATCGGGCCCTTGAGGTCCAAGTCGTACAGGGTCTTCTCGGCGCCGTCGACCGTGCCGACCACCCAGATGCCGCGCTCCTGCAGCTCGCGCAGCGTGCGCGCGAGGTTGGTCACGGTGATGTAAGGCACGGTTTCGGCCGCGCCGCTGGCCACCTTGGCCACCGTGGTGTTCAGCCCGACGCTGCGATCCTTCGGGGCGATCACGGCATGCGCGCCGGCGCCATCGGCCACGCGCAGGCAGGCGCCGAGGTTGTGCGGATCGGTCACGCCATCGAGCACCAGCAGCAGCGGCGTGCCTTCGATGCTATCGAGCAGTTCGTCCAGATTGAGCGCCAGCGAGATGTCGTCGGCACGCGCCACCACGCCCTGGTGGCGATCGGTGCCGGCCATGCCGCGCAGGCGGTCGGCATCCACCGGATGCAGGCGCACGTTCAGGCTTTCCGCGAGGCGGATGAAGTCCTGCATGCGGCGGTCGCGCCGGTTGGATTCGATATAGATGTCGGACACGCTCTTCGCGTCTTGGCGAAGGCGTGCGTTCACGGCGTGAAAGCCGATCAGGAGTTTGTGTTTGGCCATGGCGGGATTGTACCCGCCATGGCCACCCCGGCGCCGCGTGTTTTAACGCTTGCGTGCCGGGCGCGCGGTCTTGGCCGCCGCCTTGGCGGTGCGCTTGGCCGTGGGCTTGCGCGGCTGCTCGAGGTGCGCGGGCTTGGGCTTGGCCGCGCGCTTGGCCGGCTTGCCGCCGGACTTGCCATGCGGCGCATGACCCACATGCGGCTTCATCGGCGTGATCACCGCCTCGAACACCGGCTGCTCCTCGATCACGCGGTCCRGCGTCTCGTCGAACGATTCCTCAGGCTTCGACGTGCCGCCAAGCAGCGCCGCCAGCTGACGGCCCTTCTTGCGCGCGGGCACCGCATGGGCGGCCGGAACGCGCGGTTGCACTTCGGGTCCCGTCGTGCGGGCGCGCAGCGTCTTGGCCGACGGCTCCTGCACCAGGCGGAAGTCGATCTTGCGAGCGTCCAGGTCGACGCGCGACACCTGCACGCGCACGCGGTCGGTCAGCCGATAGCGGATGCCCGTGCGCTCGCCGCGCAGTTCGTTGCGAGCCTCGTCGAACTGGAAGTAGTCGCTGCCCAGTTCGGTCACGTGCACCAGCCCTTCGACATAGAGTTCGTCGAGCTGCACGAAGATGCCGAAGGAGGTGACCGCGCTGACCGTGCCGGCGAAGTCGCTGCCGAGCTTGTCGCGCATGAAGTAGCACTTCAGCCAGGCCTCCACATCGCGGGAGGCCTCGTCAGCCCGGCGCTCGTTTGCCGAGCAGTGCAGGCCCAGCTCATCCCAGATGGCTTCGTTGCGCTTGGCCCGGGCGGCCGAGTTCTGCGCCTTCTTCTCGGCATCGGCCGCGTTCAAGCGGCGCGCCTTGGGCGAGACCGCTGTGTTCAGCTCGGTGCCGTGCGCGAACGCCGGTTGGTACTTGGTGTGCGCCAGCACGGCCTTGATCGCGCGGTGCACGAGCAGGTCGGGATAGCGACGGATCGGACTCGTGAAGTGGGCGTAAGCCTCATACGCGAGGCCGAAGTGGCCGATATTGTCGGGGCTGTAGACCGCCTGCTGCATCGAGCGCAGCAGCATGGTCTGGAGCATCGGCGCGTCGGGGCGGGACTTGATCTTGTCCATGACCTCGGCGTAGTCCGATGCCTGCGGCTTGTCGCCACCGCCCAGAGACAGGCCGGACGTGCGCAGGAACTCTCGCAGGTTCTTGAGTTTTTCCTCGCTCGGGCCCGCGTGGATGCGGTACAGCGCCGGATGCTTGAAGCGCTCGAGGAAGTCGGCCGCGCAGACGTTGGCCGTCAGCATGCACTCCTCGATCAGCCGGTGCGCATCGTTGCGGGTGCGCGGCAGGATCTGCTCGATCTTGCCCTGCGCGTTGCAGACGATGTAGGTCTCGGTGGTGTCGAAGTCGATCGCCCCGCGCTCGCGGCGCGCCTTGAGCAGGACCTGGAATAGCTCGTACAGGTTCTGCATGTGCGGCACGAGGTCACCGCGCTTGTGCGCCTCGGGACCCTTGGTGTTCGACAGCACGGCCCAGACCTCGTTGTAGGTCAGGCGCGCCTTGGAGTGCATCACCGCCGGGTAGAACTGGTAGCCCTTGAGTTCGCCCTTGGCCGTGATCACCGCGTCGCAGACCATGCACAGGCGGTCCACGTGCGGGTTCAGCGAGCAGAGGCCGTTGGACAGCTTCTCGGGCAGCATCGGAATCACGCGGCGCGGGAAGTAGACCGACGTGGCGCGGTCCAGCGCATCGGCGTCCAGCGGCGTGCCTGGGCGCACGTAGTGCGACACGTCGGCAATCGCCACGATCAGGCGCCAGCCCTTGGCGCGGCCGATCTTGACCGGCTCGCAATAGACGGCATCGTCGAAGTCGCGCGCGTCTTCGCCATCGATGGTGACCAGCGGGATGTCGCGCAGGTCGATGCGATGGTCGAGGTCGGCTTCGCGCACCTCGTCCGGCAGCCCCTGCGCTTCCTTGGCGGCGGCCGGCGAGAACGCATGCGGCACGCCGTACTTGCGCACGGCGATCTCGATTTCCATGCCGGGATCGTCGATATCGCCCAGAATTTCCACCACGCGGCCCACGGGCTGCACGTAGCGGTCCGGATACTCGATCAGCTCCACGCTGACCACCTGTCCCACGCGGGCCTTGCCCTGCTGCTTGGGCGGAATAAGAATGTCCTGGCCGATGCGCTTGTCCTCGGGCGCTACCACGAGCACCCCGTTCTCGGACAGCAGGCGACCAATCACATAGCGGTTGGCGCGCTCGACGATCTCGACGATCTGCCCTTCCGGGCGGCCACGGCGGTCGTAGCCCACCACGCGCACTTGCGCGCGGTCGTTGTGCATCGCCTTCTGGAGTTCGCGCTCGGGCAGGAAGACATCGTCCTCACCGTCATCGCGAATCAGGAAACCGAAACCGTCGCGGTGCCCCTGCACACGGCCGACGATGAAATTCGGTTGGTGGGCCAGCTCATAGCGGCCCTTGCGGTTCAGTTCGATCTGGCCGTCGCGCTCCATCGCGGCGAGGCGCTTCTGGAAGCCGTCGTGCTCCTTGCGCGTGACGGCCAGGGCCTTGGCGATATCGCCTGCCGATTGCGGCGACCCCGAAGTTCTCAGCACGCCGAGGATTTCTTCCCGGCTAGGGATCGGATAGTTGTTCTGATTCAATTTTTCTGGAAACTATTTGACAAACGTTTTACGGTCGCTATAATGGCGGCTTCGGTTGTTTCGACACCTGCCCAGGTGGCGGAATTGGTAGACGCACTAGGTTCAGGTCCTAGCGGTGGCAACACTGTGGAGGTTCGAGTCCTCTCCTGGGCACCAGGTTTCAGCGAGAAGCCCGCAACGCAAGTTGCGGGCTTTTTGTTTTGCGGCATCGCTATGATTTTCGCGTTGCCGACGCTGATCCGAGAAACCTGCAAATCCGCACTCCCCTCTACGCCATTCTGGCTTGTGAATTCATTGGCGGCACGGCGCCGTCGATGAGTGTATCAGTTTCAGTGCCGATTCCGGCATTATCCGGCACGATTCGGCCACCCTTCGCGAAAAACAAACGGCAACAATGGCCATTTACCGTGTTGACAGTTYRACCATCTGTAACTAMKATGGTTTCACATTGAGATTTCSYKCATGASCACCAGCAGCCGGTTTGCCGTCGCCGTTCACACCCTGACCCTGCTCGCGCAGAGCGACGGCCCCGTGCCGTCGTCGATGATCGCCGGCAGCGTGGGGACGAACCCGGCGCTGATCCGGCGCATCATCGGCGCCCTGACCGACGCCGGATTCGTGGCCACAACGATGGGCAGCACCGGCGGCGCCACGCTTGCGCGGCCCGCATCGGCCATCACGCTGCTCGAAGTGTTTCGTGCCGTGGAGACACCGTCGATGATCACGCTGCACCAGAGCGCGCCCAACCCAGCCTGCATGGTCGGCCGCGAGATCACCGGGGCGCTGCGCCAGGTGGCAGACCGGGCGCAAGCTGCCATGGACGCCACGCTCGCGGACATCACCATTGCCGGCATGCTCGCGGATGTCGAACACGCCGCCGCGCAGCGCCGCAAGCGCTGATTTTTTTACCTCGATATGTAACCATCTTGGTTTCATATCGCCACTGTGAAGGAGCAACACCCATGAAAATCGCCATCATCGGCGCCACCGGCAACGTGGGCACCCGCCTCACCGATGAAGCCCTGCGCCGCGACCACACCGTGACCGCCCTCGCCCGCCAGGCCAGCAGCCTGCCGGCACGCACCGGCGTGACGCCGCGCAACGTGGATGTGGCCGACGGCGCAGCTCTCGCCGCCGCCCTGCGGGGCCACGACGCCGTGATCAGCACCGTGCGATTCCTGCAGGCCAAGGCGCCGCAGATCGTCGATGCGGTCAAGGCCGCCGGGGTCGAGCGCTTGCTGGTGGTGGGTGGCGCAGGCAGCCTGTTCGTGGCGCCCGGCGTGCAACTGGTCGACACGCCGACGTTCCCAGCCCAGTACAAGGACGAGGCCGCCGCAGGCCGTGATTTCCTGAATGCGCTGCGCGGCGAAACCGCGCTGGCGTGGACGTTCCTGTCCCCGTCCGCGCTGTTCCTGCCGGGCGAACGCACGGGCAAGTTCCGGCTCGGTGGGGAGGAACTGCTGGCCGATGCGGCCGGCAAGAGCACGATCTCGATGGAAGACTACGCGATCGCCATGCTCGACGAGATCGAAGCGCCGGCGCATGTGCGCCAGCGGTTCACGGTCGGCTACTAGTCCGGCTACTGAGTCCGGATCGCGGATAGCGCAGCCGACATGGCGATGGCTCGGCCGGCTCAGGCCGCCGAGTCGTCGTCCAGCAGCGAGGCGCGCTTGCCGCGCTTGAGCCAGGCCGCCAGGTTGTGCGGACGCAGCGTGTCGTATTCCTCGAACGGCTGGTGGATCCAGGGGTTCGACGGCAGGAACGTCACATGGTAATCCGGCTCCACCTTCGAGCACGCCTTGTACCAGAGCACGGCCGAGCGCACGTCGGTCACGGCCGGATAGCGCTCCTTCAGGTGGCGGCCCACACGTTCCAGCGTCACGCCGGAATCTACGAGGTCGTCCACGAGCAGGATCTTGCCGGACAGCTCGCCGCGCGTCATCGTGATGTACTGGGCGATGTCGAGATCGCCCTGCTGCGTGCCCGCCGCCTCGCGGTAAGAGCTGGTGGCCAGGATGGCCAGCGGCACGTCGAAAATCCGCGACATCTGGTCACCCACGCGCAGGCCGCCGCGTGCCAGGCACAGGATCTTGTCGAACTTCCAGCCCGACTCGTGCACGTTCAGCGCCAACCGCGCGACCAGGCGGTGGTAATCATCCCAAGAGACCCACAGGTTCTCTTCGTCATTGGTAGGCAGGTTCATGATCTGTTTCTTCTCTCAGGTCAGGTCTCTGGTCGATGACCGATAGACAAAGCCGATAAAGCTTCGGCCCGCATTCCGCGGGCCGATTGGCTTGGTGAGGCCGCGACACTCGTGGCGCCGCGATCATGCTCACGGGTAATACCGATACGTCAGGCCACCTGGTACGGGTGGCGCAGCAGGATCGTTTCGTCGCGGTCCGGACCGGTCGAGATCATGTCGATCGGAATGCCGACGACTTCCTCAATCCGCTTCAGGTACACGCGGGCCGCCTCGGGCAGCGCGTCCCATTGCTTCACGCCGAACGTCGACTCGTTCCAGCCCGGGAATTCCTCGTACACCGGCACGCAGGCGGCCACGGCATCCGAGCCGCGCGGCAGGATGTCGACGGTCTTGCCGTCGAGCTCGTAGCCCACGCACAGCTTGATCGTTTCCAGGCCGTCCAGCACGTCGAGCTTGGTCATGCACAGGCCCGAAACGCCGTTGATCTGCACCGAACGCTTCAGCGCGGCGGCGTCGAGCCAGCCGGTGCGACGCGGACGGCCGGTCACCGAGCCGAATTCCTTGCCGACGTTGGCCAGGCGCACGCCCACGGCGTCCTGGCGCGCGGGGTTGTCGTTGTCATACAGCTCGCTCGGGAATGGGCCCGCACCGACGCGCGTGCAGTAGGCCTTGGTGATGCCGAGGATGTAGTTCAGACGGCCCGGGCCGACGCCCGCGCCCGCTGCAGCCGCACCAGCCACGCAGTTGCTCGACGTGACGAACGGATACGTGCCATGGTCCACGTCCAGCAGCGTGCCTTGCGCGCCTTCGAACATCAGGTTGCCGCCGCTCTCGTTCACGGCGTACAGCTCGGCCGACACGTCCGCCACCATCGGCTTCAGGCGCGGCGCGTACGACAGCATCTCGTCGAGAATCTGCTGGTAGTCCACGGCTTCGGCGCCCAGGTACTGGGTCAGCATGAAGTTGTGGAATTCCACGTTCTCGCGCAGGCGCTCGGCGAAGTGCTTCGGATCGAACAGGTCCTGCACGCGCAGCGCGCGGCGGGCAACCTTGTCTTCGTAGGCCGGGCCGATGCCACGACCGGTGGTGCCGATCTTGGCGGCACCACGGCGCGCTTCGCGGGCCTTGTCGATGGCKACGTGGTACGGCAGGATCAGCGTGGTGGCTTCGGAGATGCGCAGGCGGTTCTGCACCTGGAGGCCGGCGGCCTCGAGTTCCTCGATCTCACGGAAGAGTGCCTCGGGCGACAGCACAACGCCGTTGCCGATGTAGCAGACGGTGCTCTCGCGCATGATTCCCGACGGGATCAGTCGCAGGATGGTCTTCTTGCCGCCGATGATGAGCGTGTGGCCAGCGTTGTGGCCGCCCTGGAACCGCACCACGCCTTTTGCATGATCGGTAAGCCAATCGACGATTTTCCCTTTGCCTTCGTCACCCCACTGGGTTCCGATCACGACGACATTGCGTCCCTGGCCTACTGCGGATGCGGACATGTTGAATTGGTCAGAAGGTTAAAAACGTATTCTACTCTCGTTGCCGGACGGTTCCCGATTTTCGGGCGCACGTATGACACCGCGACAGCGATTTTGCGCCGAAAAAAGGCGCAAAAAGTCACATGGAGAGCGGAGGAAAATGCCGGAACGCGTCGTGCGAACCGGCTGAATCGGGTCTTAGCGCGGTACCACCACCCAGGCATCGCCCTGACGAACCAGCTGCCGGTCGCAGTTGAATTCATCGAGCTCATGAGTATGGCCGGGCAGCGACTGAATCACGATCTCGCCGGTCGCGCGCAGCGACGCGATGGTCGTGCGCAGGCCCGGATCGGCGTCCCACGGGGCGTAGATTGCCAGCGCGCGGACTTCCACCGGCGACAGTGCCGCCACCTCGCGCAGATCGAGCGAGAAGCCGGTAGCCGGGCGCGCGCGGCCGAAGGCCTCGCCGACCTTGTCGTAACGGCCGCCACGGGCCACGTAATTGGGCAGACCGGCTACGTAGGCCGTGAACATCACGCCGCTGTGATAGTGGTAACCGCGCAAATCGGAAAGGTCGATGTTCACGCTGGCGCCGCGTACCTGCGCGGCCAGCGCCGACAGCTCGTCCAGTGCGCGGCCGATGGCCGGGCTGGCCGGCAGCGTCGCGCGGGCGCGCTCGATCACCTCGACGCCGCCGTAGAGCGTCGGCAGGGCCAGCAGCGCGTCGCGCTCGGTCTGGGGCAGGCCTTCGGTCAGCACGCGCAGTGCGGGCACGTCCTTGGTCTCCAGCGCGGCAAACATCGCGTCCTCGATCTTGCGGATCGACGGCAGGCCGTCCAGCAGCGCCTCGAGGATGCCGGCGTGGCAGAGGTCCAGCCGCACATTGGTCAGGCCGGCGGCATCAAGGGCGGCCAGCATCAGTTCCTGGATCTCGACGTCCGCTTCCAGGCCGGCATGGCCGTAGATCTCGGCGCCGATCTGCAGCGGCTCGCGCGTGGCATGGAAGCCGGCCGGGCGCGCGTGCAGCACGTTGCCGGCGTAGCACAGGCGCGTCACGCCGGGACGATTCAGCAGATGGGCGTCGATGCGCGCCACCTGCGGCGTGATGTCCGCGCGCAGGCCCATGGTGCGGCCCGACAGTTGATCCACCAGCTTCAGCGTGCGCAGGTCCAGGTCATGCCCGGTACCGGTCAGCAGCGACTCCAGGTACTCGAGCATCGGGGGCATGACCAGCTCGTAGCCATAGGTGCGGAACAGGTCCAGCATGCGGCGGCGCAGTTCTTCGATCTTGCGCGCTTCCGACGGCAGGACGTCGGCAATGTTTTCGGGCAGGAGCCAGTGGTTGGACATGGTGAATCTCTTCTCTCAAAAACGGTTTCAGGCCGGCTGGTCTGACCGGCCGGCCTGGCTATCCGGCGCGGACGGCGGCGCACTTCGGCGCGGCCCCTCCAGCCGGACAAAACCCCGGGCGGGCCGGGGTTTTGTCGAACGCACGCGAGTCTGCGCGTGCCGCCCTACTTCTTGCCTGCGGGTGCGGCAGCCGGACTTCCGCCGGACGAGCGCATATAGCGGAAGAAGTCGGAATTGGGCTCCAGCACCATCACGTCACGCTTGTCGCGGAACGTGTTGCGATAGGCCTCCATGCTGCGCCAGAACTGCGCGAAGCTCGGATCCTTGCCGAAGGCATCGGCATAGACCTGCGATGCCTTGGCATCGCCCTCACCCTTGACCACCTGGGCGTCGCGATAGGCCTCGGCCAGCAGCACCTCGCGCTGGCGGTCGGCATCGGCGCGGATCTTCTCGCCCTCTGCGGCACCGGTGGAACGCAGCTCGTTCGCCACGCGCTTGCGCTCGGCTTCCATGCGGCGGTAGACCGATTCGCTGATGGCGGGCAGCAGGTCCACGCGCTTCAGGCGCACATCGAGGATCTCGACGCCCACCGACTGCGCGTACTCGGACATGCCGGCACGAATGTTCTGCATCACCTTCTCGCGCTCGCCAGCGACTACGTCAGCCACGGTGCGCTTGCCAAACTCCTCGCGCGCCACGGAGTCGATCCGCTGCGTCATGCGATCCTGGGCGCCGCGCACGTTGCCGTTGAACGCCACGAAGAACTTGCGCGGATCGGTGATGCGCCATTTGACGAACCAGTCCACCACCATGCTCTTCTTCTCGGCGGTCAGGAAACGCTCGCTGGCGGCCACGTCGATCGTCTGCAGGCGGCGGTCCATGAAGACCACGTTCTGCAGCGGCGGCGGCAGCTTGAAGTGCAGGCCGGGCTCGCGCACCACCTGCTTGATCTCGCCGAACGCGAACACCACGGCGTACTGGCGCTGGTCGACCACGAACAGCATCGACGACACCACGGCCAGCAGGATGAAAAGTCCAATCGCGAAGGAAATCAGTCGGTTCATGACGGGTCTCCTCAGCGCGAATCGCGGTCGCGGTTGCGCATGCCTTCGCGCGACCGGATGTCGGTGCCTGCCTCGGGCACGGGCGGTGCGCTCGTGCCCGGCGTCGGCGCGGGCGTGGCGGCGGTGCCTTGCACCTGCGACATCAGCTTGTCCAGCGGCAGGTACAGCAGGTTGTTGCCGCCCTTGGCGTCGATGAGGATCTTGTTCGTGTTGGCGTAGATCTGCTGCATGGTTTCCAGATAGATGCGATCACGCGTCACCTGCGGCGCCTTCGCGTATTCCGTCTGCACCGAGCGGAAACGGGCCGCATCACCCTCGGCCTGCGCCACCACGCGGGAGCGGTAGCCCTCGGCCTCTTCCTTGAGGCGGGCGGCAGTACCCTTGGCACGCGGCAGGATGTCGTTGGCGTACGACTGGCCTTCGCTGATCGCACGCTCGCGATCCTGGCTGGCCTTGTTCACGTCATCGAACGCAGCCTGCACCTGCTCGGGCGGCTGCACGCTCTGGACGTTGACCGAGATCACGCGGATGCCGGTCTTGTACGCGGACAGGATCGTCTGGATCGACTTGGCCAACGACTGCGCAATCTCCTCGCGGTTCTCGTACAGCACCGCATCCATCTTGTTGCGGCCCACGATCTCGCGCACCGACGTCTCGGCGGCCTGCGTCACCAGTTCCTCATCGCCACCGCGGTCGGTCTTGTTGAAAAACAGGAATTCGCCGGCGTCCTGGATGTCGTACTGCACCGTGAAACGGACGTCGATGATGTTCTCGTCCTGCGTGAGCATCGACGAGTCCTTGAGGTTGCTGTCCTTGATCGACGTGGCACGGCCCACCTCCACCGAGCGCACGTTCGACAAGTTGACCACCTCGGCCGACTGAACCGGCCAGGGCATGCGCCAGTTGATACCGGGGCCGGTCGTGTACTTGAACTTGCCGAACTGCAGGATCACGGCGGTCTGGCCTTCCTGCACCATGAAGAAGCCGCTGGCCAGCCAGATACCGACCACGGCCGCCACGATGATGCCCATGCCGATGTTCGAACCCTTGCCCGGCGTACGGGGGCCGTTGCCGAAGTTCGGGCCACCCCCGCCGTTGTCCTTGCGGCCCAGCAGGCCGTTCAGGCGGCGGTTGAAGTCGCGCCACAGTTCGTCGAGGTCGGGCGGGCCGTCCTGCGGCCGCTGGTTCTGCTGGCGATTCTTATCCTTGTCCTTGTCTTCATCGTCCTGACCGTTACGGCCCCAGCGGGGATCGTTCAGCGAGAAGATGGCGCGCAGGCGCGACCAGCCTGCAGGATGCAGGGCTTGGCTGCCTGGCACAGAGCGCGAGTCAGGATTCCGTTGGAACAGGGGCATGAAGTGCACGGGTCCGGGAAGTTTGGAACAGGGGGATTCTAGCAGTCATCTTGATCACTTTTGCTCAAAATCCCCAATCGGGTGGCGAATCTCGCTGAACAACAATGAGATTGCCTGCTTAATTCGCGCGCGGAGGGTCCGAATCGGGGTCATCTGGGTCATCTGGGGCATCTGGGCCCTCCCAGCCGTCCGGTTCGAACATGGCGTCGTCGGCCAGCCCCGGCACCTCGGCCAGGCGCGGGTCGTACGGCGCCGGCGCATCGGGTTGCTCCGCCAGCCAGCGCGCCACATCGACGATGGCCTCGCGCAGCACGTCGAGCCCCACGCCCTCGCGGGCGGACAGGAACACGCGCTTCGGCACGCCATCCTCGTCGCGCTCCACGCGCGGGCCCTGCTCAAGCAGTTCGGGCGCGGCGTCGATCTTGTTCATCACGACGATCTGCGGGATATCCGACGCGTTGATCTCGGCCAGCACGCGGTTGACCTGCTCGATCTGCTCATGCCGCACCGGGCTGGAGGCATCCACCACGTGGAGCAGCAGGTCGGCGTGCACGGTCTCGTCCAGCGTGGCGCGGAACGCCGCCACCAACTGCGTCGGCAGGTCGCGGATGAACCCGACCGTATCCGACAGCACGACATTACCCAGGCCCTCCAGGAACAGACGGCGCGACGTCGTATCGAGCGTGGCGAACAGCTGGTCGGCGGCATAGGCGCGCGCCTTGGTCAGCGCGTTGAACAGCGTGGACTTGCCCGCGTTGGTATAACCCACCAGCGAGATGCTGAGTGTGTCGTTACGCGCGCGGGCACGGCGCTGCGTATGGTGCTGGCGCTGGAGCCGCGACAGGTCGGCTTTGAGCCGCTTGGCGCGCTCATCGAGCATCCGGCGGTCCAGTTCGATCTGGCGCTCGCCGGGGCCGCCGCGCATGCCGATACCGCCCTTCTGCCGCTCCAGGTGGCTCCATGCGCGAACCAGGCGCGACGCCTGGTACTGGACCTGGGCGAGCTCCACCTGCACCTTGCCGACGTGGCTTTGCGCACGCTGGCCGAAGATGTCGAGGATCAGGCCAGTACGGTCGATGACATGCCGGTTCAGGAATCGCTCCAGATTCCGCTGCTGGGCGGGACTGAGCGCGTGGTTGAACACGACGATGTCGGCGTCGAGCGCGTCGGCCGCTTCCTTGAGTTCCTCCGCCTTGCCGGAGCCGATGAACAGCGCGGGGTCGGGACGCGAGCGCTTGCCCGTCAGCGTATGCACCGGCAGCGAGCCGGCCGTGGAGGTCAGCAGCGCCAGTTCGGACAGGCTTTCCTGGAAATCATGCTTGCCGAAATCCACGCCCACCAGGATGGCGCGAGACGGATCGGTATTGGAGGTAGCTCTGGGTTGCAAGCGGGAGGACGCGAAGCGCCTGAAGGAGAAACGGTTGTTAATACAATGGCCGGCTGCGGCAACGTGCCGCGGCGGATGGCACCATCCGCGTGGGACGGTACTGAAGAGGGAAGGCACGGTGCTGCGGCCGCATCGCAATGCGGCCGGCAGCGAGAGAGGAAGTATCAGCCCTCGGGGGAGTCATCCACGCGGAAGTTGACCGCGCGCGCAGGCACGACGGTGGAAATCGCATGCTTATAGACCATCTGCGTCACGGTGTTACGCAGCAGGACGACGTACTGGTCGAACGATTCGATGTTGCCTTGCAGCTTGATGCCATTGACGAGGTAGATGGAAACCGGCACGTGCTCTTTGCGCAGCGCGTTCAGGAACGGGTCTTGTAGCAATTGCCCTTTGTTGCTCATGGCACACTCCAAAATTATAGATTTAGTGATGGATGATGGGGACAAAAGTCCCCGGTTCAAGTCAGTTGGCGCAAAACCGCGCCAGAAAAAAGATCAAAACGGTACCAGGCTGGCATCAACGTGCAGGGCTTCCCCTGCTACCGTGAATTTAGCCTCAGTTCCAAACGAACGCAAACGAAACTTGGCCGCGAAGAAAGGCACCATTGCGCCTCATTCCTTCGAGTCGGCGTACGGGTTTTTGTTCGTACGAAATTCGATGCGCAGCGGTGTGCCCTTGAGTTTGAACGCTGTCCGGAAGCGGTTTTCCAGATAGCGACGATAGGTCTCGGCCACACCTTGCAGCGCGTTGCCGTGCACCACGATGATCGGCGGATTCGAGCCGCCCTGGTGCGCGTAGCGCAGCTTGGGGCGCGACGCGCCCACCCGCCTGGGCTGCTGGAACTCCACCGCTTCGGCCAGCACACGGGTCAGCTGCGGCGTGGGCAGCTTGACCATCGCGGCGGCGTACGCCTCGTCCACGGAGCGCAGCAGCGCGCCGATGCCGGTGCGTTCGCGCGCGGATACGAAGTGGAAATTCGCGAAGCTCAGGAATTGCAGCTTGCGCTCCAGGTCGTGCTTGATGCGGTCACGCGCGTGGCCGTCCAGTCCGTCCCACTTGTTCACGCCCACCACCAGCGCCCGGCCGGATTCGACGATGAAGCCGGCGATGTGCGCGTCCTGCTCGGAAATGTCCTGCTGGGCGTCGAGTAGCAGGACGACCACGTTGGCGTCGGCAATCGACTGCAGCGTCTTGACCACCGAGAACTTCTCGATCGCCTCGAACACCTTGCCGCGCTTGCGCAGGCCAGCCGTGTCGATCAGCGTGTACGGCTTGCCGCCCCGCTCGAATTCCACATAGATCGCGTCACGCGTGGTGCCCGGCATGTCGAACGCGATCACGCGCTCCTCGCCGATCAGCGTGTTGACCATCGTGGACTTGCCCACGTTCGGGCGCCCCACGATCGCGATCTTCACACCGCGATGGCTCTCATCCGTCTGCTCGGCGAGCTCCGGACGCTCCTGCACGGCCATCTCCAGCGCCTCGTCCACGAGTTCGCTCACGCCGTCGCCGTGCGTGGACGAAATCGCATAGGGGTCGCCCATGCCGAGTTCGTAGAAGTCCGCGGCTACCGAGGTGTACTTCATGCCCTCGGCCTTGTTCACGGCCAGCATGATGCGACGACCGGTCTTGCGCAGGTAGTCGGCGATCACACGGTCCTGCGGCGCCAGGCCCAGGCGGCCGTCGACSAGGAAGATGACSACRTCGGCCTCGACCACGGCCTGGCGCGTCTGCTTGGCCATCTCGGCCACGATGCCGTCCTTGGCCACGGGTTCGAAACCACCCGTGTCGATAACGATGAACGGACGCTCGCCGATGCGGCCTTCGCCGTAGTGGCGGTCACGCGTGAGACCCGGCAGGTCGGCCACAAGGGCGTCCCGGGAGCGGGTCATGCGATTGAATAGCGTCGACTTGCCCACATTCGGGCGTCCGACGAGTGCGATAACTGGTTTCATGCAATAAACGGAAACGGGGGGCGGCATATGCCGTCCCCCGGCAACTCCGGAGTCATGTTGATCCGACAACCATCGCACGGATTACCGCGCGGCTGGCCGTATTCCCTGAAATGGGGCTTCCTGTCGGGCGCGGAACCGGGGCGAATCGCCACCTTCCGCAGTTGCTGGCACGACCAGGGATCATGCTACCGGATTGGCGCCGGCCGTGCGACAGGGGCACGGCCAGGCTTGCGTGCGCTGGCGATCAGTTCGGTACGAAACCGAAGATATCACCGTCGCGGGTCTGTACGACCAGCGTCTGGCCGGCCACGACCGGCGCTGCGCTGACGGCGCTGCCGTCGGTCTTCATGCGGGCCACGATCTGCCCGTCTTCACGGGACAGGAAGTGGACAAAGCCCTCGAAATCGCCCACCACCACCGAGCGGCCGAGCGCGATCGGCGCGCCCAGGCTGCGATAGCGGAGCTGGTCGTTCTTCCAGCGCTCGTTGCCGTTGGAACGGTCGAACGCAAAGAGGGTCGAGGTTTCGTCGCTGGCGAACAGTGACGTTTCATCCTGGGCCAGCCCGGTCGGCGAGGAGAAATCCTTGCCCCACTGCGGCTGGCCGTTGGCCAGTTCCAGGCACGACACACGGCCCTGGAAGGTCGTGGCGCACACCTGGCGGCCATTGACGGCCGGTACGCCGGTCACGTCGTTGAGCCGTTCGATCTCGGACACGCCCTTCGGATACGACACCGTGCTTTCCCAGCGCAGCACGCCGTTGCCGGGTGCCAGCACGCCGAGCTTGCCGCCCGGGAAGCCCATGACGATGCCGTCGCCAGCATAGACCATGCCCATGGCGGCGCGCAGGTTCAGCGGGGTCTGCGAGCGCTGGTAGATCCAGCGGCGGTCGCCGGTCTGGGCGTCGAGGCCGATCACACGCGTATCGGTCGTGCGCACGACCACGAGGCCGTTGCCGACCAGCGGCGCCGACAGCACCTCGCCGTTGACCTGCTTCTTCCAGATCTGCTTGCCGCTGGTGTCGAAGGCGTAGATCGCGCCCTTCTCGCCGGCCACAGCCGTCACCGAGCCGTCCGAGCCGGGGCCCGAGGTCAGGTCGAGGTCGGTCTTGGCCTTCCAGAGCGTACGCCCCGAATTGCCTTCCAGCGCCAGCACGGTGCCGCCCTTGGACGACACGTATACATTATTACCAGCCGCCACCGGGGCCATCACGTACGGGCCGCTCTTGCCCACGTCGGCCTTCCAGGCCTGCTTGACGGACAGCGTGGCCGAAATCGGTTTCAGCTCGGTGGGCGGATGCTTGTTTTCCTTGCCGAACAGCGAGCAGCCGGCCAGCGCGCTCACGCAGGCGCCGGCGACTACCACGCGGGCGACACGGCGAGACACCACGGGAGACAGCGAACAGATGGCGGCGGCGCGGAGCAATGACGTCATAGGGATACGATCCTAAGGATTATTCGATGTGCCGCTCAGGCCGTGCCCAGCGCGTCGAGCTTGAACTGGATGATCTGGCGCATACCACCTTCATCGGCGCTCAGCTTCTCCAACGCTTGGCGGTAAGCAGTGCGAGCGTCGTCGCGCTTGTCCTGCGCGGCCAGCAGGTCGCCCCGGCGGTCAGCGAACAGTGCCTCGAACTGGGCGGGCGGCGTGTCCTTCAGCAGCGCGAGGCCCTGGTCGTACGCCTTCTCGTCGAGCAGCACGCCGGCCAGGCGCACGCGCGCCAGCGGCGCGTACTCGTCGCCACCATGATCCACGGCCCACTGCAGCTGCGTCTTGGCGCCGGCCAGATCGCCCGCATCGTACAGCACCTTGGCCGCCACGAGCGCGCTCATCGGACCATAGGCCGTACGGCCGAACTTGTCCTCGAGGTCGGTGGCGGCGCGCTTCACGCGGTCCGCGTCGCGGGCCTCGGCAGCCTTGGTGACCTGCTCGTACAGCAGCGCGGCATCGCGCGCCTGCACGCGCTGCCAGTAGTTCCAGCCACTCCAGGCCGCGAAACCGAGCAGCGCGGCAATCACGATCCACGTGATGATGTTGCCGTACTGGTTCCACCAGGCCTTCAGGCTCTCAAGCTGTTCCTGTTCTTCTAGATCGTAAGCCATGTCTCGCAAGCCATGTCGCGGCAGTTACCCGCAAAGGTTGATAAGTCCGGCCGTCCCCCGGGATCGGCCAGGCTGGATACCGCTGAATTCGCTTATTGTTCGTCTTCCGCGTCGTCCGCGGTGTCAGACTCTGTCGCGTTGATCATCGCGTCGATGATGTGGTCCACCACCGCTTCGGCCGCAACGCTTGCCTGCGGGCCGCCGTCACCAGCGCTGCCGCCACGCAGCTGCTTGACCTGCATCACGCCGGCCGCCACTTCGTCGTCGCCAATAATAACGGCAAAGGATGCGCCACTTGCGTCGGCGCGCTTCATCTGCGACTTGAAGCTGCCGCTCTTGCCATCCGGCGTGGCATGCACCACCACGTCCAGGCCGGCGTCGCGCAACCGCTCGGCGACGATCATGGCCTGCTGGCCGGCCGCCTCACCCTGGTGGACCAGATAGACATCGCAACCTGGCGCTTCCGGCGCGAGCTTCTCTTCGCGCATCAGTTCGATGATCCGCTCGATGCCCATCGCCCAGCCGCAGGCCGGTGCGGGCTTGCCGCCCATCTGCTGGATCAGCGGATCGTAGCGACCGCCGCCGGCAATGGTGCCCTGCGCGCCGAGCTTGTCCGTGATCCACTCGAACACGGTCAGGTTGTAGTAATCGAGCCCGCGCACGAGGCGCGGATTGATCTTGAACGGAATATTGTTGGCCAGCAGCAGGCGCTGCACGCCCTCGAAGTGGGCCAGCGACTCCTCGCCCAGGAAGTCGATCAGCTTGGGCGCGTTGGCGGCCATTTCCTGGAGCGCCGGATTCTTCGTGTCCAGCACGCGCAGCGGATTCGTGTAGAGGCGGCGCTTGCTGTCCTCGTCGAGGATGTCCTGGAAGCCCTCGAGGTACTTGATCAGTTCCTCACGGTGGGCCGCGCGCTCATGCGCCTGACCCAGCGAATTGAGTTCCAGCCGCACGTTGACCAGGCCCAGGTCGTCCCACAGGCGCTGGCACATGAGGATGATCTCGGCGTCCACGTCGGGGCCGGCAAAGCCAAGTGYCTCGGCGCCAAGCTGGTGGAACTGGCGATAGCGGCCGCGCTGCGGACGCTCATGGCGGAACATCGGACCGGTGTACCAGAGGCGCTTCGGGCCGTCATAGAGCAGGTTGTGCTCGATGGTCGCGCGCACCGCCGCCGCCGTGCCTTCCGGGCGCAGCGTCAGGTGCTCGCCGTTCAGCGCATCGGTGAAGGAATACATCTCCTTCTCGACGATGTCCGTCACCTCGCCAATGCCACGGACGAACAGCTGCGTATGCTCGACGATCGGCGTGCGGATCTGCTGGTAGCCGTAGGCACGCAGCATGCTGCGTGCGGCATTCTCGAACATTTCCCACAGCGGGGCGTCGGCGGGCAGCATGTCGTTCATGCCCTTCACGCCCTGCAGTGCCTTGGCGGCCTTCGTCTTCTCTTCGCTCATATCCGTTTCGTTACCTGCGGTGTTGCCTGCCTCGCTGCGATGCAGCCGGGTTCAGGCCACCGATTCTTGTACTTGCTGCGTGGCGCCGGGGCCGTAGTGCGTGCGCACGTACTCGTCCACGATCGCCTGGAATTCCTCGGCGATGCGTTCGCCGCGCAGCGTCTTCACCTTGACGCCATCGACGAACACCGGCGCCGCCGGCGACTCGCCCGAGCCCGGCAGCGAGATGCCGATATTGGCATGCTTGCTCTCGCCGGGGCCGTTCACGATGCAGCCCATCACGGCCACATCCATTTCCTCGACGCCCGGATACGCGGTCTTCCACGTCGGCATCTGCTCGCGCAGATACGACTGGATGCTGGACGCGAGTTCCTGGAACGTGGTGCTCGTGGTGCGACCGCAACCCGGGCAGGCAATCACCATCGGCGTGAAATTGCGCAGCCCCATGGTCTGCAGGATTTCCTGCGCCACGTAGACTTCCTTCTCGCGCGCCGCGCCCGGTTCCGGGGTCAGCGAAATGCGGATGGTGTCACCAATGCCTTCCTGCATCAGCACCGACAGCGCGGCCGTCGAGGCCACGATGCCCTTGCTGCCCATGCCGGCTTCGGTCAGGCCCAGGTGCAGCGCGTACTCGCAGCGGCGGGCCAGCTCGCGGTACACCGCGATCAGCTCCTGCACCTGCGAGACCTTGCACGACAGGATGATCTGGCTACCCGGCAGGCCGATTTCCTCGGCCTTCTGCGCGGACTCGATCGCCGACGTGATCAGCGCCTCGACCATCACGCTCTGCGCGCCCCAGGGCACGGCACGGGCGGCGTTCTCGTCCATGATGCGGGCGAGCAGGTCCTGATCCAGGCTGCCCCAGTTCACGCCGATGCGCACCGGCTTCTCGTAGCGGCACGCCAGCTCGATCATCTCGGCGAACTGCCGGTCGCGCTTGGCGCCCTTGCCGACGTTGCCGGGGTTGATCCGGTACTTCGACAACGCCTGTGCGCACTCGGGATAATCGTGCAGCAGCGTATGGCCGTTGTAGTGGAAGTCGCCGACCAGCGGCACGTCCACACCCATGCGGTCCAACTGTTCGCGGATGGCCGGCACGGCGGCGGCGGCCTCGGGCGTGTTCACCGTGATGCGGACGATCTCGGACCCGGCGCGCGCCAGTTCCTTGACCTGGATCGCGGTACCGATGGCATCAACCGTATCCGTGTTCGTCATCGACTGCACACGGACCGGTGCGCCACCACCCACGGTGACGATATTGTCGCCCCACACTACACGCGCCTGGCGCGATTGCCGGCGCGGCAACGAACCCGGCAGGACCGGCTGGGAAGCCTTCTCGTTCATAGCGTTACCACCTTGTTGCATCGCTTGATGCGCCACCCGACTGCATCACTGCAGCGTCAGGCGCGCCACATTATTTCGGTTGGCTGACTGGAAATCGACGGGCGCGCCATTGCGCGTGATCGATTCCACACCCTTCACATTACCCAGGATCATCTTGTACGGGCCGCCCGCGCCGCTGCCGGCAGCGGTATCGCCGGCCTTGGCGGTGCCGCCCAGGATGATCTTGCCGGTGCGGTCACGCACCTCGTACCAGGTGTCCGCCGAGAAGCGGATCTGGATCGTGCCGTCCGCAGCCGTGGTGGCCGTGGCCGCAGGCGTCGCCGGGACAGGCTTGGTCGTTTCCGTCACGGGCGTCGCCGTGGCGGCCGGAGCGGGCTTCGTTGCAGCGGGTGCCGACGGCGCGGCAGGTGCCGCCGAAGTGGCATCCGAAGTGCCCAATGCGCCACCCGTTGCCAGCGGCAGGCCCGCCACGGTGGTGGGCGGTGCTTCCGACGGCGCCGGCGAATCGTTGCCGGCCATGACCGGCGGCAGCGCTGCGGTCACCGTACCGTCGCCATGGCTCTGCGCCGTGGTGGGGTCTTCCGTGACAACGGCGGCGGCCGGCGCTTCCGCGGCGGCTTGCTCACGCGATTCCCACCATGCACGGGCGTGGTCGAAGCCGAAATAGCCGCCGGCGCCCAGCACCACGAGCACGAAGAACAGCCACACCCAGCGGCCGCCCGCCCCGCTCGAACTCTTCGAGCCGAAGCGCTTGCGGTCGTCGAACGTCTGGTTGATCGCACCTTCGCGGCGGCGCGTGATTTCCTGCACCGGCGCGGTCTGCGCCTGGGCGTGATACTGGCCCAGCAGCGCGTCGATATCGATATGGAGCGTGCGCGCGTAGGCCCGCATCACGCCCTTGGCGAACGTTACGTCAGGCAGGCTCGCCACGTTGCCGGACTCGATGGCCGCCAGCTTGGCCGACGCCACCTTGAGCCGCGCGCTCACGTCCTCCAGCGACAGACGCTGCGTCTGGCGTGCTTCTTTCAGTTGCGCCCCGATCTCGCGGGCCACGGCCTCGCGGTCGGAGTCTGTCGCGCCACTGCCGACGTGACCCGTCGTCGCAGCTTCCAAGGCGCGCTCTTGTTCACTCATCCCAAGCTCCTCTCTCGTAGGCCGTCAGCTCGCGCGAGTCGGGAAACCGGTTGCGGAGTTGCGACAGCAGCGAATTCTGTGTCGCTGTGTCGCCCTGACGGCGTGCAATACGCGCTCCCAGCCAGAGGGATTGCGCGCTGACAAACCGGCTGTTGTTGACCTTGCCGGCATATTCCTGTGCTTGTGCGAAGTCGCCGCGCTTGTAGTTCAGCAGCGCCAGGTTCGTATTGACCGACGGATCGCTGCGGTCATAGCCATACGCGGTCTGGAGGTTCTTTTCCGCCGCCACCATGTCGCCGTTGCGCAGCTCGCAAGCGCCGAGGTTGGTCAGCGGCTTGACCGGGCCGTTGGCGGACGGCGCCTGCACCGCGCGCTGGAGCGTGGCCTTGCCCTCGGCAAAACGGTTGGTCAGGCAGAGAAACCAGCCGTAGTTGTTGAGCACGTCCGGATCGTTGGCACGCATCGAGAGCGCCGTGCGGAAGCTATCCTCCGCCAGCGCGTTCTCGTTCATGCCCATGTAGATCAGGGCGCGCACATGGTAGGCGTCCACGGAGGCCGGATCGATCGCGATGGCCTGCTTCACCTCGTCCAACGCCACCGGATACTGGCGCGCGTCAAGATATTGCGTAGCCAGTTGCAGCCGGATGGCGGCGCGGCGGCTCGCTGCGGTCTGGTCGGAGGCGGTCTTGATGTCCTGCGAAGGCGGAGGCGGCAACGTGCAGGCGGACAACATCATCAGCCCTGACAGGGCTGCGACAATCAGACGGGTCATGCAGGACGGGCCTCCCGAGATTGACCGGCGGCAACCACCGGCACCAGTGGCGTGATCTTGCCGAACTTGCCGCGCTCGGCCAGACGGGTCCGATCCATGACCTCCCCGGCCAGTTGGCCACAGGCGGCGTCGATATCGTCGCCGCGGGTCTTTCGGATCGTGGTAACGATGCCCGCGTCCATCAGCACCTGGGCGAAGCGGCGGATCTGCTCGTTGTTCGAGCGCTTCAGGCCAGATTCCGGGAACGGGTTGAACGGGATCAGGTTGAACTTGCACGGCACGTCGGCCACAAGCTTCAGCAGTTCCCGCGCGTGCTCGACGCCGTCGTTGACGCCATCGAGCATGCAGTATTCGAAGGTGATGAAATCGCGCGGCGCGAACTCGAGGTAGCGGCGGCATGCCGCCATCAGTTCGGCCAGCGGGTACTTCTTGTTGAGCGGGACCAGCATGTCCCGCAGCGGGTCGTTCGACGCATGCAGCGACACCGCCAGCGCCACCGGCAGGTCTTTCGACAGGCGGTCCATCATCGGCACCACGCCGGAGGTGGACAGCGTGACGCGGCGGCGCGACAGGCCGTACGCGTGGTCGTCGAGCATCAGGCGCATGGCCGGCACCACGGCGTCGTAGTTGAGCAGCGGCTCGCCCATGCCCATCATCACCACATTGGAGATGACGCGCTCGTCTTTGGGGCCGCGGCCCAGCTGGGCACGCATGGCGAACTCGGCCATCCACAGCTGGCCGATGATCTCGCCAGTCGACAGATTGCGCGAGAAACCCTGCTTGCCGGTCGAACAGAACCGGCAGTTGACGGCGCATCCAGCCTGCGAGGACACACACAGCGTGCCGCGCGTGTCCTCGGGGATGTACACCGTCTCCACCGCGTTGCCAGCGCCCACGTCGAGCAGCCATTTGCGCGTGCCATCGGTCGACACGTTGTCGGTGATGATGGCCGGCGAGCGGATCTCGGCGCGCGTGGCGAGCTTCTCGCGCAGCGACTTGGCGAGATCCGACATGGCGTCGAACTGGCTGGCACCGAACTGGTGGATCCAGCGCTGCAATTGCCGGGCACGGAACGGCTTCTCGCCGAGCTCGCCGCAATAGGCGGTGAGCGCGTCCGCGTCGAGATCGAGCAGGTTGACGAGAGGGTTCATGACGGCAATTCCAGCTTTACTTCAGTACAGGTCGTGATGTCAGGGACAATCAGCGGCCGTAAACGTTCATTCCCGGGAAGAAGAAAGCCACTTCCTGAGCTGCCGTTTCCGCGGCGTCCGAGCCGTGCACGGCGTTGGCGTCGATGCTGTCGGCGAAATCGGCGCGGATCGTGCCCTTTTCAGCCTTCTTCGGGTCCGTGGCGCCCATCAGGTCGCGATTCTTGGCAATGGCGCCTTCGCCTTCCAGGGCCTGGATCATCACCGGGCCGGAAACCATGAAGTCCACCAGGTCCTTGAAGAACGGGCGTGCCTTGTGCACGGCGTAGAACTGCTCGGCTTCACCGCGCGACAGGTGAACCATCTTGGCAGCAATGATCTTCAGGCCAGCGGCCTCGAAACGGGCGTAGATCTGGCCGATAACGTTCTTGGCCACGGCATCCGGCTTGATAATCGACAGGGTGCGTTCGATCGCCATGAAAAACTCCGAAAAATGAAGGGGTTACAAATGGATTAAACGTGCAATTCTAGCACGAGACCAAGACGGATTCGAGCGCGTGACCCGTTCGCCCCGTTGTGAGCCCTGGCGCACGATGTTGCGGCGCAATAAGTAGCGTAAAATACACTTTTTGGGTGCGCAGCCGGGGAACGGAAGGCCCAAAGTCTCGTCCAATGTTTGCGAAATCGGAAAACAACCAGGCCAATGCGTTATTGTTAAGACAAAGGCCCTTGCAAAACCGCCTACGCAATGCCACATTGACGCTGTGCCGCCCGGGTCTCACCCGGCGCCTCACCGAACATTGATGACAGGAGTCACCATGAACAACAAGCTGAACACCTACGGTTTCGGCAACAACGCGGGCGCGACCGATGTCGTCGTCCGCAATCGGGTCCTACGCAACACCTACTGGCTGCTGGCCCTCTCGATGATCCCGACCGTGCTCGGCGCGTGGATCGGCGTGGCCTCCGGCTTCACCCTGATGGCGGGCAGCCCCGGCCTCTCGATCCTGATCTTCTTCGCGGTCGCGTTCGGCTTCATGTACGGCATCGAGAAGACCAAGAACAGCAGCATGGGCGTGGTCCTGCTGCTGGCGTTCACGTTCTTCATGGGCCTGATGCTGTCGCGACTGATCAGCGCGACGCTGTCGTTCTCGAACGGCCCGGCGCTGATCATGTACGCGTTCGGCGGCACGGCGGCCGTGTTTGCCACGATGGCGTCCGTCGCCACGGTCAGCAAGCGCGATTTCTCCGGCATGAGCAAGTTCCTGTTCGTCGGCGTGATCTTGCTGATCCTGGCCAGCGTGGCCAACATCTGGCTGCAGATGCCCGCGCTGATGATCACCGTGTCCGTGATCGCGATCGGCATCTTCTCCGCGTACATCCTGTTTGACGTGCAGCGCATCGTGAAYGGCGGCGAGACGAACTACATCACCGCCACGCTCGCGATCTACCTCGACGTCTACAACGTGTTCGCGAACCTGCTGGCGCTGCTCGGCATCTTCGGCGGCAGCCGCGACTGACGCACGACCCGCAACGTTGTTGCAAACGAAAAACCGGCCTTCGGGCCGGTTTTTTCATGCCTGCGCGATGAGCATCGCCGCCGGTCAGTCCCGCTCGAAGACCGCGATCGACTCCACGTGGGACGTGTGCGGGAACATGTTGACCACACCGGCGCCGGCCAGCCGATAGCCGGCTTCGCGCACCAGCATACCCGCGTCGCGCGCCAGCGTGGCCGGGTTGCAAGACACGTAGACGATGCGCTGCGGCAGCACGTCGCTGCCGGCCTGGTTGAGATCACCCAGCGCCTTGCAGACCGCCAGCGCACCCTCGCGGGGCGGATCGACGAGCCAGCGGTCGAAGCGGCCCAGCGCGGCGATATCCTGGGCCGTCACCTCGAACAGGTTGCGGGAGGCGAACGACGTCTTGCCAGCCAGCCCGTTGTACTCGGCATTGGCCAGCGCGCGCGTGGTTAGCACCTCGCTGCCCTCGATGCCCATCACCGATGCGCCCTGCGTGGCCAGCGGCAGCGTGAAATTGCCGATACCGCAGAACAGGTCGAGCAGCCGGTCCGTGGGCTGGGCGTCCAGCAGGCGCAGCGCGCGGYCAATCAGCACACGGTTGATCTGATGATTGACCTGCGTGAAATCGGTCGGCTTGAACGGCATGCGGATGCCGAACTCGGGCAGCGTGTACGCCAGTTCCTGATCGGCCGGATAGAACGGATAGACCGTGTCCGGGCCCTTCGGCTGGAGCCAGAACTGCACGCTGTGGCGGTCGGCGAAGGCGCGCAGCAGGTCCTTATCGGCATCGGTCAGCGGCTCAAGGATGCGCAGCACCAGCGCCGTCACTTCCTGGCCCACCGCGAGTTCGATCTGGGGCATGCGGTCGCGGATCGACAACGCCGCGACCAGCTCGCGCAGCGGCACCAGCAAGGCGGACACATGCGGCGGCAGGATCTCGCAGCGCGTCATGTCGGCCACGTAACTGCTCTTGCGCTCGTGGAAGCCCACCAGCGCCCCGCCCCTCTTCGCCACATAGCGGACGGTCAGTCGCGCACGGTAGCGATAGCCCCAGTCTGGGCCGGCAATTGGACGAAATACGACGTCCGGCCGCACCTTCGACAGATGCCAGAGATTGTCCTCCAGCACGCGCTGCTTGATGGCCAACTGGGCGCGCGCGTCCAGGTGCTGCATCGAGCAACCGCCGCACACGCCGAAATGCTGGCACCCCGGCTCCACGCGCATCACAGACGCCTGCTTCACCTCCACCAGATGGGCCTGCTCGTAGCTCCGCTTGCGGCGGAAACTGCGATAGCTGACCGTCTCGCCCGGCAGCGCACCTTCGACGAAGATCACCTTGCCCGGCGTGCCGTCTTCATTGACCAGGCGGCCGACGCCGCGCGCCTCCATGTCAAGGCTTTCGATCTTGACGATCGGGTCGGGAGACCCCGGAGTTGTGGCGGAAGCGACACTAGACTGCGTCGCCGGCTGGGCGGGTGAAGACACGGCTTGAGACACCAGTGGGACCTGACGTATTGTTTTGCGAAAGCGCGATTGTATTCCAGTCACGGCGCCAAACGGCAGCCGCAATAGAGGACGGCGATGGAACTGATTACGTGGAATATCCAATGGGGGCGCGGGGCAGACGGCAAGGTCGACCTCGCGCGGATCGTCGACACCATGCGCGGCATGGCCGACGCCGACGTGATCTGCCTGCAGGAGGTCACGCGGGGTTTCACGGACATGGCCGGCAACCCGAGCCGCGATCAGGTGGCCGAGCTGACCGCCCTGCTTCCCGGCTACCGCGTCATCTTCGCGCCGGGCGTCGACCGCACCGGGAACGATGGCAGCCATCGCCAGTTCGGCAACGTGGTCGCGACTCGGCTCGCGGTGCGGGAGGTCTTCCGCCATGCATTACCCTGGCCGGCTGATCCGGAAGTGGCGTCGATGCCACGCGTGGCGCTGGAGGTCACAGTGCAGATTGGCGCCAGGCGTCTGCGTGTGATCTCCACGCACCTGGAGTTCTATTCGAAGCTCCAACGCGAGGCCCAGGCTACCGCCCTGCGCGACTGGCATAAGGAGGCGTGCGATCACGCGCGGCGGCCCAGCAAATCGGAATCACGGCCCGGCCCGTTCACGCCGGAGCCACGGCCCGTTGAAGCGATCCTGTGCGGCGACTTCAACGCCAAGCCGGAGGATGTGGCCTACCGGACCATGCTCGAGCGCTACCCCGATGCCACGCCGAACTGGCAAGACGCGTGGATCCACACCCACCCGGGCGAGCCCCACGCGCCGACCTGCGCCCTCTATGACAAGAAGCAATGGCCGGAGCCGCCCTTCGCGTGTGATTTCGTGTTCGTGACGGAGAATTTGCTCGCCGAAGTGCAACGTTGCGAGGTCAACGGCGAGACCGATGCATCGGACCACCAGCCCATCCATCTGACACTGGACGCCTAGATTTCGGGCTCTTCGTCGTCCTCGGGGCTCATCGGCTTGAGCTGGAAGGCGCGCAGGTACTGCATCCACTGCTCGCCCGGCAGCTCGGCCAGCGACTCCTGAACCAGCGACACTTCCATGTCGAACTCGCGCGGCGTCAGCCCGCCGCGCATCAACTGGAAGCGGCAGTACATCAGGTAGGTGTTGACGACGTCAGTCTCGCAATAATCGCGAATTGCGGCGAGCTGGCCTTGCTGGTAGGCCTCCCAGACCTTGCTGCCGTCCATCCCCATCTTGCCGGGGAAGCCGCATAGCTTGGCCAGGTCGTCGAGCGGCGCACTGGCCCGTGGCTGGTACATCGCCAGCAGGTCCATCAGGTCCAGATGCCGCATGTGATAGCGGCTGATGTAGTTGTTCCACTTGAACTCGCGGCTGTCGTCGTCGCGGCCCTCACCCATTTCCCAGTAACGCGGCGCAGCGACCCCGTTGATCAGCCCACGATAGTGGAGCACGGGCAGGTCGAAGCCACCGCCATTCCACGACACCAGTTGCGGGCTGTAGCGCGCGATCAGTTCGTAGAACTTCTGGATCAGCGTGGCCTCACCATCCTCGAGCGTGCCGAGCGAGCCGACATGGAACACGGCGGACCCATCGCGCTGCGTGCGACGCAGCACGCAGGAGATGGCAGCCACGCGCTGCAGGTGGTGCGGCATGAAGTCGGAGCCGGTCTTGTCCCGGCGGGCGGCAAACGCATGCTCGGCGACTTCGGCGTCGCTCATCGATGCGGGATGGTCATGCAAACGGCGCAGGCCGGCGACATCGGGAATCGTCTCGATGTCGAATACCAGCACAGGGGTCATAAAACGGCGTCCTTCCTGACACCTTGCGAAGCGAAATGCCGCTTGAGCTTGACCAGCGCTTCCTGCTGGATCTGGCGCACGCGCTCGCGCGTCAGACCCATTTCCTCGGCCAGCTCCTCGAGCGTAGCCGGCTCGATGTGGTTCAGGCCGAAGCGGCGCTCCACCACATAGCGATGCTTCTCCGACAGGCGGGCCAGCCAAAGCTTCATCAGGTTTTCCARCTCSCGGTGSGCSACYTCCTGGTCGGGCGCGGCGTTGTGCTCGTCSGARAGGAAATCGAGCARGCTGGAGCCYGGRTCGAGATCGAAMGGCGTATCGAGCGAGGTGGTATGTTCATTGAGTGCCAGCACGTCCTGCACCTCGTCAGGCGTCTTTCCGAGGAGATGAGCAATGTCCTCGAGGCTGGCGTCGCGGCCATCGGTGCCACCTTTTTCAAGATGACGCTTGGCACGCAGTACTTGATTGAGTTCGCGAATCACGTGCACCGGCAACCGCACCGTGCGGGCCTGATTCATGATCGCGCGCTCGATGCTCTGGCGGATCCACCACGTGGCATAGGTGGAAAAGCGGAAACCACGGGTCGGATCGAACTTCTCGATGGCGTGCATCAAGCCGAGATTGCCTTCCTCGATCAAATCGAGCAGCGGCACGCCACGGTTCAGGTAGCCCTTGGCGATGCTGACCACGAGGCGCAGGTTTCGCTCGATCATCACCTGCCGCGCGGAGAAATCCCCGCCCTTGGCCAGCGTGGAGAAATGGAGTTCCTCCGGCGCGGACAGCAACGGCTTGATGCTGATGCGGTTCAGGTAATGCTGGACGGTGTCGGCGGCGAGTTCCGTGTGTAGCACGGTCTTGAAGTCGTCGTGCTCGGGCGCGGCCTCGGCGGCTTCTTCTTCCTCTTCCTCGTCCTCGGCTTCATCGTCGTCGCCGTCGTCGGCGGCGACGACGTCTACGCGCAGGTCGGTGGCGAGATCGGTGTCACGCAGGCCGGCACGCGAAACGGGCGTGATGGGCTCGTCGGTAGCCGGGACCATTTCGGCAGCAGGATCGTCGCCGAAGCCCTCGGCGTCCACCACGTCGGCAGATTTCGCCACACCAGCCTTTCCTTCCGGCTGCTTGGGACGACGGGTCCTGCTGACAACTCCGGATGAGACAGTTTTCTGGCGTGGCATGAAACCTCACTGTGGCGGCAGATACCGCATCGGATCGACCGGTTTTCCGTTCTTGCGAACCTCAAAGTGCAGCTTGACCCTGTCAGTATCACTGTTACCCATTTCGGCAATCTTCTGGCCCTTGCGGACCATTGACTGCTCTGCCACCAGCACCTTGTCGTTATGACCGTAGGCGGTGAGATACGTGTCGTTGTGTTTGATGATGACAAGATTCCCGTAGCCGCGCAAGGGGCCTACGTGAATCACCCTACCCTCGTCGGCAGCCAGCACGGCATCGCCTTTTTTACCAGCGATATCAATGCCTTTGTTACCTTTGTCATCAAATTTTCCGATCAGCTGACCGCTGGCGGGCCAGGACAGGCGGACGTCGCCAGCCGGGGCCGAAGCCGCCGCTGCTGCCGATGCACCGGCCGAGGGCGTGGCGGCCGGCACCGAGGCCGCTGCCGTGGTGCCGGAGGGGGTCCCGACAGAGGTTCCGACAGGGGTGCCGACCGGACGCGCCGCGTCAATCGGCTGCGACTGCACCGTGCCAGGCGCCACCGGCACCGTGGCGACGCCCGGGGCTACGTTAGCGTCGGCGCTCGGCGGCACAACGCGCAGCAGTTGTCCGACCTCGATCTGATTCGCATTGCCGATATTGTTCCACGACGCCACGTCGCGATACGACTGCCCGTTCTCGAGCGCGATACGGTAAAGAGTATCGCCTCGCTTGACCCGATAGTATCCAGGCGGCGCCGGCTCCACGGACGCGGCGGCCTGTCCACCTGCGGTGGAGGTACGGTCCACCACCGGGGCGGGCATGGGCGAATTGGCGCAGGCAGCCAGCAGGGCGACGAGCGCGGTGACGGTGAAACGTTGTCCCAAACGTGCGAAATGTTCCGATTTCACGATGTTGTGCATAGTTCGACTCAGATGGTGCCCGATTTTAAGGGCACAAAGAAAACGGCTTCAAGCGCGGTCCTGTGAAACCGATGACGGTTCAGGCGCTCGATCAGCAAGAGCTGCTGGGTGACGGTCTGGCCGGGGCCGCCCGGTGCGGATGCCACCACCGGGGCGATCAGCCGGCCGCCAATCGCCAGTTGCCCGAGCAGCGCCTCGGGCACGTCCATCCCGGCGGCGGCCAGGATGATGGCGGAAAACGGTGCGGCCTGCGGCAGCCCGAGCATGCCATCGCCGTAATGCAGGCGGATGTTCGGCACGCGCAGCGGACGCAGGTTCGCCTTGGCTTGTTCGTGGAGCGGACGAATCCGCTCGATGGAGAACACTTCCTGCGCGACGAGGCTCAGCACGGCAGCCTGGTAGCCGCAGCCGGTGCCGATTTCCAGCACCCGCGGGATCGGCTGGTCCGGCGTGAGGCCCTCGCGCAGCAGTTCGATCATGCGCGCCACCACCGACGGCTTGGAAATGGTCTGCTGATGGCCGATCGGCAGCGCGGCGTCCTCATAGGCTTGCGAGGCCAGCCCCGGCTCCATGAACAGATGACGTGGCACCGTGGCGATGGCGCTCAGCACGCGCTCGTCGCGGATGCCGCCGGCACGCAGCCGTGCAGCCAACGCGGTGCGGGCGCGATCGGACGCCATGCCGCCCCCGCCCGCCGTGGCCGCCGAGGCACGCGCCTCCACGGCACTGCCCGGTGGCGGCGGGGCCGCAGGCGGTGCGGACGGCTTGCGTGGCTTGACGGTCGCCGGCGCGGGCGCGGCCACATGCCGGCCGCCCACGGCGGGCAGGCCGGCCGTGCGCTTCGGCGCGGGCTTGCGTTCGACTACCGCATCGAGCGGCAGCGGAAAGCGGGATCGGCGCGGCGTGGTGCTCATCGGCGCGATACCGGAATCGAAGACTGGAGGGCCGACGCGAACGACACGCCTACCCCAGCCACTGTCCGAGTTGTTCGAGCTGCGCGCGATGGGTCAGGTCGAGCTGCAACGGCGTCAGCGAGACAAACCCATTGGCGGTGGCGTGGAAATCGGTGCCTTCGCTCGCGTCGCGCGCGTCGCCGGCCGGGCCGATCCAGTAGTTGGTATCGCCACGCGGATTCACCTGCGTGATGACCGGCTGCGAAGGATGGCGCTTGCCGAGGCGCGTGGCGCGCTGGCCCTTCAGATGTTCGAACGGCAGGTTCGGGATGTTGACGTTGAGCAGGAACGGCTCCTGGGGCGGGCTGGCGATCACGCGCTCCACGATCTCGCGCGCCACGCGCGCGGCGGCGTCCAGGTGCTCCCAGCCCTTGTCCACCTGCGAGAACGCGATGGACGGGATGCCGAACAGATAGCCCTCGATGGCGGCGGCCACGGTGCCCGAGTACAGGACATCCTCGCCCATGTTCTGGCCCTGGTTGATGCCGGACACTACCAGGTCGGGCCGATCCTCGAGCAGGCCGGTCAGTGCCACGTGCACGCAGTCGGTGGGCGTACCATTGATGAAACGGAAACCCTTCTGCACGCCCTCGCGCGCCTCGAAAACCGAGAGCGGACGTTGCAGCGTGAGCGAATTCGACGCACCGCTATGGTTCTGCTCGGGCGCGATCACCGTCACGCGCGCAAGCGGGGCGAGCGCGGCATGCAGAACGGCAAGGCCCGGCGCGAGATAACCGTCGTCGTTGGCGAGAAGGATATGCATGGCCGCGATTGTACCCGAGCAAAGCGGCCATCGCGGCACCAAAACGGCGTGGAACCGCCGCCCGACACGAACAGAACGATCGTGCTTTTTTGCGCTACACTTCCCGGAGCGCAGACCATCGCCACACCACAACACCACCACCGGAGACAAGATGAAAGCCGTACTCTGCAAAGCCTGGGGCCCGCCCGATTCCCTTTCGCTCGACACCCTCCCGGACCTCGTACCCGGCGATGGCGAGGTCGTCATCGACGTCAAGGCCGCCGGGGTCAACTTCCCGGACGTGCTGATCATCCAGAACAAGTACCAGGCCAAGCCGGCGCTGCCTTTCTCGCCCGGTTCGGAGCTGGCCGGCGTGGTCAACGCGGTGGGCGCGCGCGTGACGCACGTCAAGCCCGGCGACAAGGTCATCGCCTATCTCGGCAACGGCGCCTTCGCCACGCAGGCCAAGGCCCCGGCGAGCGCCGTGGTGCCGATGCCGCCCGGCATCGACTTCGACGTGGCCGCCGCCTTCACGCTGACCTACGGCACCTCCCACCACGCCGTGGTGGACCGGGGCGAGCTGAAGGCTGGCGAGACGATGCTGGTGCTGGGCGCGGCCGGCGGCGTGGGCCTGGCGGCCATCGAGATCGGCAAGGCGATTGGCGCGCGGGTGATCGCGGCGGCGTCTACCGACGAGAAGCTGGCGGTCTGCAAGGAGCACGGCGCCGACGCGCTGATCAACTACAGCACCGAAGACCTGCGCGAGCGCGTCAAGGCGCTGACCGACGGCAAGGGCCCGGACGTCATCTATGACCCGGTTGGGGGGATTTATGCCGAGCCGGCCTTCCGCTCGATCGGCTGGCGTGGCCGCTACCTCGTGGTGGGCTTCGCCAACGGCGAGATCCCGAAGATGCCGCTGAACCTGGCCCTGCTCAAGGGCGCGTCGCTGGTCGGCGTGTTCTGGGGCGATTTCGCCCGTCGCGAGCCACGTAACAATCAGGCCAATATGGCGCAGATGCTGGGCTGGATGAAGGAAGGCAAGATTCGCCCGCACATCTCGGCACGCTACCCGCTGGAGCAGGCGCCGCAGGCGCTGAAGGACATGGAAGCGCGCAAGGTGACCGGCAAGATCGTCATCATGCCGTAACGCTTCTCCGCCCTTCCCCGGCCTGTCCTTTGTCTGGACATGGCCGGGAGAGGGCGAATTCAACAACGTTTAACACAGTATTTCAGAGTTTTTCGGTCTCACCCGAACTCGGCTGCCACTTCATCAGCCGCTTCTCCCCCACCGTCACCATCCAGTCCAGCACCAGCGCGCACGCGGTCAGTACTACGATGCCCGCGAACACCGTGTTGATGTCGAACGTGCCTTCGGCCTGGAGAATCAGGTAGCCCACGCCGCGCGCGGAACCCAGGTACTCGCCCACCACCGCGCCCACGAACGCCAGACCCACTGACGTGTGCAGCGACGAGAACACCCAGCTCGTGGCGCTGGGCAGGTACACGTGGCGCAGCAGTTGCTTCTGGTTCGCGCCGAGCATGCGTGCGTTGGCCAGCACCACCGGACTCACTTCCTTCACGCCCTGGTAGACGTTGAAGAAGACGATGAAGAACACCAGCGTCACGGCCAGCGCCACCTTCGACCAGATCCCCAGCCCGAACCAGACCGCGAAGATCGGCGCCAGGATCACGCGCGGCATCGAGTTGGCCGCTTTCACATACGGGTCGAGCACGGCCGAGGTGAACGGGCTCAACGCCAGCCACAGCCCCACGCCCAGCCCGGCCACCGTGCCGATGCCGAACGCCAGCACCGTCTCCAGCAGCGTCACGCCCAGGTGGATATAGATGTCACGCTCGACGACGAACCAGGTCCAGATGCGCTTCGCCACCATCAGCGGTTCGCCGAAGAAGAACGCCACCTCTTGCGAGCGCGTGGCCGCATGCCACACCCCCAGGATCACCACCAGCACCAGCAGCTGCCACACACGCAGCATGCCCTTAGAATCCGCTCGAAAAGCCATATCGTTGTTCTACGAGTTTTTGTATCGTCAGAGGGTCAGGCGACCTTGCGCTGCTGCGCGTAGCCCTTGAGCACTTCCTCGCGCAGCACGTCCCAGATGGCGGCGTGCAGCTCCACGAAGCGCGGATGGTTGCGGACTTCCGCCACGTCGCGCGGACGCGGCAGGTCGATCGCAAATTCGCCAATCGGATGGGTGCCCGGGCCGGCCGACAGCACCACCACGCGGTCACTCATGGCGATGGCCTCGTCCAGGTCGTGCGTGATGAACAGCACGGCCTTTCGCTTGGCGGTCCAGAGGTCCAGCACCTCGTTTTCCATCAGCTGGCGGGTCTGGATGTCCAGCGCCGAGAACGGCTCGTCCATCAGGATGATGTCCGGGTCCAGCACCAGCGTCTGCGCCAGGCTCACGCGCTTGCGCATGCCGCCCGAGAGCTGGTGCGGATAGCGGTCGCCAAACCCACCCAGGCCCACGCGGCGTAGCCATTCCTCGCCCTGCGCCTCGGCCTCGGCGCGCGGCACGCCGCGGAATTCCAGGCCGGCAATCACGTTGTCCAGTGCGCTGCGCCACGGCATCAGCGCCTCGGACTGGAACATATAGCCGGCGCGGCGGTTGATGCCGACCAGCGGCTCGCCGAACACGCGCACGGTGCCGCTGGAAGGCTCCAGCAGGCCGGCGCCGACGTTCAGCAGCGTGGACTTGCCGCAGCCCGTGGGGCCCACCACCGAGACGAACTCGCCGGGCTGGATGGACAGCGTGACATCGCGCACGGCGGTGTAGCGCTGGCTGCGGTCCTCGCGCGAGACGAAGGTGCAGGTAACGTTCTCGAGGGAAAGTGCGGGCGTGCTCATTGCTCGAAGAAAACTCGTCGAAAAACTGGACTCAGAGAAAACACAAGCCCGCCGAGCGTTGCGCGCGCGGCGGGCGGCGTGAAGGCGGGTGCGCTGACTTGTCGATTACTTGTACTTGGCGTTGGCGCGCTGGACGAACGTGTTCRTGAACGTGTTCTCGAGCTTGATCGACTTGCCCTTCAGCTCAGGATCGAACTGCTGCAAGGTGTTCAGCGCCGTCTTCGGGCCATCAGCCGGCATCGTGCCGTCCGGCGAGATGGCTTCCTTGACCTGCTCCCAGGCGGCCAGATAGAGCGCGCGGTCGCCCAGCAGGTAGCTCTCGGGCACGGTTTTCACGATGTCCGACGGGCCAGCCTTCTGCAGCCACTTGAGCGCGCGGACCATGGCATTGGTCATCGCCTGCGTGGTGTTGGGGTTCTGCTGGATGAAGGCGGTCGAGGCATACAGGCAGCCCGACGGCATATTCCCGCCGAACACCGCCTGGGTTTCCTTGAGCGTGCGGGTGTCCGAGGCGATCTTCACCTCGTTCTTCTGCGTCAGCATCGACACCACCGGATCCAGGTTGGCCATCGCGTCGATCTGGCCCGAGCGCATGGCGGCCACCGCGCCGGCGCTGGCGCCCACGCCGATGAACGACACGTCCGACGGCTTCAGGCCCGACTTGGCCAGCACGAAGTTGGCCATCATATTGGTCGAGGAACCCGGCGCGGTCACGCCGATCTTCTTGCCCTTCAGGTCGGCAATCGACTTGAAGTTCGGCATGGTCTTGTTCGACACCACCAGCACGATCTGCGGCGCACGGCCCTGGAGCACGAATTCCTGGTACTGCTGGCCCTTGGCCTGCAGGTTGATGGTGTGCTCGTAGGCGCCGGACACCACGTCCGCGCTACCGCCGACCACGGCCTGGAGCGCCTTGGCGCCGCCGGCGAAGTCGACGATTTCCACGTCCAGGCCCTCTTCCTTGAAGTAGCCCAGGCGCTCGGCAATCGTCAGCGGCAGGTAATAGAAGAGATTCTTGCCCCCCACGGCGATGGTCACCTTGGTCTTCTCGGGCTTGCCCTGCGCCTGCGCGCTGCTGAAGGTGAACCACCCGGCCAGGAACAGGGCCAGTGCGATCAGCGCCCGCTTCCAGAATGTCTTGTCGTACATGAGATGCTCTCCTACCTGACTACCTGTTTTTGTTCGTTGCGTGCCGCCTTGCGGCAAATTGCGATGCTACCGGCCGCGGCCGGTGCCCGCATCGGGATCAACACCTACCGGACGATGCAGACATTTGGCGGACATTGCCAACGCAACGCAATGCCGGCCGTAAACGCAGCGCGGCGGCGCACAGTGTACGTGCGCCGCCTTTCGATCACCTTGCCATGGTCGGAATGTCTGGCTCCGTGACCTCCTCCGCTTTACTCCGCGTGGATGTCGGCGGACTTGATGACCTTGCCCCAGCGCGTCAGTTCGGCCCGCTGGTACTGATCAAGCTGCTGCGGGTTCATGTAGCGCGCCTCGGCGCCCAGTTCCTCGGCCTTCTTGCGGAAGGCATCGGACTTCATGATCTTCTCGATCTCCGAAGTCAGCTTGTCGATGACGGGCTTCGGCGTGCCGGCCGGCGCGTACATGGCGAACCACGACGACACGTCCAGGTCGGGATAGCCCGCCTCCGGTGCCGACGGCACGTCCTTCAGGCTAGGCAGGCGCGTCTTGCTGGTCACCACCAGCGGGCGCAGCTTGCCGGCGGCGATATGGCCCATCAGCGGSGGCGGCGTGGTGATGGTCAGGTCSACRTTGCCGCCCAGCAGGTCGGTCATSGCCGGGCCGGTRCCYTTGTATGGCACATGGGTAATCTTCGTGCCGGCCTGCAGGTTCAGCAATTCCGTGGACACGTGCTGGAGCGAGCCATTGCCCGACGACGCGTAGTTGAGCTTGCCCGGATTCGCCTTGGCGTAGGCCACCAGTTCCTTGAGCGAGTGGACCGGCAGGCTCGGCCGCACCACCAGCACCTGCGGGGCGGACAGCAGGTTCGCCACGGGCGCGAAGTCTTTCACCGGATCCCACGGCTGCTTGGTCAGCAGCGGCGTGATCACGTGGTAGCCCGAATACTGCACCAGCAGCGTGTAGCCATCCGGCTTGGCGCGCTGCACGGCCTGCGCGGCGATGGTGCCGTTGCCGCCCGGCTTGTTGTCGACGACGACCGACTGGCCGAGCGCCTTGGACAGCGGCTCCGAGATCAGGCGCGCGGCGATGTCCGTCGTGCCACCGGCCGCGGCGGAAACCACCAGCATCACCGGTTTGTTGGGATAGGTGCTTTCCTGCGCCTGGGCGGCAGGTACGAGTGCCATGCCAGCCAGCAGCGCGGCGGCCGTCAGTTGAGTCTTGCGGTTCATGGTTGTCTCCGTGCTTGTTATATAGGGAAGCGAAGGGATCTGAATCTCTGGCGTTACTGCCCGGCGAAGTGCTCAGCCATCCAGGCCGGGGGTTGATGGGTGCGCAGGCGCGGGCCGGCGCGCAGCAGCTGGCTGGAAATTTCGCGCTCAACCAGTGCCGGCAGGCCCCCGACCACGGCCAGCAGGCCGTCCAGGTCTACGCCGGTGTCCACGCCCATCGACGCGAACATGTGGACGAGTTCTTCCGTGCTGACATTGCCGCTCGCGCCGGGCGCGTACGGGCAGCCGCCAAGACCGCCGGCGGCCGCGTCGAAGCGCGTGACGCCGGTCTGCCAGGCCGCGATGGCATTGGCCAGGCCCATGCCGCGCGTGTTGTGGAGGTGGATGGTCAGCCCGGTCTGCGGCAGCGCGCGCTGGAATGCCTCGCACATCGCCGCCACCTGGTTCGGATAGGCCATGCCCGTGGTATCACACAAAGTGATTCCCGAAGCACCCGCATCGGCAAACCGGCGCGCCAGGGCCATGACGTCGGCCTCGGGGATATCGCCCTCGAACGGGCAGCCGAACACCGTGGACAGCGACACGTTCACCGGCACGCCAGCCTTGCCGGCCTCGTCGATCATCGCCGTCAACTGCGCCTTGGACTGCTCGCGCGTCATGCGCAGGTTGGCGCGGTTGTGGGTTTCGCTGCACGACATGACGAGGTTCACCTCGTCCGGCTGGCACGACAGCGCGCGCTCCAGCCCGCGCAGGTTCGGCACGAGCACCGTGTAGGCCACGCCCGGCACCCGTTCGATCTGATGCATCACGGCCTCGGCATCGGCCAGCGCGGGAATGGCGCGGGCCGATGTGAACGACGTCGCCTCGATGCGCGCGAAACCGCAGTGGGCCAGCGCGTTCACGAAGGCCACCTTGCCTTCGGTCGGCACGACCACCGGCTCGATCTGCAGGCCGTCACGCGGCGCCACATCGTTGATTTCGATCTTGGCCGGCCCGGCCAGCGGATAACGTTGGGCACTCATGCGATCACTCCTCGGGCGCGCAGGTCGGCGATGGCGGCCGCGTCGAAGCCGGATTCGGCCAACACGGCATCGGTATGCTCGCCCAGCGTGGGCGCGCGGTCATGGATGGCGCCGGGGTTGGCGGACAGCTTCGGGATGATGCCCGGCACTTCCACGCTCAGCCCCCGGGCCGACGTCACGGTTTCGATCACACCGCGCGCCCGGTAGTGCGGGTCTTCGGCGATGTCCTTGACCGTGTAGATGCGGCCGGACGGCACGTCGGCCTCGCGCAGCACCACCAGTGCGGACTCGACGGTCTGGGTCTGGGTCCAGGCGGCGATGGCGGCGTCGATCTCGTCCACGCGCTTCACGCGGCCGTCGTTGCGGGCCAGCGCGGGATCTTCGCCGAGGTCCGCGCGGCCCATCGCAGCCATCAGGCGGCGGAAGATCGCGTCGCCATTGGCGGCAATCAGCACATATTCGCCGCAACCGCAGGGATAGGCGTTGGACGGCGCGATGCCCGGCAGCGCGCCGCCAGCAGGCTGGCGCACGGCGCCAAAGGCCGAGTACTCGGGCAGCAGGCTTTCGCTGAGGTTGAACAGCGACTCATAGAGCGCCACGTCGATCACCTGCCCCACCCCGCCGCGCGCATCGCGTTCGTACAGGGCCAGCAGCACACCGAGGGCGCCATGCAGGCCGGCGATGGTATCGCCCAGCGAGAGCCCGGCGCGCACCGGCGGCCGGCCCGGCTCGCCGGTCAGGTAACGCAGGCCGCTCATGGCCTCGGCCACGGCGGCAAAGCCGGGTTCGTCCCGGCGCGGGCCGGTCTGGCCGTAGCCGGACACCCGCACCATGATCAGCTTCGGATTGGCGGCGTGGAGCACATCCCAGCCCAGACCCCATTTTTCCATGGTGCCGGGGCGGAAGTTTTCGATCAGGACATCGGCCTCGGTGGCCAGCTTGCGCACCAGCGCCTGGCCTTCCGCCTGACGGAGGTCGATGGCGATGGACTGCTTGTTGCGCGACTGCGCTTCCCACCAGACGGAAGTGTCCTCGTGGATCATGCGCCACTTGCGCAGGGGGTCGCCCTGGCCGGGCGGCTCCACCTTGACCACGTGGGCGCCGAAATCCGCGAGGGTCTTGGCGGCAAAGGGGCCGGCAATCAGTTGTCCCAGTTCCAGGACGCGAATGCCTTCGAGAATCTGTTGCGCCATGTGAGGTGTCTCCGTGATGACCGTGGCTGCCGCGCCGCATCGATCTGCGGGACTGGCTTTTCATGTTGGGTCGGAGTGTGCACCAGCGGGACGGGCGGCGGAATCGGCATTCCGGCAAGCGGGCTTTCTCGGAACGCGAAGGGGCGGGCTTACCCGGAGTTCGCCCGGGGATCCCGGGGGATGGCGCGGAGATCGCCTTAGAACGGCGCGCGGTCGCCGCAGAGATGGGTGATGAGCAGCCGCGCCGACACGGTCAGCCCGGCCGGATCGCGCATGCCGATCAGCAGCGAGCGGCGCGCCCAGGCGTCCTGCAGCGGCACCAACGACAGTCCCATCGACTTCACGTGCGGCTCGGCCGCAATGCGCGGCAGCACGCCCACGCCCAGCCCGGCCATGACCATGCGGCACATCGCGTCGAAGCTGCGCACCTGGATGYGCAGCCGGAACTGCCGCTCCAGCCGGCTGCTTTCCTCGAGCAGCCGCGCCGCCAGCGAGGTCACCTGAGGCAAGCTCACGAAGTCGTATTCGAGCGTATCGGCGTAATGCACGGGCCCGCGCTCGGACAGCGGATGCCCGGGCGGCGTGATGATGACCAACTCGTCCTGCCGGTATTCCACGGTCACCAGCCCGGAGCTTGGCGTGCGATCGGCGAAGATGCCGACATCGGCGCGGTTTTCGACCAGCGCGGCGACGATCTCGCTGCTGTTCTGCTCCTCCAGCTCGATGCGGATGGTCGGATGCTGGCGCATGAACGCCGCGAGGTCGTCCGGCAGGAACTGGGTAATGGCCGAGGTGTTGGCGCACACGCGCACCTGCCCGCGCACGCCGGACGCGTAGTCCGACATCACGCCAGCCATCCGTTCCACGTCCTGGAGGATGGTCAGCGCATGGTGGTAGCAGGCCTGCCCGGCCTCGGTCAGTTGCACGCCGGCGGCGTGGCGGAAGAACAGCGGCGCGCCCACGGCGGCTTCGAGATCTGAAATCCGCTTGCTGGCGGCCGCCACGGCCAGGTGCGACTGGCGCGCGCCGGCCGAGATGCTGCCCTGTCGGGCCACGGCCACGAACAGGCCAAGCGTCACGAGGTCGAAGCGCGCCAGATTCATGTTTGTCCGAGGAAGTCCGATACCTACAGGCTACGCCGGTCCATGACGGCGCGGGCGATGGTGCCCGCGTCCACGTATTCGAGTTCGCCGCCCACGGGCACGCCGCGCGCCAGCCGCGACACCTTGAGCCCGCGCGACTTCAGCATCTCGCCGATGTAGTGCGCAGTGGCCTCGCCCTCGCTCGTGAAATTAGTGGCCACGATGACCTCGCCCACCGGTCCGCCGAGTTCGGGGTCCGTGGCGCGGGCCAGCAGCCGGTCCAGGTGGATGTCCTTCGGGCCGATGCCGTCGAGCGGCGAGAGCCGCCCCATCAGCACGAAATACTGGCCACGATAGGTCAGCGTCTGCTCGATCATCACCTGGTCGGCCGGCGTCTCCACCACGCAAAGCAGCGAGGCGTCGCGCGCGGTGTCGCGGCAGGTCTCGCAGATCTCCTGCTCGGTGAAGGTGTTGCAGCGCTGGCAATGGCGGATGCCGTCGGCAGCACCGCGCAGCGCGTCGCCAAGCTTGCGTGCGCCGTCGCGGTCGTGCTGCAGCAGGTGATAGGCCATGCGCTGGGCGGACTTCGGCCCCACGCCGGGCAGCACCTTGAGCGCCTCGATCAGCGCCTGCAGCGAGGTGGGCGGCGCCGCTCTCATCGGCGCGCCCCTGTCAGATGCGTCATCAGAACGGCAGCTTGAAGCCCGGGGGCAGCGGCAGGCCGGACGTCATCGAGCCCATCTTCTCTTGCGTGGTGGCCTCGGCCTTGCGCACGGCGTCGTTGAACGCGGCGGCGACGAGGTCTTCCAGCAAGTCCTTGTCGTCGGCCAGCAGGCTCGGGTCGATGGTCACGCGCTTCACGTCGTTCTTGCAGGTCATCAGCACCTTCACGAGGCCGGCGCCAGACTGGCCCTCGACCTCGATCAGGGCCAGCTGCTCCTGCATCTTCTTCATGTTTTCCTGCATCTGCTGGGCTTGCTTCATCAGCCCGGCCAGTTGACCTTTCATCATGGGGATACTCCTGAATCAATATGTGTGGATGGCGGGGCGGCGCCGGTGGTGCTGGTCTGGCCGCCCCGGGAATGGTTGTCAGGCGGCGCGTGGCTGGACGGAGCCGGGCACGATCTGCCCGCCGAACTCGCGCAACAGCCCCTGCACGAACGGATCGCCGTCCATCGTGGACTCAGCCTCGCGCTGGCGCTCGGCCCGTGCCGCTGCATCGACAGCAGCCGCCGTGTGCGTGACAGCGCCAATTTCGCACTGCACGCGCACTTCCACGCCGAATTGCTCGACCAGCGCGGCCTGGAGCCGTTCGGCGACATTGTTTTCGGCGATGGCCGCCACCGGCACGCGCAGGTGCAGGGTGCGGCCGACCACGCGGTGCAGCTCGCTCTGGAACGCCAACTGCTGGGCCAAGCCCTTGAGCGGCAGCGTGGCGGCCAGCGTCGGCCAGTCGTCGGTGAACACGGGCGGCGTGCCGTCATCGGCGGCGCTTGGCGCCACGGGCGGAATCGCCGGGGCCAGTTGCACGGCCGGCTGGGCCGGCGGGGCGGCCGGTTCCGGCTCCGGCCGGCGAGCCAGCTTGGCCTGTGGTGCGGCGCGGCTGGCGCGCGGCGCGGGTTCGAACGAGTCCGACTCGAAACCGCTGTCGTAGCCGCCGAAGCTCGGGTCATAGCCCGGATCGCTGTCGTACGGGCCGATCACCGGCAAATCGGGGGGCAATTCCTCCCAAGGCGGCACTTCGCCGCTGGCCGACTTCGCGGCCGGGGCGGATGGCACCGGTTGGGGCGTCTGGACTGGCTTGAGCGGCTGGGCGGCGGGTGCAGCCGGCGCTTCCCGTGCCGGCGTGACGGCCGTGGCCGGGCGCGCCGCCGCAGGCGGACGCAACGGCTGGGCAGCAGGACGCGGGCTCGGCGCTGCCGCCGCAGCGGGCGCCGACATCGGCCGCGCGCCGCCACGGCCAGCCGTGGCCTGGCGGGCGGCCAGCAAGGCGGCCTTGGCGGGCGACATCGCGGCGGCATCGGCTACCGGCGCCGGAGCGGATGGCACGGGCGCTTCGGCCCGGACCGGTGTCACCGGCTCGGCGGCGCGGACAGAAGGTGCCACGGGTGCGGGTCGAACCGGCTCGGCGGCCTGCACCGGAGCGACTGGCACCACCGGAGCCGAAACAGCGGCAGGCGTGGGCACAGCAACCGGAACAGCAGCCGGGGCCATCGCCACCGGCGCAGCCGCCACACGCGGCGCGGGTGCTGCCGGCGCGGCGGGGCGCGGTCGGGCAACTTGCTGCTGGCCGCCACCGCCCTGCCCGCCCACCGTCGCCGGGCTGGCGGACGGCCGGAAGGCCAGCATGCGCAGCAGCGTCATGGTGAAGCCGGCGTACTCGTCCGGCGCCAGTGCCAGTTCGTTGCGGCCAATATTGGCAATCTGGTAGAACAGCTGCACTTCCTGGGCGTCGAACACGCCAGCCAGCCGCCGTACTTCGTCAGCCTCGGGCCATTCGTCCTGCACGGACGCCGGCACGGCCTGCGCCAGCGCCACCTTGTGCAGCAAAGAGCCCAGATCCTGCAGCGCGCCGGCGAACGACAGGCTGCGGTCCGCCATCGCATCGGCAATCCCGAGCATGGCGGCGCCGTCCTCGGCTGCCAGCGCGTCCAGCAATTGCACGAGGTAGCTCTGGTCGATGGCGCCGAGCATGCCGCGCACGGCCTCCTCGGAGACCTGCCCGGCGCTATAGGCGATGGCCTGGTCGGTCAGCGACAGCGCGTCGCGCATCGACCCATGGGCCGCCTGGGCCAGCAGCCGCAGCGCGTTGCCGTCATGGCCGATGCCTTCCTGGCCCAGGATATGGTCCAGATGCGAGACGATATGCCCCGGCGGCATCTGTTTCAGGTTGAATTGCAGGCAGCGCGACAGCACCGTGACCGGAATCTTCTGCGGATCGGTGGTGGCGAGGATGAATTTGACGTGTCCGGGCGGCTCTTCCAGCGTCTTCAGCATCGCGTTGAAGGCGTGGTTGGTCAGCATGTGGACTTCGTCGATCATGTAGACCTTGAATCGGCCCACGGTCGGCGCGTAGACCGCCTTGTCCAGCAGTTGCGCCATTTCGTCCACACCCCGGTTGGACGCCGCGTCCATCTCGATGTAGTCGACGAAACGGCCGCTGTCGATCTCCTGGCAGGCCTTGCACTGGCCGCACGGCTGGGCCGTGATGCCGCCCGCCCCGTCAATGCCGGTGCAGTTGAGGGCCTTGGCCAGGATCCGGGAGAGCGTGGTCTTGCCCACGCCACGGGTGCCGGTGAACAGGTAGGCGTGATGCAGCCGCTGCTGTTCCAGCGCGTGCGTGAGCGCGCGGACCACGTGCTCCTGGCCCACCAGCGTGGTGAAATCCCTGGGGCGCCATTTGCGCGCTAGAACTTGATAACTCATGGCGGCGATTGTAGCAAAACGCGCCGCCCCGAATGGCGCCGATTAACCGCACTCCCCCACGTAGCCACAATTGGCGCATTTGGCGCAGCCATCCACCTTGTGCAGGGCGTGGGCGCCACACTCGGGGCAAGGCTTGCCGGTGCCCACGCCGGGGTTGTGGCCGGCCGGGGCCGGCCGCGTCGGGTTGCCGGCCAGCGCCAGGGCCGGCTCGCCAGCCTGGAACGCGTCCCGCCCGGCCAGCCGGGCCGCCAGCGCCGCCGCCGGCACCTGGGCGCCGTCCTCGTCCAGGAACCCGCGCTTGATCAGGATGCGCTGGAGCGCGTAGCTGATGGCGGCCACCTCGGAATCATGGAAACGCGGCACCTCGGTGCCGTCCTGGCGCACCAATGCACCATATCGGACCGTGCCCTTGTCCCAGACCACGTTGCGCATGTCCGCCAGTGCCTTGGCCACCGGGCCGCCGGAGCGCGCCACCATCGACAGCAGCCGCATGGTCGAGGTGATCCACTGCTGCCCCTCGGTGCGCTGGCCCGCCGGCATGAAGAACTCGAGCGGCCGCTCCACCGTCACCGGCTTGCCATCGATGACGCCCGAGACCCGCATGAAGTTCACGGTCAGGTAGACGGTCTTGTGGCCCTCGTAGGTCAGATACTCCACCTTGGACGTCACGCCTTCCAGGTCTCCGAGCGGCCGGCTGTTGAACGGGCGCGTCAGCGGATCGTCGTCCGGGGTGGCCGTGGTGGCGGTGGAGGCCGTCGCCGGGGCGGCGGCAGGCGTGACCGAGAGCACGGCGCCCAGCACGCTGTTGGGCCGATAGGTCGCCAGCCCCTTCAGGCCGGCCTTCCAGGCCTCCAGGTAGAGGTTGCGGAAGGCCTCGTACGGATAGTCCTCCGGCACGTTGACGGTCTTGCTGATGCTGGTGTCGATATAGGGCTGCACCGCCTCCAGCATGCGCATATGGTCCAGCGCCGACATCTGGAGCGCGGTGACGAAGCTCTCCGGCAGCCGCTCCATGTCGGCGCCCATGTGGCGATACAGTCGCCAGGCGTGATCGGCCACCTCGAACGATCGGTAACTGTCGTCCGGCATCCGCTTGCGGCGGTTGTAGGTCCACGAAAACGCCGGCTCGATGCCATTCGACGCGTTATCGGCAAATGCCAGCGTGATCGTGCCCGTTGGGGCAATGGAGAGCAGGTGCGAGTTCCGCAGGCCATGCGCCCGGATGGCGTCGCGCACGGCCTCGGGCAGCCGGCTCACGAAGCCGCCGGCCAGGTATTGGTCGGCCTCGAACAGCGGGAAGGCGCCCTTCTCGTCGGCCAGCTCCACCGATGCCAGGTAGGCATGGTCGCGCATGGCTTCCGAAATCCGCCCGGCCAGCTCGCGCGCGGCATCGCCGTCGTAGCGCAGGCCGAGCATCACCAGCGCGCTCCCCAGCCCCATGAAGCCCAGGCCGATGCGGCGCTTGGCGCGGGCCTCGGCCTCCTGCTCGGGCAGCGGCCAGAACGTGACGTCCAGCACGTTGTCCAGCATGCGCGTGGACACCCGCACGACCTCGGCGAAGGCCTCGAAATCGAAATAGGACTCGGCCGTGAACGGCTGGCGCACGAAGCCGGTCAGGTTGATCGACCCGAGGCAGCAGCAGCCATACGACGGCAGCGGCTGCTCCGCGCACGGGTTGGTCGCCTCGATGGTCTCGCAGTAATAGAGATTGTTGTCCGCGTTGATCCGCGACAGGAACAGGATGCCCGGCTCGGCATGGTCATACGTGGCCTGCATGACCTGGTCCCAGAGCTGGCGGGCCGGCACGCGGCGGTAGACCCACTGGCCGTCATCACGCCGATAGGCGCCGGCGGCGATCATGTCCATGCCCGGCTCGGCCTCGTGGACCAGTTCCACCTCGCCATCTGCCTCCACGGCCTGCATGAACGCATCGGTCACGCCGATCGAGATATTGAAGTTGGTGAGGTCGCCCTGGTCCTTGGCGTGGATAAAGCTCTCGATATCGGGGTGGTCGCAGCGCAGCACGCCCATCTGCGCGCCACGCCGGGCGCCGGCGGACTCCACGGTGGCGCAGGAAGCATCGAACACCTTCATGAACGACACCGGCCCGGACGCGCGCGAGTGCGTCGCGCGCACGAGCGCCCCGCCGGGGCGGATGGCCGAGAAGTCGTAGCCCACCCCGCCGCCGCGCCGCATGGTCTCGGCCGCCTGGGCCACGGCCGCGTAGATGCTGGGCTTGCCGTCGCGCGCCTCGGAAACCGAGTCGCCCACGGGCTGGACGAAGCAGTTGATCAGCGTGGCCTGGATACCCGTGCCAGCGGCGGAATTGATCCGCCCCGCCGGCACGAAGCCGTTCTCCAGTGCCCAGAGGAAGCGCGCGCCCCACATCTCGCGCCGGTCGGCCGGCTCGGCCTCCGCCAGCGCACGCGCCACGCGGGCACGCACATCGGCAATGGTGCTTTCCTCGCCCTTGGCGTACTTCTCCAGCAGCACTTCGGTGGAAATGTCCTGCGGCGCCAGCGCGCCGCGCAAGATCTGGTCGTTTGCGTTCATGTCCTGGCTCATTCAGATGGAACGATTTTTCCAGTCCGCCATGCTGCCAGCGATCCTCCGGCGCACAGCCTGCGTCAGATCAAACTAGCTAGAACAAATCGTATTCCAACTAATTTCGGGACGCCGCCGGCCGGTTGCGATACAATGCCGGTCGGACGGGCCTCCTCGCATGGTGGCGCGGTCAACCTGGTCAGGTCGGGAACGAAGCAGCCACAGCCGTTTTCCATCAGTGCCGAGGGTCAGGCTCGTCCCCCATATTCTTTTGCTGCATTCCTTCGCGGCACATCTTCGTAGCCGTTCGCGTTACACGTCACACACTCCCCGCACAATCAGGCAACAGCGTCGGCAACGCCCTGCAATGCCGCCTATTCTGCTCCCATTTTTCGATTGGGGGCGCATGCCCCCAATCGCTCAGAACAACGACCCCTGCTGCATTGCCGGAACCGGCGCGCGCAAACTGCCCGCGTCGATCCACTCCCCGGCCGCCGTGGCCACGCCGGCCTCGATGCGCTTGCCGGGGAACATCGGCCCCACTGCCGCCACGTAGCGCGCGAGTTGGGCGCCATAGGCGGCATGTTCCTGCGGCAGCAAACGCAGTTTGTAGTCGATCACGACCACGCGGTCGGTGAATTCCACGAGTCGGTCGATCCGCAGCAGCCGGCCGCGCCCGTCGTACAGTTCCACCTCGTTGCGCGACGATAGCGCCGCTTCGGGGAAGAACAGCGGGCGCAGCGCCGGTGCGGTCAGCATCGTGCGGACGTCGGCCACGGCCGCTTCGGCCTGGGCCTGCCAGCGTTCGCGCGCCTGCGGCGCCCCGGCGCCGGTCAGCGGGAACCAGCGCATGACCGTGGGCACGTCCGGCAAGGCGCCGAAGGCTTCCGGATAGCGCGTCACCCGTTCCAGCAAGGCGTGGACCAGTTCGCCATGGGCCGCCGCTGCGGCGTCGAACACCACCGTTTCTTCCTGGTCTTTGTCGTCGAACTCATCGAATTCGTCAATTTGCGGGAGTGGCGCCGCGTCGCGATAGCGCAGGCGGAAGTCCGCGTAGCGCACGCGCTCGCTCACTGGCGTCAGCGCGGCATCGCCGGGGGCAGCTTCGGTTTCCGGGTAACCGTCCACCGCTTCGCCCACGCCTGCCGCCGCCAGTCGCACGTACCAGCTACCGGCGATCTCGGCCGCCGCGCCCTCTTTCTCGGCCTTGCTCGCACGGCCCTTCACGCCGCTCACCAGCAAACCCTGTTGGGCGCGCGTCATCGCCACATAGAGCAGATTCCAGTTCTCGCGCTCGGCCAGGGCCGCTTCGGCCTCGAACAGGGGCTGGCGGGCCCGGCCGCGCTCGCTGCGCTTGCCGTAGGCCGAGAAATGCCGGGGCACCGGCGACTCAGGCGGCCAGTCAACCAGAATGCCGCCGCGGTCCGCCGCCGGGTCGCTGTGGTTCGCGTCGAGCAGCACCACGAAGGGGGCCTCGAGCCCCTTGGCGGCGTGAACGGTCAGGATATGCACCGCATCAAGCTGGCTTTCGCCGTCATCTTCCGGCTCCGCCTCGCCGTCCTCCACGCCTTCGCCCATGCCGCCCTCGTCGGGGCTCTCGTCCTCGTCGCCGCGCCGAATTTCCTGCAACTCGTCGATAAACTTCGGCAAGCTCGGATAACGACCGCCATCGAGGTCCAGCGACAGCTTCAGGAAGGCGTCGAGATTGGCCAGCACCTGCTCGCGGATGGCGGCTGGCGCGGCCTCGGCGTAGCGGCGGCGCACCTCGCCCGCATCATAGATATGGTCGATCAGGTCATGCACGGGTCGCTGTGGCGCGAGCGCGAGCCAGGCGCGCAGCCGGGCCACGCCGCCACGTAGCGCATCGGAACATTCGGGCGGCACGCCCACCGCGTGGATGCGCGCCCACCAGCCGCCCTCGCCTTCCAGGCCGGCCAGCAGCAGCAGGTCATCGTCGGTGGCGCCCACCAGTGGGCTCTTGAGCACGTGCGCGAGGTCGAGGTCGGACTCCGGCGTCATCAGGAAGGCGAGCAGCGCGGAGATGTCGAGCGCCTCCAGCGTCGCCAGCAGGCCGCCCCGGCGCGGACTCAGGCACGGGATGCCGGCCTCGCGCAGCGCGCGCTCGTAATCGGCCAGATGGGTCTTGCGGCGCACCAGCAGGTGCATGTCCCGCCAGCAGGCAGGCCGCGTGGTGTCGCCTTCCCGCACGGGCACGTGGTCGCGCACATGGTGCAGCCAGGCGGCCACGCGCCGGCCTTCTTCGTAGCGCAGCGAATCGCCCTGCCGCGTGCGCGGCTGGGTCAGCGTGTCGCGGTGGGATGGGGCGTCAGCCGGAACCTCGGCTTCGTCCTCAGCCGGCTCCTCGACCAGCGGCAGCAGCCAGACCGGCCCGCCGGGCTCGCGCAGCGCCGTGGTCTGGGTCTCGWACAGCGGATAGCGGCCSTCGGCGCGCGCATGGTCGAACACGGCGTTGACCCAGTCGAGCACCTCCGGACGGTTACGCCGCGTGCGATTGGTCCGCAGCACGGTGGCGCCGAAATCGGCCTGCAGCATGGCGCTCGCCGCGCCGAACAGGCGGGCGTCGGCGCGACGGAAACGGTAGATCGACTGCTTTGGATCGCCCACCAGGAAGACAGTCGGCTTCTCGCCCAGGCCCTGGTAGCCGGCCAGCCAGCCCTGCAGGATCCGCCACTGGAGCGGATTGGTGTCCTGGAACTCGTCGAGCAACAGGTGCTTGTAGCGCGCGTCCAGCCGCACCTGGAGGTAGGTGGCGGTCTCCTCGTCGGCCATCAGCCGGGCGGCGAGCCATTCGAGATCCGCAAAATCCATCGCGCGCTGGTCGTTCTTGTAGCGCTGGTAGCGCTCGAGCAGGGCATCGCCGAGTTGGTACAGCGCGAGGTTGATGGCCAGCACGGCGGCCTCGCAGCGGCGCGCGGCGATTTCGTCGAGCCGGGCGCAGTGTTCGGCATGGCGGGCTAGCAGATCGTCCACGGCGGACTCGCCGCCCGCGGCCTTGACCAGCGCCGTGGTGCGACGCATCGCACGTGGCTCGCCCGCCGCCGTGAAGAACGCCGATCGCAGGCGGTGGAAGGCTTGCGCGGCGGCGTCGCCGGGCGCGCCGCCCGCCTCGCGCCAGGTGCGGATGGCGGTCAGGCCGTCGATCATCCGGGCAGCATGGCCGTGCTCGGTCTTGCCGCCCTGCCCTAGCAGTTTTGCGAGGGCCGTGCAGTCGTCGAGCCATTCGCCCTCGCAGAGCGCCTCCACCAGTACGTCCGCCGTGGCATCGTCGCCGAGGTGTTCCGCGAGCATCGTCGCCGGGTCGCCAGCCTCGCGCATCGCAAACCATTCGCTGCGCGCGTGGAACATGCGGTCCAGCAGGCTGCGCGCCTGGAAGTCGCCGATGGCATCGACCAGTTGTTCGTACGATGCCCGCAATTCGGCGAATTGGGGCTGGGCCAACGCACGCCAGAACGGCGCCCAGGCTTCCCGCTTCATGCGCAGGGCGTCTTCCCGCAGCGATGCGCCCGGCACGATGCCGGAGGCCAGCGGTGCGCCACGCAGCAGCGTGCCGAACCAGCCGTGGAAGGTGTCGATGGCCATGCGCCCCGGCGAGGCGAGCACCTTCGCGTGCAGCCCGCGCGCACGCGGCAGCGCGGCCCGGGCGGCGTCCGGGGTCAGGCCACGCATGGTCAGGGCGGCCAGCACCTCGGCGTCGGTGCCGCTGGCCAGTTGCGAGAGCACTTCCAGCAGGCGCTCGCGCATCTCCTCGGCGGCCTTGCGCGTGAAGGTGATCGCCAGAATCTCGTGCGGGGCGGCGCCGGCCAGCAGCAAGCGCACCAGTCGCGCCACCAGCAGCCAGGTCTTGCCGCTGCCGGCGCACGCCTCCACCACCACCGAGCGGGCGGGGTCGCAGGCGGCGCGCGTGAAATCGGCCTCTTCGATGGGGTGCCCATCGCGAAGGTAGGCGTGGACGTCGGTCATGACTGCAGATCTGGCAAGGCGGTGGATTCCCAGAAGCCCTTGCGGCACAGGCCGCGGGCTTCGCAATAGGTACAGGCGGCGGCGTCACCGAAGGCCGGCAACTTGGCGCCGGTACGCAGGCGGCCCACATCGTGGCGCAGCTGGCGCTCCAGCCACGTGACGGCGGCGGCGAAGTCGGGCAGTTCCACTTCGCGCTGCGCGGCGGCGGCGCTGTCTTTCCCGCCGTGCTTCACGCCTTCCAGCGCGACCCAGCTTCCCGCCACTGCATCGGCGCGCAGCAGGCCGTAGAACGGCAGCTGGCAGTCTTCCTCGGCATCGCCGGCCTTGCGGCGCAGGCGGCTGGCCGGCTGCGTCTTGTAGTCGAGCACCGCGTGCGCGCCATCCGGGCCCTTGTCGAGCCGGTCGATGCGGCCCGCCAGCCGCAGCGGCAAGCCGTCCGGCATCGCCACATCCACGCTCACGTCGAATTCGCCGGCGCGCCACAGCCAGCCCTCGGCCTCACGCGCAGCCTGCCAGTCGATATAGGACGGCAGCACCTCCAGCCAGCGACGGTAGTAGCCGATGGCGTTGCCGTCCTCGGCCATCAGCGCGCCAAACACGGTGTCGGAAATCTGGCGCAGCCGGGCCAGCCGCCGCGCGGCGTCCTGTTCGTCGGCTTCGGCGATTTCGGCGTGGTATTGCAGCAGCACGCGGTGTAGCAGATTGCCGATATCGCGCTTCTCTAGGTCGTCATTTACCGCCTCAAGACCGGCCAGCCCGAGCATCCGCGCGGCGAAGAACTGGTACGGGCAGCGCCGCAGCATGTTGTACGCCTGCGCGCTCCAGCGGGCGGGCACGCGCTCGGGGGCGGTCGGCACCGGCATATAGCCGGGCTGGGCGAAGGTGTCGTGCAGGCGCGGGGCGATGCTGGCCTCGATCGGCGCCCCGGCGCGCGCGCAGCACGCCGACAGTCGCTCGATCCAGCCCGACACGTGGTGCGGCTCGCCCCGCCCCCCGAAGCGCTGCCAGGTCATCACCACGTCGTCGTTGTTCAATAGCACTTCGGCCAGATCGCGCGCCTGCTGGGCGAAGCGCGCCTCGCGGTCTTCGAGCGCCAGTTCGCGGCGCATCTGGTTCGAGAAGAACATCAGTTCGGCGGCGCTGGACGGCAGTTGCGCATCGTCGCAGCCGACGATCACCACGCCGTCGAAGCGCCGCATGCGCGCGCCGTTCAGCGGCAGGATCGTGATGCGGGACGAACTCTGCGCGGACGGCTCCTTGTACGCCACCGATTCGAGCAAGGCGGACAGCATCGCGCGGAATTCCTGCTGGCTCAGCGTGGCGTGGGCGCCGGTCTCGTCGTCGGGCAACTCGGCCAGCCGCGCGAGGGCGTCGAGCATCTGCCGGCCGGCGTCGTCGGYGGCGAGGGGCGTGCGCATATCGAGCGCGTCCAGCGTGGCGTCGAGCCGCTCCAGCCAGACCGTCAGGGGCTTCTGCGCCAGGCCGCGCGGCCACGCGGCGGCCTCGTCGGCCAGCGTGGCGATCAACGCGCGCGCGCCGGCGCGGGTGGCTTGCTGGGCCTCGTCGGCGTCCATCGTCTCGGCATCGACCAGCGTGGCGTTGGCGCGCCGCTCGGCAAACAGATGACGCAGGCGCGCCCAGCCGCCGGTGATGGCTTCGCGGCGAATCTGGCGTTCCATCAGCGCGATGGCGCCGCCGCGATGGGCAAAGCCGGGCAGGCAGAACGGGCTCTTGAGCAGGTCGAGCAGCGCGGCGGTGTCGCCATCGCGCGCCAGGACGTCGAACCAGCGCATCAGCGCGGCGGCCGCCCGCGTGGTGGAGAGCTTCCAGCCGGTTTCGTCGCGGACCGGCGCCCCGGCGCGGGCGAGCAGCGCGCGGGCCCGGCGGGCCACCACGCGGTCATGCGCGACCAGCGCGACGTGGCGGCGGCCTTCGTTGAGCCATTGCACGAGTTGGTCGGCGGCGGCGGTCGCCTCGTCCTCGAAGCGCGCGCTGCCGACCACGCGGATGCGGGGGCGATGTTCGGGGAACTGATCAGGCAATGCATTTTGCGACTGACGGGTCAGGGAATCGTCTGACGCATCAGATTCGTCTTCGTCTGCCACTGCATCGATCCGCCGTGCCTCGGGCCACAGTGCCAGCAGCGTGCCGTACCAGTCGGGCGTGGCCTCGGCATCGTGCGCGCCGCCGGACCAGTCGTAGCCCACTTCGAGCGTCGGCACCTGCTCGCCAGCCTGGGCGAGGAAGCGGGCCTCGACGGGTTCGGGCGGCGTCGGGCCAATCCACACCACTGGGCCGGCCACCTGCTGCGCCAGCCGCTGCAGGGCGCGGCGCCGGGCTGGCAGCGGATCGTCCGGACCGGAAAGCATCTGCCAGAACGCCAGAACAATCTGCGCCTCCTGACCAAGAAATTGTTCCGACAGGTGCGCATAGGTGCGTTGCAACGCGCCCTGGAGCAGCGCGGCGCGATCCTCGCCATCGATATCGTCATCGTCGCGGACGGCGGCGTCCTCCAGCCAGCGCGCGCTCAGTTCGTCGCTGATCGACAGCAGCGTTTGCGCCAGCCCCCAGGCGGCGCCCTCGGTCTGGGCGCCGAACGCGCGGCGCAGCCAGTCCTGTTCGCGGATGGCCTGCTGCACGGCCAGCAGGCGCGCGGCATGGCTGCGCACCGGCCTGGGCTCGGCTTCCAGGTCGGGCGGGAGGTCCAGCAGCCAGTGGCCCAGCGTCAGCACGCGCGGCAGCAGCCGGGGCGTGCCGGCGGCGCGCGCGGCGGCGTCGAGCGCCAGCCTGACACCCGGAATCTGCGCGGCCGTGGGCACGACCACGTGCGCGCCGGCGGCGGCCGGTCCGCAATGGTCAAGGAAATACCACGTCGCGGTGGCGGCCTGCTCGAGGAAGGCGGGGCCGGGAGAAAACGAAAGCCGGGTCATGGATGGCGCGCCGGGCCACGTCGGGTCAGGCGCAAATGGGGGCACGGAGCCGTGGCGCGCCAGGGCGGCACGGCGTGGTCAGTCAGGGAAATACGATGGCGTTGGCCGGGGCCACCCGGCTGCCCGGGCAGGCGCGGGTCAGTGATCACCGCGCTCCAGCCGCGCACGCAACTCGCGGGCGGTTTCGAGCAACCCTTCGTAGCCGGAGCGGGCGTGCTCGGGCAGGTCCGGATCGCCAACCAGCGTGCCGAGCGTCTCCATCACGCTGTAGACGAGCCCACGCGCCGCGCCAGTGGCAATGCTGTTGGTCTCCACCGCGCTGTTCAGGTGCGCCAGGGCGTCGCTCAGGTGATCCACGTCCGGTGGCGTGTCGGGCAGATCGTCGGCGGGATCGGGCTTGCGGGGATCGGCAGTCATGGTCGGTGGCCTTGTGGTGCCTGCGGGGTTGGCAATCCATATCATTCTACGCGCGCGGCCGGTCGGCCGGCATGGGGAGGATTCTCAAAGTGCTTTTCAGGTCATGCCGGATACCCTTATTGGGGGAATTCCCCGGGCACAAAGATAATCCATTTGAGTACTGGATAACCCGATGCCGATTGAGCGATTCTCTTGCCGCGATTAACACAATGTTGAGCAGGTATTACCGCGCAGGGGCACAATTGCACCTGTCCCCGGCCCTGTCGGCACCCCGTTCCGAGGGGGTATTGAAATTCGGCAAGCTGGTAACATATCGGCATCAACGGCACGACCTGTCTGACCTGACTGCCTCCGGCGCCATCGCAAACCGATCGCCGGATTCTCGTGTAAGGTAGCGGTCAGCCTTCAACATCAACTGAGCCCCAGAGGTTTCACGCCATGAGCGAACAAATCAAGTATGTGAGCGACGCATCGTTCGACGCCGACGTCCTCCAGTCCGACAAGCCCGTCCTGCTGGACTTCTGGGCCGAGTGGTGCGGTCCGTGCAAGATGATCGCCCCGATCCTGGACGAAGTGGCACGCGATTTCGGCGACAAGGTGCAGATCGCCAAGATCAATGTGGATGAGAACCAGCAGGTGCCGGCCAAGTTCGGCATCCGTGGCATTCCCACGTTGATCCTGTTCAAGGAAGGCAAGGTTGTCGCCCAGAAGGTTGGCGCCCTGTCCAAGTCGGACCTGACCGCGTTCCTGAAGAACAACGTCCCGGCCCTGGCCTGACGCCAGACCCCGCGGCCAGCCCGGCATGGCTGGCTGCGGCACCGCATGATCCGGCTTCGCGTGCGCCAGCTCTGGCGCGCCGGCCGGATTGTGCTAAGATGCCATCAACAACTTCCCCGAGCGTTCGCTCATTCTTTCCCCCTTCCCTTTGGTCTCGCCCGTCCGGGCCACTTCTGTACCCCTCGTCTATGCACCTGACAGAACTCAAATCGCTTCACGTGTCTGCGCTTCTCGAAATGGCGGCAACGCTCGAGATCGACAATGCACAGCGGATGCGCAAACAGGAACTGATGTTTGCGATCCTGAAGAAGCGCGCCAAGATGGGCGAAACCATCTACGGAGACGGCACGCTGGAAGTCCTCCCCGACGGCTTCGGCTTCCTCCGCTCGCCGGAAACCTCGTACCTGGCCAGCACGGACGATATCTACATCAGCCCTTCGCAGATCCGCCGCTTCAATCTCCATACCGGCGATTCGATCGAAGGTGAAGTGCGGACCCCGAAGGACGGCGAGCGCTACTTCGCGCTGGTCAAGGTGGACAAGGTCAACGGGCAGGCGCCCGAAGCGGTGAAGAACCGCATCATGTTCGARAACCTGACGCCGCTGCATCCGAACCGGCCGCTCCAGCTCGAACGTGACATCCGCGCCGAAGAGAACATCACCGGCCGCGTGATCGACATGATCGCCCCGATCGGCCGTGGCCAGCGCGCGCTGCTGGTGGCCTCGCCGAAGTCGGGCAAGACCGTGATGCTCCAGCACATCGCGCATGCGATTGCGAACAACCATCCGGAAGCTGACCTGTTCGTGCTGCTGATCGACGAGCGCCCGGAAGAAGTTACGGAAATGATGCGCTCGGTGCGCGGCGAGGTGGTGGCGTCGACCTTCGACGAACCGGCCATCCGTCACGTGCAGGTGGCCGAAATGGTCATCGAGAAGGCCAAGCGCCTGGTGGAACTGAAGCGCGACGTGGTGATCCTGCTGGACTCCATCACCCGTCTGGCACGCGCCTACAACACCGTGGTGCCGGCCTCCGGCAAGGTGCTGACCGGCGGTGTGGACGCCAACGCCCTGCAACGCCCGAAGCGTTTCTTCGGCGCCGCGCGTAACCTGGAAGAAGGCGGTTCGCTGACCATCATCGCCACGGCGCTGATCGAAACCGGCAGCCGCATGGACGACGTGATCTACGAAGAGTTCAAGGGCACCGGCAACATGGAAGTGCACCTCGAGCGCCGTCTGGCCGAGCGCCGCGTCTACCCGGCCATCAACCTGAACAAGTCGGGCACGCGCCGCGAGGAACTGCTGATCAAGCCGGAAATCCTCCAGAAGATCTGGATCCTGCGCAAGTTCATCTCCGACATGGACGAAGTGCAGGCGATGGAATTCATCCTCGACAAGATGAAGCCGACGAAGAACAACGCGGAGTTCTTCGACATGATGCGCCGCGGCGGCTAACCGCCCCGGTAGTGCATCAGGCAGGAAAGGCGTACCCTTGGGTGCGCCTTTTTTGTCTCTGCCAATCGATCCGACGACCCTCCGCCCATGTTCGGCAAACTGACCAGCTACCTGCGCTCGCGCTCACGCGCCCGCAAGCTCGAGCACTACGCCATTCCGGACGACCTCTGGACGCGCACCGTGGCTGCCCTGCCCTACGTGCAGCGCTACGGCGCCGAGGATCAGGCCGCGCTGCGCGAGCTGGCCACGCTGTTCATCGCCGGCAAGGAATATTCGACTGCCCACGACCTGCCGCTGACCGATGAGATGGTGGTCAGCGTGGCCGTGCAGGCTTGCGTGCCGATCCTCAAGCTCGGTATCGAGTGGTATCGCGGCTGGCACGGCATCGTGCTGTATCCGGGCGAATTCCTGATCCGGCGCACCGTGGAGGACGAGATCGGGCTGGTGCACGGCGTGGAGGAGGAGGCGAGCGGCGAGGCGTGGGAGCATGGTCCCGTCATCCTGTCCTGGCAGGACGTGAGCACGCCCGGCGCCGGGCTCGATTCCGACCACGCGCTGCCGGCGGACACCTACAACGTGGTGATCCACGAGTTCGCCCACAAGCTCGACATGCTCGACGGCGAGCCCGACGGCGTGCCGCCCTTCTCGCGCGTGCTGCATCCGGGCGTCGATGCCGAACAGTGGGCCGAGGCGTTCCTGAGCCAGTACGATGCCTTCGCCGATGCCTGCGAGGCCGTACCGGACAGTGCATGGAACCACCCCGAGCGGCTGCCGCCCCGGCTGCGGGTGATCGACCCCTACGGATGCGAGGCGCCCAGCGAGTTCTTCGCAGTGGCGTCCGAGGCATTTTTCGTGGAGCCCGAAGGCCTGCGCCGGCATTGGTCTACGCTATACGAAGCGCTGGCCACGTTCTATCGTCAGGACCCGGCCAAAAAATGACGCAAAATGCACTTCCGAACACCCGACGACATGGTCACAGCCGCGCGCGTATTGTTGTCCAAGCGCTTGTCTTTCTGGCATAATCCCGGTTTGCCCGTTATCGGCAAGTGGTTCGCTCGTCGCAAGCATTCGTCATCCGATGCACGCACGCGGCAGACATGAGCGGACTGGCTACCCAACCTGAAAGGAAGCACCATGAAAGAAGGCATTCACCCGAATTATCGCGAAGTCCTGTTCCACGACGTGTCGAACGACTTCAAGTTCGTGACCCGCTCGACGATCCAGACCAAGGACACGATCGAACACGACGGCAAGACCTACCCGCTGGCCAAGATCGAAGTGTCGTCGGAATCGCACCCGTTCTACACCGGCACCCAGAAGATCATGGACACGGCCGGCCGCGTCGAGAAGTTCCGTCAGAAGTTCGGCAGCAAGCTGAGCACGATGAAGAAGTAATCTCGCGGAGCCGCGAGCATGCCGCGCACGAGGGAACAGATGCTCCCGCCGCGCGCGACCTGACAAAGAGGCAGCATCGGCTGCCTCTTTGCTTTTGTGCAGCCGATTGTTGCTGCCTACGATTTCACCGCCGATGAGTCAAGCCAAGACCTCTCCCGTCCACCTGACCGCCGCCGCCACCGGCGCGCTGCCGCGCGCCCTGCTGCTGGCCATCTGCATCATCTACGGGCTGGCCGGCCTGTTCGGACGCGATCCGTGGAAGAACGAGGATGCCGCGGGCTTCGGCGTGATGTGGCAGCTCGCCACCGGCGGTACACAGGACTGGCTGATGCCGAACATCGCCGGCCGGCCGTTCAGCGAGGACGGCCCGCTGGTGTTCTGGCTCGGCGGCATCATGATCCGGCTGTTTGGCGGCTGGCTCGGCGCCCCGGACGCGTCGCGGCTGGCCACGGCGCTGTTCTACTTCGGCACCTGCGCCTTCATCTGGTATTCCACCTACCTGCTCGGCCGGCGCGACGAAGTGCAGCCGTTCGCGTTCGCGTTCGGCGGCCAGCCCGATGCGCGCTCCTATGGCCGTGCGCTGGCCGATGGCGCGCTGCTGCTGTTCCTGGCATGCGTGGGGCTGGCGATGCGCGGGCACGAAACCACGGCGCAGGTCGGCCAGGTCTGCTTTATCGCCTTCATGCTGTACGGGCTGGTGCGCAGCCTGGACAAGCCCGTGCAGGGCAGCCTCTGGTACGGCGTGGGGCTGGGCGCGCTGTGCCTGTCCAGCGGGCCGATCCTGGCCGCCGCCCTGCTGCTCGCCACGGCCCTTGCCGCCGTGGCCTGCCGGCCGCTGCCCGCGAAGTGGCTGGCGGGGATTGGCCTGCCGCTGGCGCTGGCCATCGTCGGCGCGTGGATGGCGATGGTGTACCTGGGCGCGGCCGACCGCGACGAGGCTGTCACCTTCATCCGCGAGTGGGCCCGCTACGACCGTCGCACCTATGGCGGGCCGTCACTGGCCGCGGCCGGCTTCATCGCACGAAATCTGTTCCTGTTCGCGTGGCCGGTCTGGCCGGTGGCCGTCTGGGCGTGGTTGTCGTGGCGTGGCATGCGGCGCGCGGCCCACGTAGCGCTGCCGCTGTCGATGCTGACGACACTGCTCCTGTTGCTGGTGCTGCAACGCAGCCCCGGCGACGTGCAGTTCATCCTGTTGCTGCCGCCGATGGCCGTGCTGGCTGCCTTCGCATTGCCCACGCTGGCGCGTGGCGTGATCAACGCGATCGACTGGTTCGCCCTGCTGTTCTTCACGATCTTCTGCGGCTTCCTCTGGTTCATGTGGATCGCCCGCACGACCGGTTTTCCGCCCAAGATCGCCAACAACGTGTACCGGCTGATTCCGGGCTTCCAGCACTCGTTCACCTGGAGCGCGGTGGTGATCGCGCTGGCGGTGACGCTGGCCTGGGTACTGGTGGTGCGTTGGCGGCTGTCGCGTGCGCCCAAGCAGATCTGGCGCCCGGTGGTGATCTCGGCCGCCGGCACGACGCTGATGTGGGTGATGGCCATGACGCTCTGGCTGCCCGCCATCAACTACGCCAAGACCTATCGCGATGTGGCGCAAGCCGCCTCGATGGCGCTACCGTCGACCTATACCTGCGTGCAGCCGATCCGCATGGGGAATGCGCAACTGGCGTCGTTCTCGTATTACGGCCATATCCGCTTTGGCGGGCCCGATGACGGCTGCGACGTGCTGCTGCGCCACGACGCCGTGGATTACGGCCCGCCCGGCAACATTTCGCACTTCGAATGGCGGCTGGTCTGGGAAGGCCGCCGGCCTGCGGACCGGGACGAGCGCTTCCGCCTGTACCGGCTGGTCGATGTTGGCCGCGCTGCGCCGCCCCGGCCCACGGTGCCGCGCCGCCTGCCGCGCCAGCCTTAATCCTCCGCGCAGGACGCCCCTCGCCCCCCCTCACGCGCCGGACTCACGACTGAGCCGGCGCGCCATGCTTTCCGACAAGAACAATGAGCAGCGCGCTGCAAGACATTCGCCGCATCCTCCACCTCGCCGCGCCCGTCCTGGTCGGACAACTCGCGGTGGTGGCCTTCGGCGTCATCGATACGGTGATGGCCGGGCGCGCCTCCGCTACCGACCTCGCCGCCGTGGGCCTGGGCGGCTCCATCTACATCACCATCTATATCAGCCTGATGGGGGTGCTCCAGGCGCTGGCACCCATCGCCGGCCAACTCTATGGCGCGGGCCGCACCGCCGAGATCGGCAGCGAAGTGCGCCAGGCCGCGTGGCTGGGTGTGGCACTGGCCGTGCCGGGCATGCTGTTGCTGCTGTTCCCTGGGCCGCTGCTCACGTTTGCCAAGGCGCCGCCTGAGCTGGTCGAGAAGGCCTCGCACTATCTTCATATCGTGGCGTTCGGCCTGCCGGCCGCGCTGAGCTTCCGCATCTATATGGCGCTGAACAACGCGCTGTCGCGGCCGATCATGGTGACGGTGCTCCAGATCGCCGGGCTGGCGATGAAGGTGCCGCTCAACGCGTGGTTCATTCATGGGGGACTGGGGCTGGCGCCGATGGGCGGTCCGGGCTGCGCACTGGCCTCCACGCTGATCAGCTGGACCTGGTGCATCGCCGGCCTGCTGATCCTGCGCACCGGCGCCGCCTACCGGCCGCTGGCGCTTTTTGCCGGCTGGGAGTGGCCAAACTGGAGCAAGATCCGCCCGCTGCTGCGGCTGGGCGTGCCGATGGGGCTGACCTATCTGATCGAGATCACCTCGTTCACGCTGATGTCGATCTTCATCACACGACTCGGTACCGAGACGCTGGCCGGGCATCAGATCATCGCCAATCTGAGCGCGGTAGCGTACATGATGCCGCTCTCTCTGGCGATTGCCACGTCCACGCTGGTGGCCCAGTCGATTGGCGCACGTGACTTGGCTGGGGCACGCCGGCTGGCGTGGCGCGGCATCCGCTTCGGGGCCGGGCTGGCGCTGCTGACAGGCGCCCTGCTGTGGCTGCTCCGCGAGCCGCTGCTGCAGGCCTACGCCAAGGATCCGACTGTAGTCACCAAGGCACTGCCGTTGATGCTGTTCGTCGCGTTCTATCAGGCATTTGACGCGGTGCAGGTCATGACCGCCTTCATCCTGCGCGCGTACAAGATCGCCCTGATTCCGACGTTGATCTACGCAGGATCGCTGTGGGGCGTGGGGCTGGGTAGTGGGTATGTGATGGGATTCGGCTTGATCGACGCGCTACCCGAGTGGACACGCGGCGCCGCCGGTTTCTGGTTCGGCAACAGTATCAGCCTGGCCTTGGCCGGCACGCTGCTGGTACGGTATTTCATGCGGGTGAGCAAACCCGCATGATTTAAAGGCGGGTCACGCAATGCAATAACGGGAAGCGAAGGATAAAAAAAATGCCTGCTTGCGCAGGCATTTTTAATATTGGCGGAGCGGACGGGACTCGAACCCGCGACCCCCGGCGTGACAGGCCGGTATTCTAACCAACTGAACTACCGCTCCGTGTTGGTTCGCCGCTCGAAGCTATTGCTTCGGACGACTAGCTGGACGTTTGATTACGCCCTGCTGTTTTGGCGTCCCCTAGGGGATTCGAACCCCTGTACTCACCGTGAAAGGGTGATGTCCTAGGCCTCTAGACGAAGGGGACAGAAACTTGTTGCAACGTTTCCGTCTGCGCTGCGAAGTCCGTAACTGTAACAGACTTTTCAACGACTGAGGCACCTTTTTTGCTGGGTCGGTGCCTCGAAATCCTTGGTGGAGCTAAGCGGGATCGAACCGCTGACCTCTTGCATGCCATGCAAGCGCTCTCCCAGCTGAGCTATAGCCCCKTGGTACTGCCCTTTACTACCAGTACTGCATAATCGCGTTTCAGCGAAGCCGCGATTATATTACGATTTTCTTTCGAAGTGCAACTGCCATGTGGCATTTGCTTTCGCTAAAAACCGCGAGGCGATTATCAGATAATCAACCTCTCACCCAAAGAAAAACCCGCTTGGTTTTACCCAAGCGGGCTCAGTTTTGGCGGAGCGGACGGGACTCGAACCCGCGACCCCCGGCGTGACAGGCCGGTATTCTAACCAACTGAACTACCGCTCCGTGTTGGTTCGCCGCTCGAAGCTATTGCTTCGGACGACTAGCTGGACGTTTGATTACGCCCTACTGTTTTGGCGTCCCCTAGGGGATTCGAACCCCTGTACTCACCGTGAAAGGGTGATGTCCTAGGCCTCTAGACGAAGGGGACAGAAACTTGGTGGAGCTAAGCGGGATCGAACCGCTGACCTCTTGCATGCCATGCAAGCGCTCTCCCAGCTGAGCTATAGCCCCAATGTTACTGTCATTTACTGCTTCTTGCTGTCGCGGGATTTACTACGATTCCGGCGAAGCCGAGATTATATAGCAATCCAACCGCTTTGCAAGTCCCTTTTCGGCCTTTCAACCGATCCGCGTGGTTTTTGCCGCGCGGCAGGGAGAAGGAGATTATGCTGAAATCCCGGCCCGAGCGCAAGCCCCTGCCGAGATTTTTCCGCACTTTTCTCAGGCTGCCGCAAGGCGGCGCAGCACCGTCTCGCGGCCGAACAGTTCCAGCACCGCGTCGATGCCCGGCGTCTGCAACTGCCCCGCCACCAGCAGGCGCACCGGCATAGCCAGCTTCGGCATCTTCAGGCCGAATTCGGCCAGCACTGCCTTGAACGTGGCGCTGATGCCCTCGCGCTTCCACTCAGGCAGCGCGGCCAGTTGCGCGGCCAGCGCCTGCAGCGCCGGGCGGATCTCGTCGGTCAGGTGCTCTGTGCGCAGCGCGGCATCCGCCTGCGGCTCGCCGCGATAGAACAGCATCGCGGCCTGGGCCACTTCCTTCAGCGTATTGGCGCGATCCTTGACCAGCGCGATCACGTCGGCCAGGCTCGCGCCTTCCACCTTGCCGCCCAGCGCCTCGATGAAGGGGCGCGTCAGATCGGCCAGACGGGCGTTATCGCCCACCTTGATGTAGTGGTTGTTGAGCCAAGCCAGCTTTTCAGGGTTGTACTGCGCCGGCGACTTGCCCAGGTGCTCCAGGTCGAACCACTCGATGAACTGCTCGCGCGAGAAGATCTCGGCATCACCATGCGCCCAGCCCAAGCGCGCGAGGTAGTTCAGCACGGCCTCGGGCAGGTAGCCCTCGTCGCGGTAGCCGGTCACGGGCATCGCGCCATGGCGCTTGCTCATCTTCTCGCCCTGCTCGTTCAGCACGGTCGGCAGGTGCGCGTAGACCGGCACGTGGCCGCCCATCGCACGAATGATGTTGATCTGGCGCGGCGTGTTGTTGACGTGGTCGTCGCCGCGGATCACGTGGGTGATCTTCATGTCGAGGTCATCGACCACGACGCAGAAGTTGTATGTCGGCGTGCCGTCGGGGCGGGCGATCACCAGGTCGTCCAGCTCGTCGTTCGAGATCTCGATGCGGCCCTTCACGGCGTCGTCCCAGACCACGCTGCCGCCGATCGGGTTCTTGAAACGCACGACGGGTTGCACGCCGGCCGGCGGCTCGGGCAGGACCTTGCCCGGCTCGGGGCGCCAGAAGCCGTTGTAGCGCGGCTTCTCGCCGGCGGCGCGCTGGGCTTCGCGCAGCGCGTCCAGTTCCTCGGTGCTCATGTAGCAGTGGTACGCGAGGCCGGTCTCCATCATCTGCTGCACCACCGCGCGATAGCGGTCCATGCGCTGCATCTGGTAGAACGGACCTTCGTCGATGTCCATGTCGAGCCAGGCCATGGACTCCAGGATCACGTCGACGGCCTCCTGGGACGACCGCTCGACATCGGTATCCTCGATGCGCAGGATGAAATCGCCCTGCATGCGGCGGGCGAAGGCCCACGGATAGAGCGCGGAGCGGATGTTGCCGAGGTGGATGAACCCGGTCGGGCTCGGCGCGAAGCGGGTGCGGACGCGTTGTGTCATGGCGGAGAGAAACAAAAAGGCCCGCGCACAGCGGCGCGCAGGCCAGATTCGAGGAATGGCGCATTATACGCCCTGCCCGCCGCCGCTTTTTCGCTACGCGCCGGCCGGAATCATTTATCCTGCCACCGGTCTGAGACCTCGGATGCCGCCTCGCACGGCGCCGGCATCACTTCCCGTAGATTCCCGTTCCTCGATGAAACGACGCCATTTCCTGGGCGCCTCCGCGGCGATGCTGCTGGCGGCCTGCTCCACCGGCCCGAAGCCGACCCCCACCCTGCCGACCCAGCCCGTCGTCACGCCGCCGGTGGCCACGCTGCCGCCGCGCCCGGTGCGCATCGGCCTGGCGCTGGGCGGCGGCGCGGCGCGCGGCTTTGCACATATCGGCGTGATCAAGGCGCTCGAGGCGCAGGGTATCCATCCCGATATCGTCACGGGTACCAGTGCGGGGTCGGTGGTGGCGGCGCTCTACGCGTCCGGCATGGATGGCTTCACGCTGAACAAGCTCGCCCTGACCATGGACGAGGCGTCCATCGCCGACTGGGCGCTGCCGTTCGGCACCAAGTTCGGTGGCTGGCTCAAGGGCGAGGCGCTGCAGAACTATGTGAACCGGCTGGTCAAGCAGCGCACCATCGAACAGATGAAGCTGCCGCTGGGCATCGTCGCCACCGATCTCAAGACCGGCGAGCGGATCCTGTTCCGGCGCGGCAATACCGGCCAGGCCGTGCGCGCGTCCAGCAGCGTGCCGGGCGTGTTCCAGCCGGTGTCGATCCAGGGCCATGACTATGTCGATGGCGGGCTGGTGGAGCCGGTGCCAGTGGATGCGGCGCGCGAGATGGGCGCCGAGTTCGTGATCGCGGTGAATATCTCGGCCGATCCGTCGAGCCAAAAGAATGGCGGCCAGAGCGGCGTGCTGCTGCAGACCACGGCCATCATGGGTCAGTCGATCAACAAGATGGCGCTGGCGCGCGCGGACATCGTGATCCGCCCTGACCTGCCCGACATGAGCGGCAGCGACTTCACGGCGCGCAACCGCGCGATCCTGGCCGGCGAGCAAGCCACGGCGGCAGTACTGGCGAGCCTGCGCGACAAGCTCGCTCTCGCCCGTACGCGCCAGCTGCCAACCGGCATTGTTACCACCCAATAGTGGGGTAAAACGACAATCCTTGTCAGGACATGGGCTCGCTTCGTGACAATTCGTGTCACTTCATGTGACGCATCATGTCACCCTTTAGTGGGGTATTTGTCTTATTTGTATGTCGAGCCCGATAAAAAAGGACTGCCGAGGCAGTCCTTTTTGTTTGGCGAGCAGCCGGTTCAGCCGCCGTACAGCGACCGACCCTGGGCAGCCGGGTCGAAGCGCTTGAGCGTCTCGACCATGTTGCCCATGCCGTTGTCGGCGTCGCCGCGCTGGGCATCGTCGATGCGTCGCGCGCCGTTGTAGCGTGTCACCCAGTAGCTGGCACGCATGTCGTCCACGCGGATCTTGCTGCCGGTGGACGGCGCGTGCACGAACTTGTTGTCGCCAATATAGATGCCGACGTGCGAGAACGTATGACGCATGGTGTTGAAGAACACCAGGTCACCCGGACGCAGTTCGTTGACCGCCACAGTGGTGCCAACCTTGCTGATTTCGACAGAGCGACGCGGCAACACGAAGCCGAAGGTGTCGTTGAACACGTAGCGGACGAAGCCGCTGCAGTCCAGGCCGGATTCGGGGCTGTTACCGCCGAAGCGGTAACGCACGCCAATCAGGCCCAGCGCGTTCATGACCAGGTCGCCAGCCTTGCTGGCAACGTTGCTGGTGGAGTTCATCACCGACGACAGCAAGCCACGCTTGCCTTCCGGATGGGCATCCGCGCTCAGTTCCGCGCGGGCATCGATCCGGGCGTCCGGGTCCTTGAACACCGTATCCGCCAGCACTCCATTCGACACAGTCGCACCGCATGCAATGGCAATTCCAATAGCGGCGCGCGCCAGGGAATGAAGTACCGTTCGTTGCATTGGTTCTCCTGATAATCGGACTTATCTGACCGGCATGTCAGACATTGCCGGACAAACGCTAGACATCAGGGCGGTATGTACGCAAGACATATGCCAGCGTACTGTGCACGATTCGCATGCGTGGTTGACCTTCCCAAAGGTCAGCATGCGACCGACAGACCACCCCCAAAAATAGGTATCGCGGGATAGTAAATGACTGTCATTATCGTGTCAAAGATGGTTACAAATTCGCCCGAAATCGCAGCCAAATCAATGAGCTAGCGTGAAAAACGTATCTTTTTTCTCGTATTTCGCATAACGGCGATGTGATACATCGCGCTGTCATGCTAGTGCGGCATGCGTGCTGCGCCGCACATCATTCAGACGACCCCTAACTGTGCGGCCGCCATCAGCTTGCGCGTATACGGATGCTGCGGTGCGCCGAGTACGGTTTCCGTCTCACCCGCTTCGACCACTTCACCATTTTTCATCACGACGACGCGGTGCGCCATCGCACGAATCACCGCTAGATCATGGCTGATGAACAGATAGCTGAGGTTGTACTTGTGCTGGAGCTGGGAAAGCAGCGCCAGCACCTGTTGCTGGATCGAGACGTCAAGTGCAGAAGTCGGCTCATCTAGCACCAGAACCTGCGGCTTGAGGATCAAAACTCGCGCGATGGCGATGCGTTGCCGCTGTCCGCCAGAGAACTCGTGCGGATAACGGCCCAGCGCCGTCCGGTCCATCCCGACCTCCCGCAGGGCCTCGATCACGCGCTCGCGCATCGCCTCGGGCGACAGCCCCGGCTGATGGAGGGCGAGGCCCTCCCCCACGATCTGTTCGATGGTCATCCGGGGCGACAGCGAGCCGAACGGGTCCTGGAATACCACCTGCATGCGCGACCGCAGCGCACTGCGCTCCTTGTGCGTGCAGGCGTCGAACGCACGCCCCAGGAAGCGGATCGCCCCGCTGCTCTGGCGCTGGAGCGCCAGCACGGCGTGAGCCAGCGTGGTCTTGCCGGAGCCGGACTCGCCGACGATGCCGACAGTCTCGCCTTCGCGCAATTGCAGGTTCACGTCCTTCACGGCCGCGAACTGCTCCTTCGAAAACCAGCCGGCAAACCCGGCGCGCTTCTTGGCGTAGTTGACGCAGAGCGCATCGGTCTCCAGCAGCACCGGCGCCAGTGGCACCAGCGGCAGCACCTCGCGGCGCGGGCGGCTGTCGATCAGCTTGCGCGTGTACGGATGGCGCGGATTGCCGAACACCTCGGCCGTCTCGCCAGACTCCACCAGCACGCCCTTCTCCATCACCCCCACACGCTGCGCGAACGCCCGCACGAGGTTCAGGTCATGGGTGATCAGCATCACCGCCATGCCGAACTCGGCCTGGAGGTCGCGCAGCAGATCCAGGATCTGAGCGCGGATGGTCACGTCGAGCGCCGTGGTCGGCTCGTCGGCCAGCAGCAGCTTGGGCCGGCAGGCCAGGGCCATGGCGATCATCGCGCGCTGGCGCTGGCCGCCCGAAAGCTGATGCGGGAAGCTGTTGAAACGGTTGGCAGCGTCGCTGATGCCGGTTCGCTCGAGCAGCGCGATGGCACGGTCGCGCGCGGCGCGGCGGTCCAGGCCCTCGTGCAGCGCCAGCGTCTCCACGATCTGGTTGCCGATGGTGTAAAGCGGGTTCAGGGCCGTCATCGGTTCCTGGAAGATCATGGCGATCTCGGACCCGCGGATGCGCCGCATCTCGCGGCCGGACACGCGCAGCAGGTCCTGGCCTTCGAAGCGAATGGCGCCCTGGTAGTGGGCGTCGCCAACCAGCCGGAGCATGGCCAGCGCGGTCACGGTCTTGCCCGAGCCGGACTCACCCACCAGCGCGTAGCGCTCGCCAGCGCGCAGGTCGAAGCTGACCTCGCGCACGGCGCGCGTGGCGTGCTCGCCCTCGCCGAAGGTCACCGACAGTCGGTCCACACACATCAATTGCGTGCCGGGCGCCGGCGGGGCCACGGCGTCAGGAAACGTTGCGGCGAGGCTCATTGCACGGCCTCCGCAGCGGGACTTCCCGCAGGCGCCTTAGGCTCCACACGACCACGCAACTGGGCCAGCCCCAGGCGCGTATCGAAGGCATCCCGCAGCGCGTCGCCCATAAAGGTCAGCAGCAACAACGTGATAACGAGCACCGCGAACGTGGACAGCGAAATCCACCAGGCATCGAGGTTGCCCTTGCCCTGCGCCAGCAGCTCGCCCAGGCTCGGCGTCGTCGGCGGCACGCCCAGACCCAGGAAGTCGAGGCTGGTCAGCGCCAGGATGGCCGCGCTCATACGGAACGGCAGGAAGGTGATCACCGGCGTCAGGCTGTTCGGCAGGATATGGCGCCACATGATCTGGACATTGGACAGGCCCAGCGCGCGCGCCGCCTTCACATAGTCGAGCGAGCGGTTGCGGTAGAACTCGGCCCGCACGTAGTCGGACAGCCCCATCCAGCCGAACAGCGACAGCAGGATGATCAGCAGCGCCAGGCTCGGCTCGAAGATCGACGCGAAGATAATCAGCAGGTACAGCTCGGGCATCGAGCTCCAGATCTCGATGGCGCGCTGCGAGAACAGGTCGAAACGCCCACCAAAAAAGCCCATCAGCGCCCCGGTAAGCGTGCCGACCAGTACGCCGATGATCGTCAGCGCCATGCCGAACAGCACGGACACGCGAAAGCCGTAGATCAGGCGCGCCAGCACGTCCCGGCCGCGATCGTCGGTGCCCAGCCAGTTCTCGGACGAGGGGGGCGCCGGATTCGGCTCCTTGGCGAAGTAGTTCAGCGAATCGTAGGAATACTGATTCACCGGGAACACCGCGAAATTGCCGTGCGTGGTGATCCGTTCGCGGATGAAGGGATCGAGGTAGTCGGTACGGGTCGGGAAATCGCCGTCGAACGTGGTTTCCGGGTAGACCTTGACGATCGGGAAGTAGTACTCGCCCTTGTAGCGCACCACCAGCGGGCGGTCGCTCGACAGCACCTCGGCACACAGGCTCAGGACGAAGATCACCACGAACAGGATCAGGCTCCAGTAGCCCAGCCGGTTGCGGCGGAAGCGTTGCCACGCGCGCTGGCGCGGCGACGGCGAGTGCGGCAGCCCGTTGGGCACCGCGCCGTGGGAGAGAATGCTCATCGGTGCATGCCCTCGAAGTGAATGCGCGGGTCGACCATCACGTAGCAGACATCCGAAATCAGGCGCGTCACCAGCCCGATCAGCGTGAACAGGTAGAGCGTGCCGAGCACGACCGGGTAGTCACGGCGCAGCACGGCTTCATAGGACAACAGGCCCAGCCCGTCGAGCGAGAACAGTGTCTCGATCAGCAGCGAGCCGGTGAAGAACGCGCCGATGAACGCCGCCGGGAAGCCGGTGACGAGCGGGATCAGCGCGTTGCGGAACACGTGTTTCCAGAGCACGCGCCGCTCCRCCAGGCCCTTGGCCCGCGCGGTCAGCACGTACTGCTTGCGGATTTCTTCCAGGAACGCGTTCTTGGTCAGCATGGTGATGACGGCGAAGCTGCCCACCACCGACGCCGTGATCGGCAGCACCAGGTGCCAGAGGTAGTCCATGACCTTGCCCATCAGCGTGAGCTGGTCCCAATTGTCGGACGTCAGCCCGCGCAGCGGGAACCACTGGACGAACGTGCCACCACCGAACAGCACCAGCAGCAGCACCCCGAGCACGAAGCCCGGAATCGCGTAGCCCACCAGCACGATCATGCTGCTGATCACATCGAAGCGGCTGCCCGCCCGGATCGCTTTCGAGATCCCGAGCGGGACCGATATCAGATAAGTCAGAAAAAACGTCCAGAGCCCGAGACTGATCGACACCGGCAGTTTCGACTTCACCAGCTCCCAGACGCTGCGGTGCTGGAAGTAGCTCTGGCCCAGGTCGAACTGGGCGAAGCGCTTCAGCATCATGAAATAGCGCTCGATTGGCGGCTTGTCGAAGCCATAGAGCGCCTGGATTTCCTTGATTTTGTCCGGGTCCACGCCGCGCCGGCCGCGGTATTCCGCCCCGCCACCGCTGGCCTCCCCGCCACCGCCGCGCCCCTTGAGTTCGAGCATCATCTGCTCGACCGGGCCGCCCGGCACGAACTGGATCACGACGAAAGTCAGCGTAATGACCCCGATCAGGGTCGGAATCATCAGCAGGATGCGTTTGAGCAGGTAGGCAATCATGCGCGTCCGGGTTCCGTCAGTGCCGTCATTGGGTCTTCGGCGTCAGATCGTTCCGCCACCAGTTGGAGAGGACCCAGCCCTCCGCCGTATAGAAGTACGGCAGGCGGGTCGGGTAGGACATCGTATTGCGATAGGCCACGCGATGCGAGGCACTGTACCAGTTCGGCACGATGTAGTACCCGTGCATCAGCACGCGGTCCAGCGCGCGACCCGCCGTGACGAGTTCGTCGCGCGTGTGCGCGTGCAGCACGTGGTCCACGAGCTTGTCGATGGCAGGCGATTTCACGCCGAACAGGTTGTCCGAGCCGGGCGTGGTCGCGGCCTCGGTCGTGAAGCGGTCGCGCAGCTCGTTGCCGGGGCTTTGCGAGTCCGGGAAGCGGATCGACACCATGTCGAAGTCGAAATCCTCGAGACGCTTTTGATACAGCGCAAAGTCGGTGGTGCGCTGATGCACCTCGATGCCAAGCTTCTCCAGGTTGCGCACATAGGTGGTGATCACCCGGCTCATCGCCCCGCCGTCATCGAGGAATTCGAACACCAGCGGCTCGCGCTTGGCGTTGCGCAGCGCGCCGTCCTCGTAGGTCCAGCCGGCCTGGGCCAGCAGGCGGCGGGCTTCGCGCAGGTTGTCGCGCAGCGAGCGCGGTGCGTTGGTGGTGGGCTGCACCACATCGAGGCCGAACACTTCCGCCGGCAGCTGGGCGCGCAGCGGCTCCAGCAGCGCCATCTCGCCCGGACCGGGGCGGCTGTCGAACGTGGCGCTGGCGGCCAGCTCGCTGTTCGAGAACCAGCTGTCCAGCCGCTTGTACGCGCCGTAGAACAACTGGCGGTTCAGCCATTCGAAGTCCAGCGCCAGGATCAGCGCGCGGCGGACGCGTACATCCTGGAACACCGGTTTGCGCATGTTCATCACGAAACCCTGCATGCCGGCGCCGTTGCGGTGCGGGAATTCGGTCTTGATCAGCTCGCCTTTGCGGAAGCGCGTGCCGACATAGCTCTTCGCCCAGTTTTTCGACCGATATTCGACAATGGCATCGAATTCGCCGGCCTTGAACGCCTCCAGCTTGGCCGTCTCGTCCTTATAGAGCCGGTAGACCACGCGGCCGAAGTTGAACGTGCCGCGCCGTACCGCCAGATCCTTGCCCCAATAGCTCGGGTTTCGCTTGAAAATGATGCCGCGACCGGCGTCGTAGCGGTCGATGACGTAGGGGCCGCTGGTGATCGGTTCCTCGAAGGTCAGCTTGTCGAACGGCACCTTGGCGGTCCATTTCTTCGAGAACACGGGCAGTGAACCGACGATCAGCGGCAATTCCGTGTTGCGCTGCTTGAAGTCGAAGCGGACGGTGCGCTCGCCGGTCACGACCACGGCCTTCACGTCGGTACACATGCTCCGGTAGCCGGGGCTGGCCGACTTGCTCATGAGCATGTCGTACGAGTACTTGACGTCCGAGGCCATGACCGGGTCGCCATTGGTGAAGCGCGCCTCCGGTCGGATGCGGAAGGTCACGGACAGCGCGTCGGGCGCCACGGTGACGTCGTCGGCCAGCAGGCCATAGGCGCTGGCGGTTTCGTCCGCGCTACTGATCAACAGCGATTCGAACATCAGCGCGGTCAGGCCGGGCGCCGAGGTGCCCTTGAGCGTGAACGGATTGAACTTGTCGAAGCTCGTGCGCCGGTCCGGGTTGGCCAGCGTCAGCGTGCCGCCCTGGGGCGCATCGGGGTTGACGTAGTCGAATTGCTTGAAATCGGCCGGATACTTGAGGTCGCCGTGCAGGGCAATCCCGTGCGCGGCATGCGCCAATGCGGGAAAACCCGAGGCCAGCACGCATATCCAAAGCGCCAATGGCGCCAGCCCCCGCACCTTCTGCAGCACCGCGCCACGACGAAAGCACTGCCCTGCCGCCTGAAGCGGCCAACGTGCGCGAATAGGCATCCCGTTGCAGACCTCCACTCTGACCTGGACATGCCCGGCGTCTTGTGGCCGGGCGAAGTTGTGCGACAATTTTACATGCGTCCGGGTGGCCCCCAGCCATCCGGACATTCCCTCTGCGCGGCGCAACAAACTGCGGGGAACTTTACCCGTCGTGCACCGGCCCCGGGGGCCGAGCATGAAACATGCCCGCCCCACCCTCACATATCTTGGAGAATTTATGGGATTTCTGGCAGGTAAGCGGATCCTGATCACCGGCTTGCTGTCCAACCGCTCGATCGCCTATGGCATCGCCTCCGCGTGCAAGCGCGAGGGCGCCGAGCTGGCTTTCACCTATGTCGGCGAACGCTTCAAGGACCGCATCAGCGACTTCGCCAAGGAATTCGGCTCCGACATGATCTATGAGTGCGACGTGGGCAGCGATGAGCAGATTACCGCGACTTTCGCCGCTCTGGGGCAGCGCTGGGAAAAATTCGACGGTTTGGTGCATTCGATCGGCTTTGCGCCGCGCGAAGCCATCGCCGGCAATTTCCTGGACGGGCTGTCGCGCGAAGGCTTCCGCATCGCGCATGACATCTCGGCCTACAGCTTCCCGGCACTGGCCAAGGCTGCGCTGCCGCTGCTGTCCGACAAGGCATCGCTGCTCACGCTGACCTATCTCGGCGCCGAACGCGTGGTTCCGAACTACAACACGATGGGCCTGGCCAAGGCGTCGCTCGAGGCGAGCGTGCGCTACCTGGCCGAAGCCGTGGGCGAGCGCGGGATCCGCGCCAACGGCATCTCGGCAGGCCCGATCAAGACGCTGGCTGCGTCCGGCATCAAGGACTTCGGCAAGCTCCTCAGGCATTTCGAGGAAGCCGCCCCGCTGCGCCGCAACGTGACGATCGACGAAGTCGGCAACGTGGCCGCCTTCCTGCTGTCCGATCTGTCCAGCGGCGTGACGGGCGAGATCACCTACGTCGACGGTGGCTTCAACATCGTCGGCGCGGGGGGCGTGGGGGCGTAATCCCGGCGCGCGGCCCGCGGCCATCAAGAGCGCCCCAGTTGGGGCGCTTTTTTTTTGGGCGTTCATCGTCGATTTTCCGCCGATTGCTATTGTTGCACCGCAACAAATAACGACCGTCACACGCCCGGTCGGCTATCATGGCAGTCCTCTCCGAAGTGGCTCCCCATGATTTCCGTTCGTAATGTCACGCTGCGTCGCGGCGTCAATGTCGTGCTCGACCGCGCGTCCGTCACATTCAACCCCGGCGAAAAGATCGGTCTTGTCGGCCGCAATGGCGCCGGCAAGTCGTCCTTCTTCGCCCTTCTCAACGGCACGCTGCACGAAGACAGCGGCGAGTTCTCGATTCCTGCTGCGTGGAGGATGGGCCAGGTTGCGCAGGAGATGCCGGAGACCGAGCAGAGCGCTACCGACTTTGTCGTCGAGGGTGACACCGTGCTGTTGGCCGCGCAGGCCGAAGTCGACGCCGCCGAGGCCAGCGACGATGGCATGCGCATGGCGCACGCCTATATGGCCCTGCACGACGCTGGTGCACACGATGCCCCCGCACGTGCCCAGGCGCTGATCCTGGGCCTTGGCTTCAGTGGTGCGCAGCTTAGCCAGCCGGTCAACAGCTTCTCCGGCGGCTGGCGCATGCGCCTGCAACTGGCGCGCGCGCTGATGTGCCCGTCCGACCTGCTGCTGCTCGACGAACCGACCAATCACTTGGACCTCGACGCACTGGTCTGGCTGGAAGCCTGGCTCAAGCGCTATCAGGGCACCATGGTGGTGATCAGCCACGACCGCGAGTTCCTCGACGCCGTGACGCAGGTGACGGTGCACGTCGACAACGCCAAGCTCGTGCGTTACGGCGGCAACTACAGCAAGTTCGAAGACATGCGCGCCGAGCAGCTTCTATTGCAGCAGGCCGCGGTGGCCAGGCAGGCCGACAAGATCGCCCACCTGCAGAAATTCATCGACCGTTTCAAGGCCAAGGCCTCGAAGGCGAAGCAGGCGCAGAGCCGAGTCAAGGCGCTCGAACGCATGGAGAAGATCGCCCCTGTGCTTGCCGATGCGGAATTCACGTTCGAGTTCAAGGAGCCTCTCAACGTCCCGAACCCGCTGTTGTCGATGCTGGACGCGAGCTTCGGCTACCCGGCGCCGACCGACGCACTCCCGGGCACGCCGCCCACGGTCATCGTGAAGGGCATCAACCGTTCCGTGCTGGCGGGGCAGCGCATCGGCATTCTCGGTGCGAACGGCCAGGGCAAGTCCACGCTGGTGAAGACGGTGGCGCACGCGCTGGCGCCGGTTGCCGGTGAAATCAGCGAAGGCAAGGGCCTGAACATCGGCTACTTCGCACAGCAGGAACTCGACGTGCTGCGCCCGCTCGACACGCCGATGGAGCACATGATCCGCCTTGCCAAGGACAGGCCGCCGCACATGCGCGCCCCCGGCCAGAGTGGCACCGAGCAATCCCTGCGCACCTTCCTCGGCACCTTCAGTTTCAGTGGCGACATGGTGCATCAGGCGGTGCACACGATGAGCGGCGGCGAAAAGGCGCGGCTCGTGTTGTGCATGATCGTGTGGCAGCGCCCCAACCTGCTGCTGCTCGACGAGCCGACCAACCACCTCGACCTGGCCACACGCGAAGCGCTCGGCATGGCGCTCAACGAATTCGAAGGCACGGTGATGCTGGTCAGTCACGACCGGGCCCTGCTGCGCGCTGTATGCGATGAGTTCTGGCTGGTCACCAAGGGCGGCGTCGAGCCTTTCGACGGCGATCTGGACGACTACCAGCAATTCCTGCGCGACGAAGCCCGTCGCCTGCGCGAGGAGGCTGCCGCATAGCCGACGGTCATCGCCTGAGATACCCGTTCAGGGGATCACAATGACGTGCCCGGCTCCGCGGGCACCGTGAACTGAAAGACCGCACCGTGGGGCACGTTCGCACTCGCCCACATTCGACCCTCATGGGCGTCGATGATCGAACGGCAGATGGACAGCCCCATCCCCAGCCCGGCGGACTTGGTCGTGTAGAAGGGAGCGAAGATGCGCTCGGGGTCGTCTGGCGCAAAGCCGGGCCCTGAATCACTCACCGCCACGCGCACGCAGTTCCCCTCCGCTTTCTCCGTACTGATCAGCAAGTCCCGCGCGCCGTCGCTCGCGCCGCTCATCGCTTCCATGGCGTTGATGAGCAGATTGAGGAGGACTTGCTGCAACTGGACCCGATCTCCCTGCACAAGCGGCAACGGGTCCGCGAGGTGCGTCTGCACCAGCGTGTCGTGCTTCCGTGCTTCGGCACGGGTAAGTTCGACCACCTCGCGGATCGCCTGGTTGATGTCCAGCGGCTCCTTCCGGGGCGGCGCCTTCTTCACCAGTTCACGGATGCGGCCAATGATGTCCACCGCCCGATTGCCATCCTTGATGATGCGACCCAGTATCTCGCTGACCTCGTCGATGTTGGGCGGCTCGGCCCTCAGCCACCGCACGGCTGCGTGCGCATTGGTCACTGTCGCAGCGACCGGCTGCTTGATTTCGTGCGCAATCGAGGCCCCGAGATGCCCGATTGTGGCAACGCGGTTCGCATGGGCCAGTTCCGTCTGCGCCTCGCGATAGCGTCGCTCGCCCTCCCGGATACTTTCCTCCGCCTGCTTGCGCTCGCTCAGGTCGAGCACGAAAGCGACGCCCTCCCTTCGGCCGGTTTCGAATGTGGCTGCACCGATCAAGACGGGCACGCGGCTGCCGTCCTTCCTGACAAACTCCTTCTCGAACGGCGGCGCGCTTCCCATCTCCCTGATCTCTTGCAGCACGCGCTCGTCGCCCTCGCGCCATTCCGGTGGTGTCAGGTCCGTCCAGCGCACGCTACCTGCGATGAGATCGTCGCGCGCGTATCCCACCATGCGAAGAAACGCATCATTGGCCTCGAGAACGTCGCCCTCCACAGTCCAGACGACGATCCCGATGATGTCGGCGTCGACAAGGCGCCGAATCTTCGCCTCACGCTCCACAAGTTCGCGGTAGAGATGGGCATTTTCCAACGCAATCGCGGCCTGCGAGGCCACCAGCCTCAGGATCGCAATGCGGGCGGGAGTGAACACATGGGTCGTGAGATGGTTTTCGAGATAGAGCGCGCCAGTGAGCCTCGCCTGATTCATCAGCGGCAAGCAGAGAATGGAACGGGCGCGATGCTGTGCGATGTAAGGATCGGCCGCAAACGTGGGATCCGCCACGGCATCGTCGAGGATGACGCTCTCCCGCGTCCGCAGGACGTAGTTGAGGACAGACTCCGGCAGCACCGCATCGGTCATGGGCTGGTCGTGGAGATGCACGGCGACCATCTCCCCGTCGATCGTTGCCTCCGCAGTGATCCGCTGTTCACCGGCATCCGGAAGGATCAATACCCCGCGTTCGGCGCCCGCCTGCTCAATCGCCGTGCGCATGACCATCTCGATCAGCTTTTCCAGGACGATCACACCGGAGACCATCTGCGACACCTTGATCACGGTCGAGAGATCAAGGTGTTCGACGGGCGTCGTGATCGTGCCCGTCGGGCCGGGGGCAAACGCTTCCGTTCTGAGGTGCGGGTGCATCTGCTCAAGTTGCCGCGCCTTCCCATCGGCTCGCCAGCGCAGGTAGCTGTAGTGCGCATGGCGCAAGTAGGTCTCGGCGATGACCGCGAACTCACGCGCCGCGTAGAATCGCGCGGCAAGCTCGTTGGCGAGCGCTTCCACGTGCACGAAACCGTTGGCGCGCGCCGAGCGGATCGCCAGTTCGTAGAGCCGCATCGCATCAAGTTCGCGGCCTTCAATCCGGGCGATCTCCGCGCCCACCAGCGCGGCGCGATTCTCGAAATTTTCCGGGCAATGCTCCGCCCAGACCGTCAGTTGCCCGTGATGCCCAGCCAGCGCCGTCAGGTGCGCTTGCCGCGCATCGCCGGATGTGGCATCGGCGCAGGCGGCGTGCGACAGCGCCCCATAGAAATAGTATTCGGCTTCCTCGAAAAACGAGGCCGTGGTCCAGAGCAGTCCTTTTGCCTTCGCAGCGGCGTCCATGGCCGCCGCGTGGTCGCCGGCGATACAGCGCGCCTGTAGCTTCCGGATCCAGTACCAGCACGCCGCAATCGCCAGATCCGGGTTCTCCGAGAAACGCCGCTCGATCCGCGCCTCATCAAACTGCGCGTCGTCGAGGCAACCAAACTTGGGCGTGAGCCCCCGCAGCGTGCGCATCAGCGCGACTTGCGTGGCGATGATGTCGATGGCGAGACCGAACCGCGATTTCTCGGCGAACGCCAGGCCGTGCTCGGCTTCGGCCAGCGCGTCGCACAGCGACTCGCCGGAGAAGATCAGGTTCGAGTTCAGATCGTTGCGCGTGTAGGTTGCATACTGGAGATCCCCGACGCGGTTTGCCGCATCGAAGGCGCGGCGTTGCAGATCACGGCAAGCCCCCACGTGCTTCATCCAGGGCACGACAAACAGCGCGAAGCAAACAAAGGTTCTCGCCTCGAGGCGCTTGAGCCCGCGCCGCTCCACGAGGTCGTAGCCAAGCTGACCGAACCGGAACCCCGTCTTGTAGTCGCCGAAATGCGGCCCTGCAATGCGGATGAGGATGACGTAGGCGAAGCACGAAGCATCGCAATTGCCGTGCTCCAGGCTCAGGCTGACCGCCTTGCAGATCGTCAGGGAAGCCAGGTTTTCATCGGTGTATAAGGCCGGCGTCCAGAGCTTCATCAGGACATCGACGGTGGCCAGGGAGGCAGGGTCCTCCATCAGCGGCATGTCGATAAGCGCCTCGATTTCCCGATCCCCAAGCGCCGACCCGATGCGCCCGTATTCGCGCCGTACCTCGTCGCCGTCCGGATGGGGTGACCAATCGATGCCGAAATGCCGGAGGCAATTGAGGCCGACATTGATCGCGCGGCTGCTCTGATCGAGCACCAGGCAGACATCCATGTGCAGGCAGGCCACGATGGCTTGTTCGACCGTCGTCGCGGCGTGACCTGACAGTGCCGCCAATTCCTCATCCGCAACCGAGAGTTCACCGGTCAGGAAGGTGCATTCGGCCCGGTTCAGCTCCAGCGCGAAGAGCATCTCGTGCTGGCGCTCCCAGCTATCCTCCCCCAACAGCGCCACGCCGATATTGAGATAGGTGAGCGCCGAGGCATAGGCGGTAGAACCCTTGGCACGCTTCCCCGCCATCAGGTTGAGCCCGGCGAGCTGGTCCCGCTCCGCTTGCGCCGTGATCAGCGCAGCGCCGCGGTCGAGCTGATTGACGATCTCGAAGATCGCGGCCTCCTGCTGCCCGATGGGCGTTCGGGCGACCAGCAAGCGGCCGATCCGCAGATGCACCTCGGCGCGCATCGCTTTCGGGATCAGCGAATAGGCGGCTTCCTGCACGCGGTCATGGATAAACCGGTAAGCGCCCTCCAGCCGCTCGACCAGTTCCAGGCGGACGGCCTCCCAGAGCACCGCATGGACCTCCTTCTCCGGAATCGCCAGCACGGTGGACAGCATCGTGATCTCGGCGATGTTGCCGAGGCAGGCCAGCTGCTGCAACGCCTGCTGTGTCTCGCTCGGCAGACGGCTCAGTTTGCCCACCATCAGATCCACGACATTGTCGGTGTAGCCCTTGGCATGAATGCGATCGAGATGCCAGGACCAGCCCTTCGTGTCATGGTCGAAGTGGAACAAGCGCTCCTCGGCCAGCGCGTAGAGAAACTGAATCACGAAGAACGGATTGCCGGCCGTCTTCTCATGCACCAGCTGCGCCAGCGATGCCACGCGCGTCGTGTCGCAGCACACGGCATCGGCAATCAGCTGCCCGAGGTGTTCACGGCCAAGCGGCGCCAGGGTGATCTCCTCCACCGTTCCGCGAGCGCTCCGGATCGCCTGCAACTTGTGCGTCAGGGGATGGGCGGCATCCACCTCATTGTCCCGATAGGCGCCGATCACCATCAGGTGCTGCAAGTCCGACCGCGCCAGCACATCCTCCAGCAAGTCGAGCGTTGCCGTGTCCAGCCATTGCAGATCATCGAGGAAGAGTGCCAGCGGGTGTTCCGGCCGGGCGAAGACACCGATGAATCGGCGGAAGACCAGTTGAAAGCGGCGTTGCGCCTGCTGCGGCTCAAGCTCCGGCACCGGCGGTTGTTCGCCGATGATGAGCTTCAGCTCGGGGATGAGGTCGGTCATGAGCCGTGCATTCGGCTCCAGGGCTTCCAGCAGCGCGGCGCGCCAGCTCGCCAGTTCGGCGTCCCGCTTACCAAGCAGCGGCCGCACCAGACTCTGGAACGCCTGCACCAAGGTCGAATAAGGAATGTCGCGCTTGTACTGGTCGAACTTGCCTGCGGCAAAGAGCCCCCGTGGCGGCACCAGTACCTTGTGCAACTCGTTGACGACGGCGGTCTTGCCGATGCCGGAGTATCCCGAGACCAGCACAAGTTCCGGTGCGCCGCGCGTGATCACGCGGTTGAAGGCCGCCAGCAACCTGTTGACTTCGCGCTCCCTGCCGTACAGCTTCTCGGGAATCACCAGACGGTCGGGCGTGTCGTGCTCGCCAAGCGGGAAACCATCGATCTGGCGATGGCTCTCCCAGGCAGCCAGGCAGCGTCGCAGATCCTGCTCGACACCGGCCGCAGTCTGGTAGCGCTCTTCCGCCGTCTTGGCGAGCAGCTTCATGACGATCTGGCAAAGCGGGGCCGGTATCGACGTCAGGCGCTCGCTGGGCGGCATCAGCTTTCGGGCGATGTGGCAGTGCACCCATTCCATCGGCTCGCTCGCCGAAAACGGCAGGACACCGGTGAGCATCTGGTAGATCACCACACCGAGCGAATAAAGGTCGCTGCGCGAATCGATGGAGCGATTCATCCGACCGGTCTGCTCGGGCGCCATGTAGGCGAGCGTGCCGGCGATCGTTTCGGGCGGCTCGGGTGCCTGATGCTCGCGCGGCAGCCGCGAGGCGATGCCGAAGCCGGTGAGTCGCGCGCGTCCGTCCGTGACATTCACGAGAACATGGGCAGGCTTGAAGTCCTTATGGACCAGGCCGCGCTGATGGAACTGGCCAAGCGCCGCCGCGATGGCGGCAGCGAAGCGCAAGACCATGCCCGTCTCCATGGGTGCGCCGAGCAGCAACTCGAGCGGCTCGCCGCCCGGGTCTTCCAGCACCAGCGAGGTCCGGCCATCCTCGCGCAGAAGCTCCAGGGGCCGCACCGCCCACGCGCTGTCGAGTTCATCCTTCAGCCTGAATTCGTGAGCAAGGCGGTCGAGACTGGCGGACGATGGATAGTCGGCGGCGGGCCGGACGATCAGGACGATGTCGGCGCCGTCATTGCCCGGGCGCTGGCCTCGACAGAAAACGTGCTCGCCGTCCTGCCACAGGATTTGAAGGCTTTGGCTGTTACCCATGAGCGCCGAAACCGGGTGAGGGGTTGATCTTGCGCGCTGCTGCCTACCAATCATCCTGCCGAGAGTCCTGCCAATAGGGCGTCACATTGGCATCAATGCGGAGCATCAAGCGCCCCCCAAGAATAGGCGAAAAAGTGGGAAATGTTCCAACCCGCAATGGCTCGCGGGGGCCTTCGGATAGAACAATTGCGAATCTCTGCAGCCCACTGATTCAGATCAAGCGCCTAGCCGGCGGTCCATGGAAAAAGCTTCCTTTCCCATACGAAGAGGAAAGGAATCATGATGAAGAAGCTGGCCTTGGCGTGCTGCATGGTTGGCGGCCTTGCCGCGTGCGGGGGTGATGGCGGGTCCGACCACCCCACTGCGCCGCCCATCCCACCCACCCCACCTGCCCCGACGGCGCCCCAACCTCCGGGTGACCTGCTGTCGGTGGCGTGCACCGGCTGTGGCGCGCTGGACGCCAATACGTATGCCGGAACCAGCGTGGGGGTCTGGCGGCATGTGAACGCCACGGCCGCCCCGGTCGATGTGCCGGTCAATATCCGGGGGCTCTCCGGACACGACGTCACGCTGGTCTTCACCAATCAGGGCGCCGAGCCGCAGGCGATGCCGGCCCTCTCGCTGGTGCCCAAGGCATCCGCGTCGGCGGTCGGCAAGACGTGGCGTCTCGATGGAGAGGACAGCGCCGTCATGCGGCGCGTCGGCGAATTCAACGCCCATGGCTGGGCCCGGCTGGCAGCCACGCGCCCGCTGGCAGCGCTGGAGGCGCGGGAAGCTCGGATCGCCCCGCGGCAGGTCGTGCTCAACGAGTCCCGCACCTGGCATGACGCGGAAGACCAGCCGCATATGGCGACGCTGTTGCGCCAGTCACAGGCCAGCGACGGCACGGTCGTCAATTTCTGGATCGAGGATGCCGAGCGCGGTCCTGCAAAAGTCAGTGACGCCACCATCGACGCGCTTGCCGCCAGTTTCCTGGGGCCGGGCAAGGTCTATGACCTGCTGACGCACGTCGGCGGGCCGCTCTGGGGCGCGCATGGGTATGCGGAGTTGATCCCGGGTGCCGGCCAGCCGCTCGATATCGTCATCCTCAAGCTGACGAGCGACAACCCGTCCGCGCGGCTGATGGGCTATTTCTATTCGCGCGACGTGATCCGGCGCAGCGCCGGACTCCCTCATAGCAACGAAGCGGTGGGCTTCTTCCTGAATTCGGAATCGCTGTACGCGGCGGGCGACGCCGCGCTGAAGCAGGCTGCCAGCACCATGGCCCACGAAGGCATGCACTTGCAGAACTTCTACCGCCGGGGCGCTGGCCACGGCCCGAAGTATCTGTTCGATACCTGGCTCGACGAAGCCACCGCGATGATGATGGAGGACTTCGCCGGGCACGCCATCGACCCGGCCGTCAACGATATTCGCGATGTCCGGTTCCGCGACTACGTCAGGATCCGCAACGGCATGTACAACTGCAGCCTGACCACGTGGGAGCCGTTCGGGGAGACGTGCGAGAGCTATTCGGTGTCGGGCTCGCTGGGCGGGTTTCTCAATCGCCAGCTTGGCGCTGGGTTCTTCTCGCGGCTGTTGCGCGACGTGAGCAGCGAGAAGTCACTGGAAGTCCTTGATGCGGCGATCCGGGCCGAAGCTACCGGCGCGGGACTCGGCGAGCAGCTTCGCCGCTTCTCGGCGACCGCCGGGTCGCTGATGCGGGCCACCGACAGCCCCGCTGGCTACGGTTTTCCGGCGCGCGTCGATGGCGCGCTGCGACTGCCGGTGATCGATCCGCAGAACCTGGCCGGGCTCCGGGCGCTGACGCAAACCTTGCCAGCGCAGCTGCAGCCGTATGCGAGCATTCCCATCGTCCGGCCAGCAGTGCATGGGATCTATAGCGAACGGGTGAGCGTGCCGCCCGGCACCGCGCTGTCGGTGATCATCCAATGAGGGACGTGACGAAACGCGGCCTGCGGGCCATGGCGGCCGCCTGCTGCCTCGCGGCCTGCGTCGGGACAACACCGCCCCCGGCGGTGGGCGCGCGCATCGCGCTCACGGGCGAGGTTCGGATCATCGGCAATGCGCCCCACCCCATGGCTGTGCTGCAGGTGGACGATCAGACGGTATGGGAATTGACCGGGATCAGCGTCGCGCTGGCGCGGCCACTGGTGGGCCGACGGGCAACGGTAAGAGGGACGGTACGGCGGGCGCCGGCACCCGGTAGCTGGATGCCCGCCCTGGAGGTGGAAAGCACGGCGCCGCCGTGAACCCTTCCGCGTGAAGACTTGGCCCGCCCTAGAGGATTCGAACCTCTGACCGCTCGCTTAGAAGGCGAGTGCTCTATCCAACTGAGCTAAGGGCGGCCGGGGCGCCACGAGCCTTGCCGTGGCGGCAAGGCCAGCATTCTACTCCACCGCGCGCGCGAAATCAGTTGGATTCGCGTTCGCGCACACGGGGCCGGCGCGGCATGCCGACCGGCTCGCCGCTGTCGTGCGACGACACGCAGTTGCGGCCCATCTGCTTGGCGTCGTACAGCGCGCGGTCGGCCCGACGCATGACGGCATCGGCATTCTCGCCCGCCTGCCGCTCGGCCATGCCGATACTGACGGTGTAGGCAATCGGGTCCGGTTCCGAGGGGCACGGCGCGCCGCRCACGATCGCGTTCAGGCGCAGGCTCACGGCGCGGCCCGCCTCCATCGCGGTATCGGGCAGGACGATGGCGAACTCTTCGCCGCCCAGTCGCCCCAGCACCGCACCCGCCGGCGCTGCCTTGCGCAGCAGGCCGGCGAAGTGGCGCAGCACGCTGTCGCCGGCCAGATGGCCGTAGAGGTCGTTGATGGCCTTGAAGTGATCGAGGTCGATGAACGCCACAGTGAACGACTGGCGCGTGCGTTCCGCCTGCTTGCAGGCCAGCTCGAGTTCCTCCCAGAACGCGCCGCGCGAGAGCACATCGGTCAGGTCGTCGTGCCGCGCACGGCGCTCCAGCATGCGGCGCAGCCGGTCGTGTGCCATCAGCGCGAAGCTGACCGACAACCCCACTACGCCGAACACGAACCAGACTGTGACGCCGCCATCGGCATCGACCGGCGCGTGCGGGCGAACCTGGCCCAGCGCCTCCAGCATCGGCAGCGCCTGCATGGCTGCCAGGGCGGCACAGGCCAGCGCCACGAAGCAGAGGCACAGCGCGGCCAGCCGCCCGGTGCCCCGCTTCTCCGCCACGCACGGCGCCGTGATGCGGATGATCTCGATCGACAACAGTATTTGAATACAGGCGGCTGCCAGCGAGAGCGACACCCCGAACGCCGCCGATTCCGGCAGGGTGGCCGGCGCGAGGTGGCTGGCCACATGGGCCCCCACCGCGACCAGGGCCGGCAGGTTGGCGATGGCCAGCACCCTGCCCCGGCCCGGCTTGCCGACGAAATGGCGCGTACCGTAGACCATCATCGACAATCCCACGCTCAACGCCAGCTCGGGCAGGCCATGGAGTGGCCATTCGGGACGCCACGCATGGGCCGCCAGCAGCACCACCGCGAGCGTGACAATCAGGTCCCCCAGCGCCCACGAGGTCAGCCCGCTGCGCTCCATGCCCGGCGCGCGCCGCAACACGGCACAGACGACCGCCATCTGCAGCGCAAACAGGCCTGCGATCAGCACTACCACCTGCGACTGAAACATCTTCCTTCCCGTTCACAAAGGCATCGCCAAGTGCTCCGCGCGGCACTGGGAAACCACCTTCTGTTTGCGGCCTGCGATGGCCGTCCTGTTTTGTTTCCGCAGGTTCCGGGCGCCCTGGGCAGCCGGTGGACGCAAGGGCACCGGTGGGGCGTGGCTCAGGCACTGCCGCGCCGCTCGCGTCGCTCGCGGCGGCTGGCGCACCATTGTTGTGATAGTCGGGACCGGGTCCGGATGGGAACAGCAACCCGGCGACGTGCGCCGGTCGGACCTTTGCGGTGTGCGGATTATGTCAGCGCCCGGAACCAAGTCAAGCCTAAAGCGCCCCGCTGAAGCGGGGTGTTGGGCGCAGCGGCGATGACGTCACATTTTGGCATCAGGAATGCTTATTGCACGCAGTGATTGACCGCACGAGCCGTCCCGGGCTAGAATCGCCGGCTTCGGAGCGTAGCGCAGCCTGGTAGCGCATCTGATTTGGGATCAGAGGGTCGTAGGTTCGAATCCTATCGCTCCGACCAGTTTTGCAAGCAGTTTTAGGCAGTAGAACAAGTGGTGGAATCAAGGGCTTACGTCTTCGGCGTAGGCCCTTTTTTTCGTCCGGAAGCAAGTGCTTCCAATATCGTTCCGGGTAAATTCCAAAAATGCAGCGTCTCATACGGTACTGTATGCACGCGCAGGTGAGGCAGATGAAACTCTTCATCAGTCGATCGAAAGAGCCCAGCGAAGTCAATCCTACTTACTCCTGCATCCAAGACTTAAGCCTGAACGTCATGACGACGGCGGCGCACCCGTAAATTGATCCGGCGCCGGTGCTGATCAATGCGACCGCCCATTCGGAATCGCTGCGCGGCCTGGTCATGCACATCACAACGATGGGGACCAGCTTGGCGCCGACCAAACCGCCGATGAGTTTCCAGCCTGCTACGCCTGCGACGCTGCCGGTGATAGGTTCGGACGTGCAATTCCCCGAAAATGAAAAAACCCGCTCAAGGCGGGCATGAAACCGCCACAATAGGTGGCCGCAATAACGTTCTTCGATAATGACAAGACAAAAATACCTGGACTACTTGCGGGCTTTCTCAGCCATCTGCGTAATTGGCATCCACACGCATGGGCCTTTTTTTCAAAAGCCTGCCATCTGGAGCCCGACCGGTATCGCGGGTGGCATTATGGACACGACGGTACGGGTTGGCTTGCCGCTGTTCTTCATGCTCAGTGGCGCACTGCTCTTGGCCAAGCCTTATGACTCGGTGAGCCGCTTTTATCTGAAGCGCTTCCCGAAAATCCTAATACCATTCGTCCTCTACTCAGCAGCGTACTACGTCTACGTGCACACGGTCGAGAAGCCTTCGCCGATGTCCTTCAGCGACCTCGTGATAGCGCTAGTTCGCGAACCGCAATTCTACCATCTTTGGTTTGTATATTCCCTTATTGGCCTCTACTTCATAGCTCCCTTCCTGTCGATCGCGATCAGTCGTGTTCCAACTAGAACGCTATGGACGGGAATACTGGTCTTGCTAGCCATCTTGCAGGTCCGGCAGTTCTCGCATCTCGCGGGAATTGGAATCAATGGCGCGCTTTTCCTGGTGAGCCCTTGGCTACTGTACTTCGTCGGCGGCTATGCGATTACAAGGCTAGATGCTCATCAGTACAGCCTCGCCTTCTTCGGATTGACGGTATTTGGATTCATTTCGACCTTCTTCGCGCGTGCAGCGCATCTGCAAATCGGCATCTTCGATCAAGGCCTCAACATGTATGCCCTAGCGTTCGGTGTGTTCGGGTTATTTATGGGCGCGAAGCACCTACCCGGTGACGGTGCGATCCTAGACCGGTTGATGAGCACGATCTCCAAGTACTCTTACGAAATCTATCTGGTACATCCATTGATTTTGGTGTGGCTGCGCGACACGGTGTTCAAGATGACAGAGCTCCATCCCATCTGGAACACCTTTGTGCTGACATCTACTGTCTTGTTCGGATCTCTCCTCGTCGCCGCAGTGATACAGACCCTCGTCACTGGACCATGCTTGAGAGCTGCAGACTTGTTTTCCGCAAGATGAATGCCAAATGGTGGGCTGCAGCGGCCAGACAACCGCCTGGAGAAGTCCAGCCTGATTGGGAATGTCTCTCAACGGCATGCGATACGCCAGCCAGTCCTGGCATTGGCACGGCGTCATGATCGTCTCGATTCCAAGCTCGACTTCCTCTCGGTGCCGCTCAATCGATGACGCTGTCCGCGAGCGTCTGCGGGTTGACGGCCGTGTCGATCCAACGCGGTCGTTTCGCCGGAAAAAGCCGACCGAAGGCGGCCATAGGTCTGATAACAGCTCAGTCAGGCAGCGCAGTCGTCTCGCGTCCTGAACGGTGATGGTGCCGTAGATGGTGTTGATCGTCGACGTCACGCTGAGTGACCGGTTCTCGCTGTCCAGCGTGCTGGAATAGGCGGCCAGCTCGAGCACGCCCGGCGTGCCAAGCGATTCGCTGCCGAATGGCGCGTCATAGATGCTGCCGGTGTACTTCCCGACGATTTGATCCCACGGCGTGCCCTCGGTCTTGTCGAGAAACCGAGCGATAGGGTTTCGACTCATCGCCTATTTTTCGGTGTCTTATACAGCACGGTCGATATTCATCTGCCGAGACGGCACACGCCTTAGATCAAGGCGAAGCGGCCAACCACCCGAGCAATTTCAGGTGCCGCCCACCGCTTCGTTCACCCATTTGGGGTATTGCATAGAGGCTCAGTCGTGCCACCCTTTTGGGTGTCCTTCTGGGCGTGTCTAGCACGCATACCATCTTCAGGCCGAACGGAAACGGAGGTTCATTGGATGGGCGTCATAGCGATGTTGGGAGCCATTGTATTTTTCTGGCGATTTGTGAGCACCCGTGCAGCATTGATCCTAGGGGGATTGCTCGCCCTCGGCCTGCTTTCCTATTTGTCCAGGGCTGATGCCAGCCGGCAGTGCGATGGTAGGGCCTGGTTCTGTGACCTGATCCCGGCACAGACCATTGTCGAGGGACCGCCACCTTGCCCTGAGGTCACGCCAATCACCGCCCGGATTTTCCAGAGTGACGCTGCAGACGCCGAAGTACATCGCCTCATTGCAAAAGGCGTTTGCCAAGAAGACGCCATAGAAAATGTCCATAGGGGTTGGAAGGCGCCTTATGATCCTCAATATGGGCCGTGGTGGCAAAAACTGTTCCGCTAGATTTTCTAGTAAATCGAAACATAAGGGCAAAAGGGCACCCGAAGGTGGCTTTTGTGACTGCCGCCATCCTCTATCGAGGACGTCGAGCCATCATGTTTAGCGAAAAGTACTCACCGAACGTTGCATTCGCAATGGAGGCGTCCACTGCCCCGGGCACAAAATGGGGCTCATGAGGGTATTCTTCGCACTGCTCGAATCCGCACTGCTCAAGCAAATGGCACAGCCAATTGGCATTAAATCCCGTCTTGTGAAAATCATAGGGAGTCGACTGGCCGCCGTAGATTAGCCCTATCCATGGCGTATGCCCTGGCTTCTGGAAGTGCTCCCAGTTCTTGTGATAGATCCGAACGATTCTGTCCAGATCTGGTACGGAAATCCGCAAAACGCCGCCCGGCTGCAGAATCTCATACCACCGTTTGAGCAACGGCACCACCTCGTCATGAGCGAAGTGCTCCAACACGTGGCACGCATAAATCTCCTGGGCGCTTTGGGCTGGAAAACGCCGTAGCGTGCGAATGTCGTCAATTGCGTCCGCGGCCATCGTCTCAAGGGCATCAACGTTGCAGAAGCCGTTCAACTTTACATTCCCGCAGCCAAGGTGCAGGCGATATGGCGAAGAGAACTCGTGCAGCCGATCATGGAACTTCGGCTCTGGTGCCGGCTTCGGGACCGGGCGCAGCCTGCGCAAAACGCCTCGCACTGCCGCACGCTGCTCAATCGTAGTAATTCGTTTGATGACAGATCGCACGATTGCTCCTAGCTCGTCGGTATCGGCACGAGTATATCCACATTGAGACAGACTAAGATACCAAGACAAGTGCTCAACATCATGGCGGACAATATGCCACTGGCAGTCTTGCTAGCGCTCAACCACGCCCAGTGTTCCCCGACAGGATATAACGTTCCGATACCAATCGCATGCGCCAAGTAGATCGCGTAAGAGCATCAGCCAGCAGAATCGCGATTCGTGAAGATGCCCTCGCCCCTGCAGAGTGCATCTTCACTGTCGAAAAAACCACCAGCACCCCTTAACAGCAAGGATGAAGGCTGCCGCGATAATAGGTGCAAAGGACCGCGTGAAATTGCCTACTCTTACATGTGCAATCCCCGTCACACACCTGTGGTCGCAACCTCTCCGGACGGGTCGAGTAGCGCGACGGCCGCAGGGCATGCTGCACCGCCGAACGTGCTATAATCCCGCGTCAGTTCCGGGGTATCTGAGCATGCCCTGTAACCGGGTCCGTGCTGCCAGGCACACTGGATTTTTCGGCGCCGCACCCCCAGATTCGGGGTATGTCGCGGCCGGCCAGACCCGGAAACACCTTGCCCGCCTGTCCCGAGACGCACAGGACCGCGCCATGGCACGGTCCAGCCCGATGATCCATCGGGCGCTTCACACGTATTCCCTAAAAACTTACGCAGCTCTCGGGGCTGCCGCAAAGGAAAACAGATTGGCTAAGGAAGAACTCATTGAATTTGGCGGCGTGGTGTCGGAAGCCCTGCCCGACAACCGTTATCGCGTCACGCTGGAAAACGGCGTGGAAATCTGGGCATACGCCTCGGGCAAGATGCAGAAGCACCGCATCCGCATTCTGGCCGGTGACCGCGTGACCCTCGAAATGTCGCCCTACGACCTGACCAAGGGCCGCATCAATTTCCGCCACAAATCCTGAGTTCGCGCCGATCGGGCGAGCGCCGCTGTCACGCGGCTGACATCGCCCCCGCCGACACTGACGGGCTGCCTTCGGGCGGCCCGTTTTGTTTCTGGCGATTCGTTTGACGACGCGCGCCCCGCGTCTTGCCTTGGGCTACCCGCTTCACCATACTCAAGGCACAACGAATACCTGCCAACATGAATCTGATCTTGTGGCGCCACGCCGAAGCCGAGGACTTGCCTGACCCCCTCAGCCTCTCGCGCAGCGCTGACCTGCAACGTCCCCTCACGCGGCGTGGCCGCAAGCAGGCCGAGGCATCCGCCGCATGGTTGCGCGCCCATCTGCCCGCCGATCATCGCGTAGTCTGCAGCCCGGCCCTGCGCACGCGCGAGACCGCTGGCGCACTCAGTAGCAAGGTGGAAGTCCTGCCCGACCTCGCGCCCGGCGCCGATGTCAGCGCCATCCTCGCCGCCATCGACTGGCCGCAAGGCCACGAGCACACCGTGGTCGTGGGCCACCAGCCATGGATCGGCCGCCTGGCCAGCCTGTTGCTGGCGGGCCACGAAATCAACTGGAGCGTGAAGAAGAGCGGCATCTGGTGGCTGTCCGCACGCACGCGCGACACCGAGGCCCAGGTCGTCCTGCGCGCCGTCACGGGTCCCGATTTCCTCTAGGACGATGCAGCAGATTCGCGACGGATCTGCCTCAATTCCGAGGCAAGGTTTTCAAACTGCAATACCGGTCCTTTTTTCGGATAACGACGATGGAAACACGGGAGGCCGCTGGCTAGAGTCGCCGGTGCGCCGCCCAACAGAGGGACGTCATGGAAGCGTCATCACTGCTTCACGGCACTGTCACCAGCCCTCTCTACATTGTTTCGAAGCCGTTTCGTCACCGAAAGGACATACATGCGCGACCTTCCGACGCCTACCCAGCCGCTGTTTGACGCTTTGCCCACTGGCCGCTCCGGCCAGTCGGCGCGGAGCCGTCTTCCTCGTCAGCCAGCACAGCACCAAACCCATGCACAAGCTCCAGCGCCTGCTTTCAGTGTGGCGTGGGCACGTCACCAGGACGAAGTAGCCGAGGCGCAGCGCCTGCGCTACAAGGTCTTCGCCGAAGAAATGGGCGCACGGCTCCAGTCGTCGTCCAATGGCACCGATGTCGACATGTTCGACGCCTATTGCGACCACCTGATCGTACGCGACCAGGAAACGCTGCGCGTGGTGGGCACCTACCGCGTGCTGCCGCCGCACCAGGCCAAGCGCGTCGGCTGCCTCTACGCCGAATCCGAATTCGACCTCGTGCGCCTGGCGCACCTGCGCCCCAAGATGCTAGAGCTGGGCCGCTCGTGCGTGCACCGCGACTACCGCTCGGGCAGCGTCATCATGGCGCTCTGGGCTGGGCTGGGCGAATACCTGCAACGCTACAACCTCGAGTCGATGCTCGGCTGCGCCAGCGTGCCGATGAGCGACGGCGGCCACTACGCGGCCAGCCTCCATCGTCTGTTCTCCGAGAAGTTCCTGGCACCGATCGAGTACCACGCCTTCCCGCGCACTCGCCTGCCCGTGGAAAACCTGAACCAGGCGCTCGACGTGGAACCGCCGGCGCTGATCAAGGGCTATCTGCGCCTGGGCGCGAAGATCTGCGGCGAGCCGGCATGGGATCCCGACTTCAACGTAGCCGACTTCCTGACGCTGCTGCGCGTGAGCGACATGAACCCGCGCTACGCCCGCCATTTCCTGGGCCTCAACCGCGGCTGAGTCCGCGACCGAAGCCTGTCGGCTCCCCGATCGAAACGGCACATTTCATCGGCATGAAAAAAGGCGACTCCGGAAACGGGGTCGCCTTTTTTACTGGCTGCTCGGAAGACTGCCGAATCAGACGTACACCACCTTGTAGCGCTTGCCCACGCGCTCCCATTCGTCGGACTCCTGCGCCAGGCTGTACTCGACGAGCGGGTTCTCATCGATCCACACCTTAGGCAGCCGCACTTCGAAACCCTCATCGAGAGCATCCGACCGCTGGCTGACCTCGATCTGGGGCAGCTTCACGTCCGCACGGCGCCGGCACAGGACAAAAGCCAGACGCAGGCTGAACAGCATGCGCCAGTCGACGAACTTGCCGCTGCCAGAGAGCTTGCCCAGCTTGCCCGCATGGCCCAGCAGCAGCGTCGCCAGCCGCGCCTGGTCGGTCTTCGAGAAGCCCGGCATGTCCGCGTGTGTGGCGATATAGGCCGAATGCTTGTGATAGCCGCTATGCGAGATCGACATGCCGATCTCGTGCAGGCTCGCCGCCCAGCCCAGTAGCGCGAGGTTGTCGTCGCGGCGCTCGTTGGGCGGATCGGGGAACTGGGCGAGCAGATCGCGCGCGGCCTGCCCTACCCGGCTCGCCTGCGCGCGGTCCACGGCGTAGCGGCGCATGAACTGGTCGACGGTGACCGTGCGCATGTCCTCGTGGTGGCTACGGCCGAGCAGGTCGTACAGCACGCCCAACCGCAGCGCGCCGTCGGTCACGTCCATGCGGTCCACATCGAGTTCGGCGAACACGCCCAGCATGATCGACAGGCCGCCCGGCAGCACCGGGATGCGGTCAGCCTTGAGGCCCGCGAGCTTCACACGATTGGCGTTCTCGGCCTTGATCAGCGCGCGCTTGAGCCGCTCCAGGCCCTCGCGCGTGATGCCGTGCTCGGCCGGGTTGTCGTTCATGCCGTTCAGCTCGATCAGCTCGGCCAGCGCGCGTGCCGTGCCCGACGAGCCCACCGCCTGCTGCCAGCCCGCCGCGCGGTACTGGCGCACCAGCACCTGGATCTCGCGCCGCGCGGCCAGTTCGGCCTGCTTGAACGCGTATTCATCCACGTTGCCGCTCGGAAAGAAATGACGGCTGTGCGACACGCATCCGATATACAAGCTTTCCATCAGCTTCGACTGATAGCCACTGCCAATGATGAACTCGGTGGAGCCGCCGCCGATGTCGACCACGAGCCGGTTGCCCTGGCAGGCTGGCGCATCGTGCGAGGCGCCGAGATAGATCAGCCGCGCCTCTTCGCGCCCGGCGATCACTTCGATCGGGAAGCCGAGCGCACTTTCTGCCTCGATCAGGAATTCGGAAGCATTCTTGGCCACGCGCAGCGTGTTGGTGGCCACCGCACGCACGTGTTCTGGCGAGAAATCGCGCAGGCGGTCGCCAAAGCGGCGCAGCGCGTCGATGCCGCGTCGTCGCGCGGGTTGGTCCAGGTATTTGTCAGGCGTCAGACCGGCGGCAAGTCGTACCGGCTCGCGCAGGGCATCCACCTGGAAGATCTGGCTGGCAGGGCCGGAGGCCGTGGGCGTCTCGTCCACCCGCCCGATCATCAGGCGGAAGCTATTGGAACCCATGTCGACGGCGGCCAGCAGGCGGGGATTCTGTGTCATTGCGTGCGTAAGTAGCGCAGGATCGGTGCAAGTTTGGCAAGATACGTACAACCCCGCCAAACGCGTAAGATTATGTCCTTGTCATGTCTGCATCATGACAAAATCAAAGTGTCATCAAATTGACACGATTCTATGAAAAAGTCGCCACATCGCCAAAATAAGGTTCTACACATGATGACGACGCCGCCCGGCACGCTGCTGAACCGCGAGCTTGGCATTCTGGAATTCAATGCGCGCGTGCTGGCGCAGGCTGCCGACCCGAACGTACCGCTGCTGGAAAGGCTGAAGTTCATCTGCATCGTCTCCAGCAATCTGGACGAGTTTTTTGAAATCCGCATGGCGGGGCTGAAGGAGCAGATGCGTGATAACGCATCGGGCCTGAYGCCCGATGGTCTCTCCGTCCTCCAGACCTATCAGCTCGTCACGGAGCGCACACAGCGGCTCGTGGCCTCGCAGTATGACATGCTGCAGAACGTGATCTTCCCCGCCCTCGAACAGGAAGGCGTGTTTTTTCACCTGACGAACACCTGGACCGACGATCAGCGCCGATGGGCGCGCGATTTCTTCACGCGCGAGCTGGGTCCGGTGCTGACGCCGATCGCGCTCGATCCGGCGCACCCGTTCCCGCGCGTGCTCAACAAGAGCCTGAACTTCGTCGTCGAACTGTCCGGCAAGGACGCCTTCGGCCGCGACGCCGACCTCGCCATCGTGCAGGCCCCGCGCGCATTGCCGCGCGTGGTGCGCATGCCGGAGAAGCTGTCCGGCTATCCGTATGGCTTCGTGATGCTGTCCTCGTTCATGCAGGCGTTCGTGCATGAACTGTTCCCCGCCATCGACGTGGAGGGCTGCTACCAGTTCCGCGTCACCCGCAATTCCGACCTGTTCGTCTCCGAAGACGACATCACCGACCTGCGCGAGGCGCTCCAGGGCGAACTGCCGGCCCGGCATTTCGGCGATACGGTGCGGCTCGAGGTCTCGTCCGATACCCCGCCCGCGCTCTCGCGCCGGCTGCTGCTGGAATCGGGCCTGACCGAGCAGGACCTGTACCGCGTGAGCGGCCCGGTGAACCTGGTGCGGTTGATGCAGATTCCCGATCTGGTCGACCGCCCTGCCCTCAAGTACCCGCCGCACGTGCCGGCACCGGTCAAGCCGCTCCTGACCGGGCTTGGCATGTTCGACGTGATCCGCCAGCAGGACGTGCTGCTGCACCATCCGTACGAGAGCTTCACCTCCGTGCTCGACCTGCTGCAACTCGCCGCGGCCGACCCGAACGTGGTGGCCATCAAGCAGACCGTGTACCGCACCGGCAATGAGTCGGCGGTCATGGAGGCGCTGATGACTGCGGCGCGCAACGGCAAGGAAGTCACGGTGGTGGTGGAGTTGCTGGCGCGCTTCGACGAGGAAACCAATATCAACTGGGCCGAGCGGCTCGAGTCCGCCGGCGCCCACGTGGTCTACGGCGTGGTGGGCCACAAGTGCCACGCCAAGATGCTGCTGATCGTGCGGCGCGAGGCAGCCGGCCCGAAGGTGAAGCAGGTCACCCTGCGCCGCTATGCGCACCTGGGCACCGGCAACTACCACCCGCGCACGGCTCGGCTGTACACCGACTTCGGCCTGTTGACGGCCGACGAGAAAGTCTGCGAGGACGTGCACCACGTGTTCCAGCTGCTGACCGGCACGGCCGGGACGATCCGGCTGAACCACCTGTGGCAGTCGCCGTTCACCATGCACAGCAACCTCGTCGAGCATATCCGCGCCGAGGCGCGCAATGCGCGGGCGGGCAAGCGGGCGCGCATCATCGCCAAGATGAACGCGCTGCTGGAGCCGTCGATCATCGACGAACTCTACAAGGCGTCGCGCGCGGGGGTGAAGATCGACCTGATCGTGCGTGGCGTGTGCGCGCTGCGCCCGGGCGTGCCGGGGATGTCGGACAACATCACCGTGCGCTCGGTGGTGGGCCGCTTCCTGGAGCACCATCGGGTCTACTACTTCCGTGCCGATGGCGAGGATGTGCTCTACCTGTCGAGCGCCGACTGGATGGATCGCAACCTGTTCCGCCGCGTGGAGGTGGCCTTCCCGGTGCTGGATCGCAAGCTCAAGGCGCGTGTGATCAAGGAAAGCCTGCAGGTGCACCTGCGCGACAACGCGTCCGCATGGCTGATGCAGCCGGATGGCCAGTACGTGCGCAAGCGCTCGGCGGCCAAGCGGCAGCTGGTGAGTCAGGCGGAACTGCTGAGGATATTCGGGAACTGATGGATTCGCCGATTCGCCCCTTCCCGCGTGCGGGAGGGGGCGATTTGCCGCGACCCGGTGTTACGCCGCGTGGCGGCGCGGGTCCGGCAGGTGCGATGCAACGGCCGCCGGCTCATAGCCACTGCGGTCCGTCGGGAAGACGATCCGGAAGGTGCTGCCGCGCCCGACCTCGCTGGTCACGCGCAGGTCGGCATGGTGGCGCGACAGGACATGCTTGACGATGGCCAGCCCCAGGCCGGTGCCGCCGGTGTCGCGCGAGCGGCTGCGGTCCACGCGGTAGAACCGCTCGGTCAGGCGCGGGATGTGCTCGGGTGCAATGCCCAGCCCCGTATCGCTGACCGAAAACACCGAGTGTCCATCGGTAAAACTCAGCCGGATCGCAATCCGCCCGCCGTCCGGCGTGTAGCGCACTGCGTTCGACACCAGGTTACCCAGCGCCGACAGCAACTCGCTCTCCGCCCCGCGCAGTACCACGCCTGTGTCGATCTCGGCGGCGATCTGGTGGCGGTCCTGCGAGAGCGCCTCCGCATCGTGCACAAGGTGGGCCGCCAGGGCGCCCACATTCACGCGATCCTGCGTCGGCGGCTGCACATCGCTCTCGAGCTTGGCCAGCGCCAGCAGGTCTTCGACGATCCGCTGCATGCGCATCGACTGCACCAGCATCAGGTCCACGTAGCGCCTGCGGTCCTCTTCGGACACCGGCAAGTCGCGCACGGTTTCCAGGAAGCCGGTGAGCACGGTCAGTGGCGTCTTCAGTTCATGCGACACATTGGCCACGAAATCGCGGCGCATGGCTTCGGTGTTTTCCACCTTGGTGATGTCCTGCGTCAGCACGAGCTTGCGGTTTTCGCCGTAAGGAAGGATCTGGACAGAGGTGATGTTGCGCTTGTGCTCGCCCATGTCGCGCATGACCAGCGGTTCGTCGTAGCGCTCGCGGGTCAGGTACTGAATGAACTCGGGGCGGCGGATCAGGTGCGTAATGCGCTGGCGCACATCGCGCCGCGCGTTCAAGCCGAAATGCTGCTCGGCCACGCCGTTGCACCATTCGATCTGGTCAGCATCGTCAAGCATCAGCACGCCGTAAGGCGACGCCTGGATGGCCTGGATAAAGCGCGTGTGCTGCTGCTCCACCTGGAGCACCTGCGTGCGCCAGCGCTTGACCAGCCGGTGCAGGCGGTAATAGACCTCGCCCCACAGCCCGAGCGCGCTCGGGATTTCGCCATAGGCGGGCGCGTCGAGCACCTTCCACAGCCGGTTGATCTGGAACAGGTAGTAGCAAAGCTGCAGGAACAGCGCGATGCAAAGGAAGGTCAGGCCGGCAACCGGCCCCACAAAGACGTACAGACCGGCGGCGATAACTGCCAGGCTGACGAGGATGGCCGCGGATCGGGCCCAAATGACATTCATGAGAGGGATGTGGAGTCAGGCGGCCGGCCGGAGGCCGGGTCGACCGCAGTCGTTGCGACGGAGTGTGCCACGAATCCGCCGTGGCGATGGTGCCGGCGCGGCCCCTCTTACTGCTGCTCCGCGCCGGACTTGCCAGGATCTGGCGATCGGCGGATCAGTGGCTCGGCGAGCGCGCCAACCGATACCCGCTGCCACGTACCGTTTCGATCATATTGCTGTAGCCCCCGGGCGTCAGCGCGGCGCGCAGGCGCTTGATGTGCACGTCCACTGTCCGCTCTTCCACAAACACATGGTCGCCCCAGACCTGATCCAGCAATTGTGACCGACTATGCACACGTTCCGGATGAGTCATCAGGAAATGCAGCAAACGGAATTCGGTAGGACCAAGGTCCAGCTTGATCGGGCCGGAGTCATCCTGGCCGGTCACGCGGTGCGTGGCCGGGTCCAGCCGCAGGCCGTTGATGGCCACCACGTCGTCGGTCAGCTGCGGCGCACGACGGCGCAGCACGGCCTTGATGCGGGCCAGCAGTTCCTTGGGCGAGAACGGCTTGGTGACGTAATCATCCGCGCCAGCCTCGAGCCCCATCACCTTGTCCTGCTCCTCGCTGCGGGCGGTGAGCATGATGATGGGAATCTGCTTGGTGCGGTCGTTGGTACGCAGTTCCTTGGCGAAGGTCGCGCCCGACTTGCCCGGAAGCATCCAGTCCAGCAACACGAGGTCTGGCAGGACATCGCTCATGAGGGACAGCGCCTGTTCGGCGTTATACGCTCGGATTGGATAGTGCCCCGCGTGCTGCAGGTTGACGGCGATCAGTTCTGCAATCGCCGGTTCGTCTTCGACAACGAGAATACTGCTTGGCATGTATGTTTTCTCCGCTTCTCAGTCTTGCCGCCAGGGTCAGCTCAGCGCTTCGCGCTCCATATCTTCGCGCGAGGTATGGCGCACGTCCGTGCCCTTGACGATGTAGATGATGAATTCTGCAATATTCTTGGCATGATCGCCGATTCGTTCGATCGCCTTGGCGATGAACAGGAAGTCCAGCGCTACCGAAATCGAGCGCGGGTCTTCCATCATGTAGGTGATCAACTTGCGCACGAAGGCGCGGAATTCATCGTCGATGGCCTTGTCATCTTTGACGATGCGCGCAGCCGCCACGGTGTCGAGCCGGGCGAAGGCGTCCAGCGCCTGGCGCAGCAGCGTGATGGCCATCTCCCCCGACAGCTTCACCTCGGAGTAGTTGATGTTGTGCGCCGCCGCGTCTTCCATGATGTGCTTGGTGCGCTTGGCCACTTTCTCGGCCTCGTCGCCGGCGCGCTCGAGGTTGGTGATGGTCTTCGAGATCGCCATCACCAGGCGCAGGTCACGCGCGGTGGGTTGGCGGCGCGCGATGATGTTGTTGCAGTCCGCGTCGATTTCCACTTCCAGCGCATTGAGTTGCTGTTCGCGGGTGATGACCTGGTCCGCCAGGTCGGCGTCGAAGTCGGCCAGCGCGCGCATGGCGAGCTCGATCTGCGACTCGACAAGCCCGCCCATCTGCAGCAGCTTGGTGTTGATCGCGTTGAGGTCGGCGTCGAACTGGGTCGACAGGTGCTTGTCAGTCATGATGTTCTCCTGGCCGGGGCGTGGAAGGTCTGCGATCAGCCGAAGCGGCCGGTGATGTAATCCTCGGTTTCCTTGCGGTGCGGCTTGATGAAGATCTTCTCGGTCTCGCCGAATTCGATCAGCTCGCCCAGGTACATGTAGGCGGTGTAGTCCGAGCAGCGCGCGGCCTGCTGCATGTTGTGGGTGACGATGACCACCGTGTACTCGTCCTTGAGTTCGGCAATCAGTTCCTCGATGCGACCGGTGGAGATCGGGTCCAGCGCCGAGCACGGTTCGTCSAGCAGCAGCACTTCCGGACGGATGGCGATGCCGCGCGCGATGCACAGACGCTGCTGCTGGCCGCCCGACAGGCCGTAGCCCGACTGGTGCAGCTTGTCCTTGGCCTCGTTCCACAGGGCGGCCTTCGAGAGCGCCCACTCCACGCGGTCGTCCATTTCGGAGCGCGAGAGCTTTTCGAACAGACGCACGCCAAAGGCGATGTTGTCATAGATCGACATCGGGAACGGCGTGGGCTTCTGGAACACCATGCCCACCTTGGCGCGCAGCAGCGCGATGTCCTGCTTGCTGGCCAGCAGGTTCTCGCCGTCCATGTTGATCTCGCCCTCGGCCCGTTGCTCCGGGTACAGCGCGAACATCTTGTTGAAGGTGCGCAGCAGCGTGGACTTGCCGCAACCGGACGGGCCGATGAACGCAGTCACCTTGCGGTCCGGGATGGACATGTTGATGTGCTTCAGCGCGTGGAACTGACCGTAATAGAAGTTCAGGTTCCGCACGTCGATCTTGGCGCGCACGGTGTCGGGAATGTCGATGACGGTAGAGGTCATGCTCGTGTCTCGCTGGAATTCGATGATCGGGGCACGTGGCGCCGGCTTATTTCTTGAACAGCATGCGCGCGACGATATTCAGCGCGAGCACACCGACGGTAATGAGGAACACACCGGCCCAGGCCAGCTGCTGCCATTCGGTGAACGGGCTCATCGCGAAGCGGAAGATCGTCACCGGCAGGTTGGCCATCGGCTTGTTCAGGTCGCTGGTCCAGAACTGGTTGGACAGCGCCGTGAACAGCAGCGGCGCGGTCTCGCCGGCGATACGGGCCACGGCCAGCAGCACGCCGGTAACGATGCCCGCATACGACGACTTGACCGTGATCGACATCACCATCTTCCACTTCGGCGTGCCCAGGGCCAYGGCAGCCTCGCGCAGCGCGTTCGGCACCAGGTTCAGCATGTTCTCGGTGGTACGCACCACGATGGGAACCTGCAGCAGTGCCAGCGCGCAGATGCCGGCCCAGCCCGAGAAGTGCCCCATCCGCGTGACCACCAGCGCATAGACGAACAGGCCGATCACGATGGACGGCGCCGACAGCAAGATGTCGTTGATAAAGCGGATCAGGCTGGCCAGCGGCGACTTCTGACCATACTCGGCCAGGTAGATGCCGGCCAGGATGCCCAGCGGCGTGCCAATCAGCGTGGCCACGCCCACCATCACGAAGCTGCCGAAGATGGCATTGGCCAGACCGCCGCCGGCGGTGTTGGGCGCCGGGGTCATCTGCGTGAACAGGTCGAGCGACAGGCCGCCCACGCCCAGCGAAATGGTAGTCCAGAGGATCCACGCGAGCCAGAACAGGCCGAAGACCATGGCCGCGAGCGAGGCGGTCAGCGCGTAGACGTTCATACGCCGGCGGGACGCCTGCAGCCGGGTGCGCACGGCGTCCGCATCGGGGCGAACGGCCGGGATCTGCGTGGCAGATACGGTTTGGCTGGCTTGGTTCATTTGCCCCCCTCATTCTTGGCAAGGCGCAGCAGCAGCACTTTGGACAGCGCCAGCACCACGAAGGTAATGAAGAACAGGATCAGGCCCAGTTCCATCAGCGCGGCCGTGTGCAGGCCGGCACCGGCTTCGGCGAATTCGTTCGCCAGCGCCGAGGTGATGGAGTTGCCGGGCGAAAACAGCGAGACGTTGTCCAGCAGGTTGGTGTTGCCGATCACGAACGTCACGGCCATGGTCTCGCCGAGCGCGCGGCCCAGGCCAAGCATCACGCCGCCGATCACACCGGCCCGGGTGTACGGCAGCACCACGCGCCACATCACCTCCCAGGTGGTGCAGCCCACGCCGTACGCCGATTCCTTCAGCAGCACCGGAGTCACTTCGAACACGTCGCGCATCACCGAAGCGATGTACGGGATGATCATGATCGCCAGGATCACGCCGGCACACAGCAGGCCGATGCCCAGCGGCGCGCCCTGGAACAGCTTGCCGATCACGGGCACCTGGCCAATCGTGTTGGCCAGCGGCCTCTGGAAGTACTCGCCGAARATCGGCGAGAASACSAGCAGGCCCCACATGCCGTAGACGATGGACGGCACGGCAGCAAGCAGCTCGATGGCAGTGCCGAGCGGCCGGCGCAGCCAGGCGGGCGACAGCTCGGTCAGGAACAGGGCGATGCCGAAACTGACCGGCACGGCGATGATAAGCGCGATGATCGAGGTGATCAGCGTGCCGTAGATGGGGACCAGGGCGCCGTAGACGTCGGCAGGCGGATCCCATTCGGCGTTCCACAGGAACGAGATGCCGAATTTCTGGATCGAGGGCCAGGCGCTGAATGCCAGGGAAACGATGATGCCGCCCAGCAGCAGCAGCGTCACGATGGCGGCGCCGCGCGTCAGGCCGCCGAACAGGATGTCGCCCATGCGGCTGGGGGGCCGGACGGCGGGGAGATCGGGCGTAGTGGCCATGGTGGGATATGGAGTGCGTGGATGCAAGCGGCACGGCCCGCCTCGGTGACTTACCTGGGCGGGCCGGCCAGCCCTGCGGATGACAAGGCACGTGATCCGGTAGATCCTCGCGCCCTGCCCGTGCCGTCAGTACAGCAGCTTAGTACAGCGACTTGCCCGACGCGTCCTTGACGCTGGTCTTCCACGTCGTGCGGATCTGGTTCACGACCGATTCCGGCAGCGGCACGTAGTCCAGGTCAGCGGCCATGTTGGCGCCGCTCTTGTAGGCCCAGTCGAAGAACTTCAGCACTTCCGCGCCTTGCGCTGCCTTTTCCTGGCTCTTGTGCACCAGGATGAACGTGGCGCCAGCGATCGGCCATGCGGTCTTGCCTTGCTGGTTGGTCAGGATCTGGTAGTACGTCTTGCTCCAGTCCGCACCGGCGGCGGCGGCCTTGAAGGCGTCGTCGCCCGGCTGCACCACTTCACCCGAGGCGTTCTTCATGTTCAGGTGGGTCATCTTGTTTTGCTTGGCGTACGCGTACTCCACGTAGCCAATGGCACCGTTCAGGCGCTGCACGAAAGCGGCCACGCCTTCGTTACCCTTGCCGCCCGTGCCGCCGCCCGGCCAGTTGACCGTGGTGCCTTCGCCCACCGTGCTCTTCCAGTCAGCGCTGACCTTCGACAGGTAGTTCGTGAAGATGAACGTGGTGCCCGAGCCATCGGCGCGACGGACCGGCAGGATGTCCTGGTTCGGCAGCTGGACCTTCGGGTTCAGGGCCTTGATGGCGGGATCGTCCCACTTCTTGATCTTGCCCAGGTAGATGTTGGCGAGCAGTTCACCGGTGATGGTGAGGTCGCCCGGCTTCACGCCTTGCAGGTTGATCACCGGCACCACGCCGCCGATCACCGTCGGGAACTGCACCAGGCCTTGCTTGGCCAGTTCCTCGTCCTTCAGCGGGGCGTCCGATGCGCCGAAATCGACCGTCTTGGCGCCAATCTGCTTGATGCCGCCCGACGAACCGATGGATTGATAGTTGACCTTGTTACCCGTAGCTTTTTGGTAGGCGTCTGCCCATTTGGAATACACGGGCGCCGGGAACGAGGCGCCTGCACCGGTAATTTCCGCCGCGAACGCAGTACCCATCACTACCATCGAAACGATGCCTGCCACGGCAGTCTTGACCAGCTTCATATGTCCTCCAGAGAACATGGTTGGGAATGACAAATTTTTGACATCCGAACTTTATGCTTTCTATATGACAGATCCGTGACAACACGAGATGTTCTTAAAGCGGCCTTTTGTGATGGCTAGTTAACTCGTATATGTGGAGAAAAAGGCATAAATAATGACGCCAGCATCACGCTGGCGTCATTTTCGGTCACTACAGGAACGGTCAGGCGCGCAGCGAGTCAGCCAAGGCCTGGGCCGCGCGTTCGGCGGTCTCGACCTGTTCGGCCTCCACCATTACACGGACTACCGGCTCGGTGCCCGAGGCGCGGATCAGCACCCGCCCACGGCCTTCGAGTTCCGGCTCGATCTTGGCGCGCACCGCCTGCAGCCCGGCATGGGTCTGCCAGTCGAAACCCTTCTCCACGCGCACGTTGATCAGGGTCTGCGGGAACAACTTCACGCCTTCCAGCAACTGCGCCAGCGTCTTGCCGCTCCGGCGCAGTGCAGCCAGCACCTGGAGTGCCGACACGATGCCGTCGCCCGTCGTGTGACGATCCAGGCACAAAAGATGGCCGGAGCCTTCGCCGCCGAGTGTCCACTTGCGCTTGTTGAGTTCTTCCAGCACGTAGCGGTCGCCCACCTTGGCGCGAACGAATTCGACGCCAAGGCGCTTCAGCGCCAGCTCGACAGCCATGTTCGTCATCAGCGTGCCCACCGCGCCATCGACGCGGTGGCCAGCAGCCTGCCGGTCCCGCACGATCAGGTACAGCAGTTCGTCGCCGTTGTAGAGCCGGCCATCGGCGTCCACCACCTGCAGGCGGTCGGCATCGCCGTCGAAGGCCAGGCCCAGGTGCGCGCCGTGCGCCTTGACGGATTCGATCAACCGCTCAGGCGCCGTGGCGCCGTAGCCGGCGTTGATGTTGCGGCCGTCCGGCTGGTTGCCGATGGAGATCACCTCGGCACCGAGTTCGTGGAACACGTGCGGGGCGATGTGGTACGCCGCCCCGTGGGCGCAGTCCACCACGAGCTTGAGCCCGTGCAGGTCCTGCTCATACGGGAATGTGCTCTTGCAGAACTCGATGTAGCGGCCAGCCGCATCGTCGATGCGGCGCGCGCGGCCGAGGTCGTCCGAACGCACGCAGGCCATCGGCTCTTCGAGCTGGGCCTCGATCTTCAGCTCCGTCTCGTCCGGCAGCTTGTCGCCCGTCGACGAGAAGAACTTGATGCCGTTGTCGTAGTACGGATTGTGGCTCGCGGAAATGACCACGCCCGCCGCCAGCCGCAGCGCGCGGGTCAGGTAGGCCACGCCCGGCGTCGGCAGCGGACCGGTCAGCAGCACGTGCACGCCGGCAGCCGTGAAACCGGCTTCCAGCGCGGCTTCGAGCATATAACCCGAGATCCGCGTGTCCTTGCCGATCAGCACGGTCGGCCGGCCCTGGCTGGTTTTCTGGCCCAGCGCCAGCACCTTGCCGGCGGCGTAGCCGAGCCGCATCACAAAATCCGGCGTGATCGGTGCTTCACCAACCCGACCCCGCACGCCATCTGTCCCGAAATACTTGCGCGTCATCTGTTTCATTCTCCCGATTGCCCTGTACCGGCAACTGATTCATGGCGAATCGCCCACCAGGTCTTGATGGCGTCCACCGTCTGTTCCACGTCGTGCACCCGCACGATAAATGCGCCCCGCTCCACCGCGCACACGGCCGCGGCCAGGCTGGCCGCCACGCGCTGCTGCGGCGGTCTGCCGCCGAGAATGGCGCCAAGCGTCGACTTGCGCGAGAGCCCGGCCAGGATCGGCAGGCCGTCCACGGCCAGTCGCGGCATTTGGCCGAGCAGACGGAGATTATGATCCGGCGTCTTGCCAAATCCAAACCCCGGATCGAGCGAAATACGTGCGTCGTCCACGCCCGCCGCACGCAGGGTTGACACCCGTTCGCGCAGGAACCCCTCCACCTCGGCCACCACGTCGACATACTGCGGGTCTTCCTGCATGGTCTGCGGGTCACGCTGCATGTGCATCACGCACAGGCCCGCCTGTCCCGCCGCCGCGCCGCTCACGGCTTCCACCGCGCCCGGCATGCGGAAGCCCCAGATATCGTTGATCAGATCCGCTCCGCCCGCCAGTGCCGCACGCATGACTTCGGGCTTGTAGGTGTCGATCGACAACGGTTTGCCACACGGCGCCAGGGCCTCGACGATCGGCATCACCCGGGCCAGTTCCTGATCCAGCGGCAGCGCCGCTGAGCCCGGACGGCTCGATTCCCCGCCAATGTCGATGATGTCCACGCCTTCGGCAATCATCTGCTCCGCGTGGCGCAAGGCCGCATCGCGGCCCGCATGCTGGCCACCGTCGGAAAACGAATCGGGTGTGACGTTGAGGATGCCCATCACCAGTGGACGGCGGTTGCGGGCGAAACGGTAGCGCCCGCACTGGAAGAACTCGGTCGACAAGATCTGCTGTCCTGGAATGGAAAAAGCCGGTGCGCAGGGCACCGGCTTCTGAACTGCCCGCCTGCGAAGGCAGGGCAATCGCGATCAGGCCGTGGCAGGCGCGTTGGTCGGCGCCACCGGCGAACCGCCCGAAGGCGTGTTACCACCACCGTTCTGGCCCGACACGTTACGCGGCGGACGCGGCGGCTTGCCAGCCATGATGTCGTTCACCTGATCGGCGTCGATCGTTTCCCACTCCATCAGGGCGCTGGTCATCGCCTCGACCTTGTCGCGGTGATCTTCGAGCAGGTGCTTCGCCAGCGCATATTGCTCGTCGATGATGCGACGGATCTCGCCGTCAACCTTCTGCTGGGTGGCCTCGGACACAGTCTTCGACGAGAGCTTGCCGAACATGCCGTCCTGCTCCGTATCGACATAGACCATGGCGCCGAGCGAATCGCTCATGCCGAAACGGGTCACCATGTCGCGGGCGATCTTGGTGGCGCGCTCGAAGTCGTTGGACGCCCCCGTGCTCATGGCGTTGAGGAAGACCTCCTCCGCCGCACGGCCGCCGAAGAGAATCGCGATCTCGTCGAGCATGTTGTCCTTGTACTTCGAATATTTGTCATGCTCCGGCAGCTGCCAGGTCACGCCCAGTGCCCAGCCGCGCGGCATGATCGTAACCTTGTGCACCGGATCGGCCTTCGGCAGCAGCTTGGCCACCACCGCATGGCCGGACTCGTGGTAAGCCGTGGCCTTGCGCTCTTCTTCGCGCATGACCGTCGACTTGCGCTCCGGGCCCATGAAGATCTTGTCCTTGGCGTCCTCGAAGTCCTGCATGTCCACCACGCGCTTGTTGCGGCGGGCGGCGAACAGCGCGGCCTCGTTGACCAGGTTGGCCAGGTCGGCACCCGAGAAGCCCGGGGTACCACGACCGATCACCGACGCGTCCACGTCGTTGCCGATCGGCACCTTGCGCATATGCACCTTCAGGATCTGCTCGCGGCCGCGGATGTCCGGCAGGCCCACGTAGACCTGGCGGTCGAAACGACCCGGACGCAGCAGCGCCTTGTCCAGCACGTCGGCACGGTTGGTCGCGGCGATCACGATGACGCCCGAGTTGGCCTCGAAGCCGTCCATCTCGACCAGCATCTGGTTCAGCGTCTGCTCGCGCTCGTCGTTGCCGCCGCCCATGCCGGCGCCACGATGACGACCGACCGCGTCGATTTCATCGATGAACACGATGCAAGGCGCCTGCTTCTTGGCGTTCTCGAACATGTCGCGCACACGGGCCGCGCCCACGCCGACGAACATTTCGACGAAGTCCGAACCGGAAATGCTGAAGAAAGGCACCTTGGCCTCGCCGGCGATGRCGCGTGCCAGCAGCGTCTTACCGGTACCCGGAGGGCCAACCAGCAGCACGCCGCGCGGAATACGGCCGCCCAGCTTCTGGAATTTCTGCGGATCCTTGAGGAAGTCGACCAGTTCGACCACTTCCTCCTTGGCCTCGTCGCAGCCGGCCACGTCCGAGAACGTGACGGCGTTCTGGTTCTCGTCGATCAGGCGTGCACGGGACTTGCCGAACGAGAAGGCACCGCCTTTCCCGCCGCCCTGCATCTGCCGCATCATGTAGAACCAGAAGACGATGATCAGCAAGGTTGGCCCGAGGTAGTACAGGGCCTGGACCAGCACGTTCGGCTCGTCGTCGGCCTTGCCGGTGACCTGGACGCCGTACTTCATCAGGTCGCCGACCATCCAGATGTCGCCCGGCGAGATGATCGTGTACTTGGCGCCCTCTTTGGGCGAAACCACGAGATTACGGCCCTGCACGTCGACGCGGCTCACCTTGCCGTTCTTGGCGTCATCCATGAACTGCGAATAGGTGACACCGTCCTGGGCACGTGGTTTGTCGAACTGCTTGAAGACGGTGAACAATACCAGCGCGATTACGAGCCAGATTGCCGCCTTTTGAAACAGGTTGTTATTCAAGGCCGAACTCCTTTGCAATTGCCTTGCCAACGGGATAGCTGCATTGCATTGTAATGCAGCCCCCGCCCCCGCAGGGAATCTCTGAATCTATGGTCCCGATAGTGCCCGAGGCGCCCCATGGCGGCAAGCCGCCCGGGGTGTCCGGCGCACGTTTCAGTCCACCGACTTCAGGTAACGCCCAAGAATAAAGGTTTCTGAAGACTTGTCGCGCGACGCCTTGGGCTTGCGCTTCGCGACTACCTTGAACTGGCGCTTGAATTTCTCCACGATCTGGCTATACCCGCTGCCGTGGAAACACTTTACCAGCAACGATCCCTCGGGTTTCAAGTGCGCCTGGGCGAACTCGAGCGCCAGATCGCATAAATACTCGATCCTTGCCGAATCGGCCGAAGACACACCGGACAAATTGGGGGCCATGTCCGAGATAACAAGGTCGATCCGGGTGCCGCCAGACGCGGCCAGGACCACCTCCTCGAATTCCCGGAATACCGATTCCTCGCGGAAGTCACCCAGAATAAAAGTGACGTCGGCGACAGGTTCCATCGGCAACAGGTCGATGGCGATCACCGCTCCATCGATCTTGCCATCCTTGGCGCGCGGCGAGGCCGCCAGCCGGTTGCGGGCGTACTGGCTCCAGCTGCCCGGGGCGGCGCCGAGGTCGACGATGACGTGGCCCGGCTGGATCAGCTTGTCCTGCTCGTCGATCTCCTTGAGCTTGTAGGCCGCACGGGCGCGATAGCCCTCGCGCTGCGCCATTTTCACGTAGGGATCGTTGATGTGGTCATGCAACCACGCGTGATTAAACTTGTTCTTTGCCATTTTTTGCTGATCTTTACCGCCTGCCGGCGTCATTTTGGCGGATAATACGCGCCATTCCGCTTTGCGCCCTGACATGCCCGCACTAGAACTGATACCTGCCCAACGCTCCTCCCTCCGCGCCCGCGCCCACGGTCTGAACCCTGTGGTCATGGTCGGTGCGGAAGGCCTGACCCGCGCGGTCCTGGCCGAGATCGACCGGAGCCTGGCGGCTCACGATCTGATCAAGATCCGTGTATTCGGCGACGAGCGCGACACGCGCATCGCCATTTATGAAGCCATCTGCGACGAACTCGACGCCGCGCCCATCCAGCATATCGGCAAGCTGCTCGTGATCTGGCGTCCGGGTCCGGCCCGTCTGGAAGAGAACCGGCCCGAGGAACTGGGTCGCATGGCCCCGCGCCGCCCGACCACTGGCACCGCGCCGCGCACCGTGACGGTCCGCAAGCCCAGCGCCGCGCCGAACCGTCGGCCCACCCGCAAGGAAGTGACCGTGCTCGGCAACGAGCGCGTGACCCAGGGCGGCAACGTCAAGCGCCTGCGCGCCCGCCCCAGCAGCCAGAAGAAGAAGGCGCTGGGCTGATCCGCCCTGCCCTGCCTTCCTGGCCTGAAGAACGCCCGCTTGCGCGGGCGTTTTTATTCCCCGGCCGAACGCGGCGCTGCCGCGCGCCACACCAGCACTAGTGCCAGTATGCTGTGCACGAGGTAGATGACGCTCGACACGCCGTGCAGCATGCCGAACTGGCCCTTGAACGGCGACTCGGAGACGCCCAGGTTCAGCGCCTGCGCACGGACCTTGAGGCCTTCCATGAACGGCTGCACGCCGAAGTAGCCGGCCAGCACGCAAGCCAGCATGGCCAGCACGATCCAGCGCAGCGTGCGATAGCGCTTGGCACCGCGGCGGATCATCACGTTGCACAGTACCAACTGCAGCACGCCCACCGTGATGCCGAGGATCGCCTCGGTCCGGAACAGGTGGCCGGCGATCATGCCTGCCATCTCACGGTTCGGCAGCACCGAAAACAGCGTCGGTGCCACCATGTAACCTACTGTCCACAAACTGCCGGCCCAAACAACGGTCAGCAGCAGGAAAATCCGGTGGGGCAGCGGCGGCAGGTTCGAATACGAGGAAGAGAACACGTGTGGGCGCCCGTCAGACGTAGCGGACGGTGATCACTTCGTATTCGCGCTCGCCACCCGGGGCCAGCACGATCGCCACGTCGCCTTCGAACTTGCCGATCAGGGCCCGGGCGATGGGCGAGCTGACCGAAATCTTGCCGCTGTCGAGGTCGGCTTCGTCGTCGCCGACGATCTGGTAGCTCACGGGCTTGCCCGATTGCAGGTCTTCCAGGTCCACGGTGGCGCCAAAGACGATGCGGCCGTCCGTGTCGAGCTGGGTCGGATCGATGATCTGGGCAGCCGACAGCTTCGACTCCACGTCCAGGATGCGGCCTTCGATAAAGGCCTGCTTTTCCTTGGCGGCGTCGTACTCGGCGTTTTCCGACAGGTCACCCTGCGCGCGCGCTTCGGCGATGGCAGTGATCACCGCGGGACGTTCGACGGCCTTGAGGCGCTGCAGTTCTTCCTTCAGGAGTTCGGCGCCACGCTTGGTAATCGGAATGGTGCTCATATCTCGTTCAACAAAAAAATGAGCCGCAGCGGAGCTGGAGCCATGCTCCCGGCAAGGTTGCCGGAAGCACTTCCGCTCGACCGCGGCTTTCGGATAGGACCGAACGGCCCGTAGGCCGTTCAATCGACGAATTCGACGTAGTGTAGGCCAGAAAGCCCGCCGGTATCAACCCGGCGGGTCTGGCGGTGCAGCAATCAGGCCAGCTGCTTGTGCAGGCTCTGCAGGTCGTAGACCTCCAGGCTTTGCATGTGCTTCAGGCCCTCCACTGCGGCGCGGGCGCCGGCAATGGTGGTGTAGTAAGGCACCCGGCCGGCCAGCGCGGCGATACGGATCGAACGCGAATCGGCGATGGCCGTACGCGTCTCGTCCACCGTGGTGAACACCAGCGCCAGTTCGCCGTTCTTGATCATGTCCACAATGTGCGGACGGCCGTCCTTGACCTTGTTGACCACGCGCACCGGGATCCCCGCTGCCTCGATGGCCGACGCCGTGCCGCGCGTGGCGACGATCGGGTAGCCCAGGTCGTGCAGCATGCGGGCCACGCCCACGGCACGCGGCTTGTCGCTGTCCTTGACGGTGATCAGCACGGTGCCCTTCTCGGGCAGGCGCGAACCGGCGGCCAGCTGGCTCTTGAACAGGGCCTCGCCGAACACCTTGCCCACGCCCATCACCTCACCGGTGGAGCGCATCTCAGGTCCAAGCACCGGGTCCACGCCCGGGAACTTGTTGAACGGGAACACGGCTTCCTTGACGCTGAAGTACGGCGGTATCACCTCTTCGCCGATGCCCTGCGAGTCCAGCGACTGGCCGGCCATGCAGCGTGCGGCGATCTTCGCCAGCGACAGGCCGGTAGCCTTCGACACATACGGCACGGTCCGCGAGGCGCGCGGGTTCACTTCCAGCACGTACACGGTGTCTTCGCCGTTGTGCTGCTGGATCGCGAACTGCACGTTCATCAGGCCGATCACGTTCAGGGCCTTCGCCATGGCGGCGGTCTGGCGCTTCAGCTCGTCCACGGTGGCTTGCGAGAGCGAGTACGGCGGCAGCGAGCAAGCCGAGTCGCCCGAGTGCACGCCAGCCTGCTCGATGTGCTCCATCACGCCGCCGATGAACACGCGCTGGCCGTCGCTCAGGGCGTCCACGTCGCATTCGATCGCGTCGTTCAGGAAACGGTCCAGCAGCACCGGGGAGTCGTGCGACACCTTCACGGCCTCGCGCATATAGCGCTCGAGGTCGCGCGGCTCGTGCACGATTTCCATCGCGCGGCCACCCAGCACGTACGACGGGCGCACCACCAGCGGGTAGCCGATTTCCTCGGCCAGGCGCAGCGCCTCGTCCTCGGCCCGCGCGGTGCGGTTCGGCGGCTGGCGCAGGCCCAGTTCCTGCAGCAGCTTCTGGAAGCGCTCGCGGTCTTCCGCGGCGTCGATCATGTCCGGGCTGGTGCCGATGATGGGCACGCCGTTGGCTTCCAGGTCCAGCGCCAGCTTCAGCGGGGTCTGGCCGCCGTACTGGACGATCACGCCGACCGGCTTTTCCTTGTCGACGATTTCCAGCACGTCTTCCAGCGTCAGCGGCTCGAAGTACAGGCGGTCCGAGGTGTCATAGTCGGTCGACACGGTTTCCGGGTTGCAGTTGACCATGATGGTCTCGTACCCGTCTTCGCGCAGCGCCAGCGCGGCGTGCACGCAGCAATAGTCGAACTCGATGCCCTGGCCGATCCGGTTCGGGCCACCGCCCAGCACCATGATCTTCTTGTTGGCGGTCGGCTCGGCCTCGCACTCGCCGTGTTCGGCTTCGTACGTGCCGTACATGTAGGCGGTGTTGGTGGCGAACTCGGCCGCGCAGGTGTCCACGCGCTTGTAGACCGGGCGCACGTTCTGGGCGATACGCGCCTCGCGCACCGACTTGGCGTCGGTCTTGAGCAGCTTCGCCAGGCGGCGGTCCGAGAAACCCTTCTGCTTGAGCAGGCGCAGTTCGGGCGTCGAGAGGCTGGCCAGCGTGCGGTTGCGCACGATGGACTCGGTCTTCACGATGTCTTCGATCTGGGCCAGGAACCACGGGTCGATGGCGGTCTCGGCATGCACTTCCTCGAGCGACATGCCCAGGCGGAACGCGTCGCCCACGTACCAGATGCGGTCCGGGCCGGCTTCGCCGATCTCTTCCACCACCTCGTCGCGGTCGGTCGACTTCTCGTCCAGGCCATCCACGCCCACTTCCAGGCCGCGCAGTGCCTTCTGGAACGATTCCTGGAAGGTGCGGCCCATCGCCATCACCTCGCCCACGGACTTCATCTGCGTAGTCAGGTGGCTGTCGGCCTGCGGGAACTTCTCGAAGGCGAAACGCGGCACCTTGGTGACCACGTAGTCGATCGACGGCTCGAACGACGCCGGGGTCTGGCCGCCGGTGATCTCGTTCTTCAGCTCGTCCAGCGTGTAGCCCACGGCCAGCTTGGCCGCCACCTTGGCGATCGGGAAGCCGGTGGCCTTCGAGGCCAGCGCCGACGAACGCGACACGCGCGGGTTCATCTCGATCACGATCATGCGGCCRTCGGCCGGGTTGATCGAGAACTGCACGTTCGAGCCGCCCGTATCCACGCCGATCTCGCGCAGCACSGCCAGCGAGGCGTTACGCAGGATCTGGTATTCCTTGTCGGTCAGCGTCTGCGCCGGGGCCACGGTGATCGAGTCGCCGGTGTGGATGCCCATCGGGTCCAGGTTCTCGATCGAGCAGATGATGATGCAGTTGTCCGCCTTGTCGCGGACCACTTCCATCTCGTATTCCTTCCAGCCCAGCAGCGATTCCTCGATCAGCAGCTCGCGCGTCGGCGACAGGTCCAGGCCGCGCTTGCAGATTTCCTCGAATTCCTCGCGGTTGTAGGCGATGCCGCCGCCCGAGCCGCCCAGCGTGAACGACGGGCGGATCACGATCGGGTAGCCCGCCGTGCCGGTGTCCGCGGCGATGCGCGACTGCACGGCCACGGCCTCGTCCATCGAGTGCGCGATACCAGACTTTGCCGAACCGAGACCGATCTTGGTCATCGCGTCCTTGAACTTCTGGCGGTCCTCGGCCTTGTCGATGGCTTCCGGCGACGCGCCGATCAGCTCCACCTTGTACTTGTCCAGCACGCCATGGCGATGCAGGTCCAGCGCGCAGTTCAGCGCGGTCTGGCCGCCCATGGTCGGCAGGATCGCATCGGGACGCTCACGCTCGATGATGCGCTCGACCACTTCCCAGGTGATGGGCTCGATGTAGGTCACGTCGGCCGTGTTCGGGTCCGTCATGATGGTCGCCGGGTTCGAATTGACCAGGATGACCTTGTAGCCCTCTTCGCGCAGGGCCTTGCAGGCCTGGGCGCCGGAGTAGTCGAATTCGCACGCCTGCCCGATGATGATGGGGCCCGCGCCGATGATGAGGATGCTCTTGATGTCTGTGCGTTTTGGCATTGCACGCTCTCTTTGGTGGCCGGTGCGCGAAAGTCTCGCGCGCCGCGCCGGATATTCAGGTTATTTCGACTCGCCGGATCAGTTCAGCGTGGCCGTCGCCAGCTTCGCGCCGAAGCCGATGAACATGGCCCCCACACCGCTCGCCATGCCTGCCGACAGCCTGCGGCGCCGGCGGAACGCTTCGGCAAGCCGCGCGCCCACAAGGATGATGGTGGTCAGGTAGACGAAGCTGCAGATCTGGCAGACCAGCCCCAGCGCCACGAACGACAGCACCGGGCGCGCGAACTGCGGGTCCACGAACTGGATAAAGAACGAGATGAAGAACAGGATGGCCTTCGGGTTCAGCAGGCTGATGACCAGCGCCTTGCGGAACGGGTCCGTGGTGCGCTCGACCGGCACTTCGACCGCCGCCGGCTGCCCGGCCTCGCCCCGCTGGGACCAGCTGCGCAGCGCGCCGCGCAGCATCTGGAAGCCGATCCAGGCCAGGTAGGCCGCGCCGATGGTCTTGACCACGTAGAACAGCGCCGGGCTGGCCTTGAGCAGCGACGCCACGCCCGCGGCCGACAGCACCATCAGGATCAGGTCGCCCAGGAATACGCCGCACGCGCCCCGGTAGCCGGCGCGCACACCGCGCTGGGCGGCCACCGACAGCACGTACATCGAGTTCGGCCCCGGCAGCAGCACGATGAAGATCGTGCCRAGCACAAAGGTCCAGAAATCGGTAATGCCCAGGCTGGCGTGCATGAACGCGTTCATGGTTTCTCGCTGTGTCCTTGTTCTCGTTCGCGGCGGCTTACTGCTTCGCGTCCTTCATCAGCTTGATGAAGCGGTCGAACAGGTAGGCCACGTCGTGCGGGCCGGGCGATGCTTCCGGGTGACCCTGGAAGCAGAACGCCGGCTTGTCCGTCAGCGCGAAGCCCTGCAGCGAGCCGTCGAACAGCGACGTATGCGTGACGCGCACGTTGGCCGGCAGCGTGTCGGCATCCACGGCAAAACCGTGATTTTGCGACGTAATCACCACACGACCATCGTCCATGTCCTTGACCGGATGGTTCGCGCCATGGTGGCCGAACTTCATCTTGAGGGTCTTGGCGCCCACGGCCAGGGCCATGATCTGGTGACCCAGGCAGATGCCGAAGGTGGGAATGCCACGGGCGATGAACTCACGCGTGGCAGCCACGGCGTAGTCACACGGCTCGGGGTCGCCGGGGCCGTTGGACAGGAAGATGCCGTCCGGATTCAGCGCCAGGGCATCGGCGGCGCTGGCCTGGGCCGGCAGCACCGTGACCTTGCAGCCGCGCTCGGCCAGCATGCGCAGGATGTTGAACTTGACGCCGTAGTCATAGGCCACCACGTGGAACTGCGGCTTGTCCAGCTTGCCGTAGCCCTCGCCGAGCTTCCACTCGTTCTGGGTCCACTCGTACGGTTCCTTGACCGACACCACCTTGGCCAGGTCCATGCCGGCCAGGCCGGGGAACGAGCGGGCCAGGTCGATGGCGCGCTGGACGTTGTCCTCGCCAGCCAGGATGCAGCCGTTCTGGGCACCCTTCTCGCGCAGGATACGGGTCAGCTTGCGGGTATCGATGCCGGCAATGGCCACCACCTTTTCCTGCTTGAGGTAGTGGGCGAGCGTGTGTTCCTTGCGGAAGCTCGAGGCCAGAATCGGCAGATCCTTGATGATCAGGCCGGCGGCATGGACTTTCGTGGCTTCGACGTCCTCACGATTCACCCCGACATTGCCGATATGCGGATACGTCAGCGTGACGATCTGCCGGGAATAGCTCGGGTCGGTGAGGATTTCCTGGTAACCGGTGAGAGCGGTGTTGAACACCACTTCGCCGATGGTATGGCCGGAAGCGCCGATGGAATAGCCACGAAAGACCGTGCCGTCTGCAAGCGCGAGAATGGCGGACGGAAAAGACGGTAACACGGGTAGGCTCCTGCTGGACTCACCCCGTGACCGACCTGCTCAACGCCTCGTGCCCCGGGGCGGCGCCTCGCGCGCATGGGCGAGGGACCGGCCGGCTGCGTCTCATTCGTCACTTTTTGTAGTGCACGAACGGCGCGCGGATGGGGCGGCGGAAGGTGGAATACGGTAGGCGCTAGGGTGAAGGGTTCTGAAAGCGAAACTTTCGAATTATATCCCGCCGTGCCCAATTTCTCAAGTTTTCAAGGACTTGCGATGGCAAGCCCTGCCGTGATCGGTTATATACAGCGCCGCCACTAACCTGCCGACACGTCCGCCGGCACCACCGCCGTGACCTCGATCTCCACCTGGGCGCGCGGCTCCACGAGGTCCGCCACCTCCACCGCCGTCATCGCCGGGAAGTGCCGGCCGATGATTTCCCGATAGTGCTGGCCGATGTCCTTGTAAGCGCCCACGTACGCGGCCTTGTCCTTCACGTACCAGGTCATGCGCGCGATGTGCTCGGGGCGAGCCCCGCCCGCCGCCAGCACCGCAACGATATTGCGCAGGGTCTGCGCGACCTGCAGCGCGAAGTCGTCGGTCTCGAACTCGCACTGGGCATTCCAGCCGATCTGACCGCCGACGAAGATCAGGCGGCTGCCTACCGTCATCTCGGCGAGGATGCCGTTGGCGTAGCCCCGGGGCGGTGCCCAGTCGGGCGGTTGCAGCGTTTTCAACATATGACGATCCGGTTATGCGTGGGGATGAAGGAAACGCGCCATCGCGATGCGTACCCGGTCGGGCAGCGGCGTTGGCGTCATGGTTTGAGTATCGACGCAGACGAGCCGCTGGCCCACGGTCAGGCGCGTCTCGCCGTCCGGCCCGGCGAAGCGGGTGTCGATGGCGAAGCTGGTCCGTCCGATGTGCGTCACACGCAACTCGCGGGTCAGCAGTTCGCCCAGCCGGCTCGGCGCGGTAAAGCGGCATTGCAGTTCGGCGGTCGGCACGCCGGCGTGGCCGGCGAGGTGCATGGCGTCGAACGGCCAGTCGAGCCCATCGGCGAACCAGTCTTCGATGAAGTCGTTGAGCATCTCGAAGTAGCGCGGATAGAACACGATGCCGGCCGTGTCGCAGTGCTTGAAGCGCACCCGCACCGTGTTGCGGAACACGTCACTCATGGCTTGGTGCCTTCCGCGCCGGTCTCGGCGGTCTCGGTCGCCAGCTGGCGCAGCCGGAACCGTTGCAGCTTGCCCGTCTCGGTGCGCGGCAGCGCGGCCACGAACTCGATCCGGCGCGGGTATTTATAGGGCGCGATCTCGCGCTTCACGTAGGCCTGCAGCGCGGCGCGCATGGCGTCGCCGGGCTCCACGCCGGGGCGCAGCACCACGTAGGCCATCACCACCTGCCCGCGCTCCGGGTCCGGCGCGCCCACCACGCCGCACTCGGCCACGGCCTCGTGGCGCATCAGCGTGCCTTCCACCTCGGGTCCGGCGATGTTGTAGCCGGCCGAGATGATCATGTCGTCCGAGCGCGCCTGATAGAAGTAGTAGCCATCGGCGTCGGCCAGGAAGGTGTCGCCCGGCAGGTTCCAGCCATCGCGCACGTAGTTGGTCTGGCGCGGGTCGTCCAGGTAGCGGCAGCCCGTGGGCCCGCGCACGGCCAGCTTGCCGACCGTGCCCGGCGGCACCGGCTGCATGGCTTCATCGACGATGCGGGCCTCGTAGCCCGGCACCACGCGGCCCACCGCGCCGGGGCGCACGTCGGCGCCGGCGCTGGAGATGAAGATGTGCATCATCTCGGTGCCGCCCAGCCCATCGGTCATCTCGATGCCGGTGGCCGCCTTCCACGCCTGGCGCGTGGCGTCCGGCAGTGCCTCGCCGGCGGAGACGCTTTTCTTCAGGCTGGACAGGTCGAACTGGGGCGCCAGCGTCGCCATCTGGCGATAGAAGGTCGGCGCCGTGAAGACGATGGTGGCGCGATGGTCCTGGATCAGCTTCAGCAGCGTCTCGGGCGTGAGCTTCTCGGCCAGCGCCGTGCTCGCCCCGATCCGCAGCGGAAAGCACAGCATGCCGCCCAGCCCAAAGGTGAACGCCAGCGGCGGCGTGCCGCAGAAGATGTCGTCCGCCGTGGGCTTGAGCACATGGCGCGGGAACAGGTCGCACATCGCCAGCACGTCGCGGTGGAAGTGCATCGTACCCTTGGGCTGGCCGGTGGTGCCGCTGGTGAAGGCGATCAGGCAGGTGTCGTCGGCAGCGGTGTCGCAGGCGGTGAAGGTGTCGGGCTTGCTGGCCAGCGCCGTCTCCAGCGCGTCCGGGCCGGTGCCGTTGAAGTAGCGCACCGTCTTCAGGCTGGGGCAGAAGTGCTCTCCGCCGGCCAGCCGGTTGGCGTCGAGTTCGGCCTGAAGCCGGGCATCGCAGAGCGCCGCGCCCACCTCGGCTTTGTCGATGACCTGCTTCAGCTCCTTCGCGCGCAGCAGCGGCATGGTCGGCACGGCGATCAGCCCGGCCTTGAGCGTGGCCAGCCAGCAGGCCGCCATCATCAGGTTGTTCGGCCCGCGCAGCAGCACGCGGTTGCCGGGCACCAGCGCCATGTCTTCCACCAGCACATGGGCAATGCGGCTGACCAGCGCGGCCAGTTCGGCATAGGTCACGGTCTCGATGCGGCCGTCGCGCTCGTGCCGAATGGCCACGCGGGCGCCCTGCCCGGCTGCAACGTGGTGGTCCACCAGCGCCTCGGCGGCGTTCAGCCGCGCCGGATAGGTGGTGTCGGCGTTGAAGCGGAATTCGGGCCATTGCTCGGGCGGCGGCAGGCGGTCGCGAGCGAAGGTGTCGACCACGGTATCGCGCGTGGAAGTGGAAGCGGCGGTGGCAGGGGCGGGGGCGACCATGCTTGTCTCTCCTGTTTTCGTCGATTTACGACCGGCTGCGATCGGCCGCGGCCAGCGTCTCGCGCGCGATGATCAGCTTCTGCACCTCGGTGGCGCCCTCGTAGATCCGCAGCGAGCGGATTTCGCGATACAGGCTTTCCACGCGCGTCCCGACCTTCACCCCGAGCCCGCCGAACATCTGCACGGCACGGTCGATGACCTGCTGGGCGTTCTCGGTGGCCACCATCTTGGCCATGGCCGCCTCGCGGGTGGTGCGCACCCCCCGCACGTCGCGCAGCCACGCGGCACGGTAGGTCAGCAGCGCGGCGGCGTCCACCGCCGTGGCCATGTCGCCGATGGCGGCCTGCGTCAGTTGCAGGTCCGCCAGCACGCCGCCGAACATCGGGCGGCTGGTGGCGCGCGCCAGCGCATCGTCCAGCGCGGCCCGGCCGAAGCCCAGCGCGGCCGCCGCCACCGAGGCGCGGAAGATGTCGAGCGTCATCATCGCCACCTTGAAGCCCTGCCCCGGCTCGCCCAGCCGCTGGCCCACGGGCACGCGGCAGTCGTCGAATTGCAGCGTGGCCAGCGGATGCGGGGCGATCACGTCGATCCGCTCGGCGATGCGCAGGCCCGGCGTGTCGGCATCCACCACGAAGGCGGTGATGCCGCGCGCGCCCGGCGCCTCGCCGGTACGGGCGAACACGCAGTAGAAATCGGCGATGCCGCCGTTCGAAATCCACGTCTTGCTGCCGTTCAGCGCGTAGTGGCTGCCGTCCTCGGACAACCGCGCGCTGCATTGCATCGCCGCCACGTCCGAGCCGGCCTCGGGCTCGGACAGCGCGAACGCGGCGATGGCCTCGCCGCGGGCCACGCGCGGCAGGTAGTGGGCGCGCACGGCGTCGCTGCCGGCCAGCGTGATCGCGCCCGAGCCCAGTCCCTGCATCGCGAAGGCGAAGTCGGCCAGCCCATCGTGGCGGGCCAGCGTTTCGCGCAGCAGGCACAGCGCGCGCGAGTCCAGCGCCGGCAGCGCGCCGCCATGGGCGGCCGGCACGCAGTAGCGCAGCCAGCCGGCGTCGCCGAGTTGCCGCACCAGCGCGCGGCAGGCGGCGTCCGTATCGGTGTGATCGACGTGGGCCAGCGCGGTGCGGCACCACGCATCGAGGTCACGCTCCAGCGCCCGGTGCGCATCGTCGAAAAACGGCAGGTCGATGTAGGTCTTGTCGCTCATGGATGCTCCCCGGCCTCAATCAGCCTCAATCGCCCTCGAATACCGGCTTCTGCTTCGCCACGAAGGCGTCGTAGGCGCGGCGGAAGTCCTTCGTCTGCATGCAGATGGCCTGCGCCTCGGCCTCGGCCTCGATGGCTTCGTCCAGCCCCATGTTCCATTCCTGATGCAGCAGCTTCTTGGTCACGCCATGGGCAAAGGTCGGCCCCGCCGCGATCTGGGCGGCCAGCGTCTGGGCAGCGGCCAGCACGGCGTCCGGCGCGTGCAGCGCGTTGAAGAAGCCCCATTGCTGGCCTTCCTCGGCGGTCATCGCGCGGCCCGTGTAGAGCAGCTCGCTCGCCCGGCCCTGTCCGATCACGCGCGGCAGCAGCGAGCACGCGCCCATGTCCGCGCCGGCCAGCCCCACGCGCACGAACAGGAAGGCCGTCTTCGCCTGCGGGGTGCCGAGGCGCAGATCCGAGGCCAGCGCCATCATCGCCCCGGCCCCGGCGCAGATGCCGTCGATGGCGCTGATCACCGGCTGCGGGCAGGCGCGCATCGCCTTGACCAGGTCGCCGGTCATGCGGGTGAAATCGAGCAGCTCGGGCATGCTCATCTTGGTGAGCGGGCCGATGATCTCGTGCACATCGCCGCCCGAGCAGAAATTGCCGCCCGCGCCGGTCACCACCACGGCCTTGATGTCGGTGGCGTAGCAGAGACCGCGGAACAGGTCGCGCAGCTCCGCGTACGAATCGAAGGTCAGCGGGTTCTTGCGCTCTGGCCGGTTCAGCGTGATGGTGGCCACCTTGCCGTCGCCGGACACCGTCCACAGGAAGTGCCTGGGCTGGTAGTCGGCAAACGGGCGCTTGTGGTGGTGCATGTGCAGTGCGATCTCGCTCATGGGTTGTCTCTCTCGCTCTCGAATTTGTTCTCGAATTTGTTCGATGTCAGCCGGCCATGACCTCGCCGCCCGCCACGGGCACGGCCTGCCCGGTGATGGCGGACGCCGAGGGGCGGCACAGCCACGCCACGGCATCGGCCACCTCGTCCGGCTGCACCAGCCGGCGCTGCGGATTGCGTGCGGCCAGTTCGGCCCGGGCCTCCGCCTCGGTGCGGCCGGTCTTGCCGACGATATTCGCCACCGCGTCGCGCACGATGTCGGTTTCGGTGTAGCCGGGGCAGACCGCGTTGACGGTGATGCCCTTGGCGGCCAGCTCCAGCGCCAGCGCCCGCGTGAGGCCGATCACGCCGTGCTTGGCCGCGCAGTAGGCGCTGACGTAGCCGTAGCCGATCAGCCCCGCCGTGCTCGCCACGTTGACGATGCGCCCCCAGCCCGCGTCCAGCATCGCCGGCAGCGCGGCCTGCGTGCACAGGAAGGTGCCGGTCAGGTTGACGTCGAGCATGCGCTGCCACAGCGCGAGATCAGTCTTGCCGAACGGCGCGCTGTGCGCCTGCCCGGCGTTGTTGACCAGCACGGTGATGGCGCCGCGCGCCTCGGTGGCGGCGGCAAAGGCGGCTTCCACGCTGGCGGGCTCGGCGATGTCGGCGCACACGGCGCCCACCGAGGCGTCGCCGAGCCGGTGCGCCTGCAGCGCGGTGACGGTGGCGTCGAGCGTGGCAGCGTCGCGGCCCAGCAGCGTCACGCTGGCCCCTTCGCCCAGTAACTGACGCGCGATGGCGGCCCCGATGCCGCGTCCGCCGCCGGTGACGAGCGCGTGCCTGCCAATCAATGATGGCGATGGGGATAGGCCCATGGTCACTTCCCCGCCGGCACGCCGGCCGTGGCCGCCGCGCGCTCCATATTGGTTTCGAGCTGGCGCTTGCCGGCCACGTACTGCTTCGGCCAGGTTACGTCGCGGAAGCCGAGCCGCGCGGCCTCGTGCAGCGTCCAGGCCGGGTCGGCCAGATGCGGGCGGGCAATCGCGCACAGGTCGGCCCGGCCCGCTGCGACGATGCTGTCCACATGGTCGGCCTCGAAGATGGCGCCGACGGCAATCGTCGCAATGCCAGCCTCGTTGCGGATGCGGTCCGCGAACGGCGTCTGGTACATCCGGCCATAGACGGGCGCCTGATCGGGGCTGACCTGCCCGGAAGAGCAGTCGATCATGTCCGCGCCGGCCGCCTTGAACGCGCGCGCGATGGCCACCGCGTCGTCGGCGGTGATGCCGCCCTCCACCCAGTCGTGCGCGGAAATCCGCACCGACATCGGCCGCTCCGCCGGCCAGACCGCGCGCACGGCGGTAAAGACTTCGAGCGGAAAGCGCAGCCGGTTCGCCAGCGTGCCGCCATAGGCATCGGTGCGCAGGTTGGTCAGCGGCGAGATGAAGCTGGAGAGCAGGTAGCCGTGGGCGCAGTGCAACTCCAGCCAGTCGAAGCCCGCCTCCGCCGCGCGGCGCGCGTTGGCCACGAAGTCATCGCGCACCTGCGCCATGTCGGCGGGCGTCATCTCGCGCGGCATCTGCGAGATCCCGGGCAGATAGGGCAGCGGCGACGCGGAGATCAGCGGCCAGTTGCCCTCGGCCAGCGGATAGTCCATCTTCTCCCAGCCCAGTTGGGTCGAGCCCTTGCGGCCCGCATGGCCCAGCTGGATGGCGATCTTCGCGTCGCTGTTGGCGTGGACGAAATCGACGATCCGGCGCCACGCATCGCGCTGGGTGTCGTTCCACAGCCCGGGGCAGCCCGGCGTGATCCGCGCGTCCGGGGACACGCAGGTCATCTCGGCCACGACCATGCCCGCCCCGCCCAGCGCCCGCGCGCCCAGGTGCACGAGGTGGAAATCGCCCGGCACGCCATCGACCGACGAATACATCGCCATCGGGCTGACCACCACGCGGTTTTTGAGGGTGACGCCGCGCATGCGGTACGGCGTGAACATCGGCGGCAGGCCGTGTTGGGGATCGGCGGCGCGCAGGTGCAGCGTCTCGAGCGGCACGCCGGCCTGGGCGGCCAGCCATTGTTCGAAGTCCGCCACGTAGCCGGCATCGCGTACACGCAGGTTCTCGTGGGAGATGCGCTGCGAGCGGGTGAGCAGCGAATAGGCGAACTGCTCCGGCGCGAGGCTGTCCGCGTAGCGCTCCACGTTCTCGAACCATTCCGTGGAGTTGCGCGCGGCGTTCTGGATCTTGAGCACCTCCACGCTGCGAGTGGCCTCATAGTGCGTCAACGCCTCGGGCAGGCCGTCGATGCCGCCGTGCGCGCGTCCGATGGCGTTGGCGAGGTCGATTGCATCCTCCAGCGCCAGCTTGGTCCCCGAGCCGATCGAGAAATGCGCCGTATGCGCCGCGTCGCCCATCAGCACGACCGGCACCCGGCGCCCATCGTCCAGCGTGTTCCAGTGCACCCAGCGATGGCAGATCACACGCGGGAAGCGAATCCAGTTGGCCGAGCCGCGCAGATGGGTGGCGTTGCTGATGAGCGGATGGCGGTCCAGATGGCGCGCGAACAGGCGCTCGCAGAAGGCCACGCCCTCTTCCTGGCTCATCTGCTCGATGCCAGCGTCGCGCCAGACGCGCTCCGGGGCTTCGACGATAAACGTGGACGTGGTGTCGTCGAAGCGGTACGCGTGAGCCTGGAACCAGCCGTGCTCGGTCTTCTCGAACGCGAACGTGAAGGCGTCGAACAGCTTGTGCGTGCCGAGCCAGACGAAGCGGCACTGGCGGGTGTCGATGTCCGGTGCGAAGGTCTCGGCGTAACGCGTGCGGATGCGGCTGTTGATCCCATCGCAGGCAATCACCAGATCGGCGCCGTACTGGCGCGCCAGCGCCTGGTCATCGGCCACATCGGTCTCGAACACGAGCCGCACGCCCAGCGCCTCGCAGCGCGCCTGGAGGATGTTCAGCAGCCGCTTGCGGCCGATGCCGATAAAGCCGTGGCCGCCCGAGCGGATGGTGCGGCCGCCGATGTGGATGTCGATGTCGTCCCAGTGGTTGAACGCGGCGTCGATCTCGCGCGCACTCACGGGGTCGGCCTGGCGCAGGTTCTCGAGCGTGGCATCGGAGAACACCACGCCCCAGCCGAACGTGTCGTACGGCCGGTTGCGCTCCACCACCACTACGTCGTTGGCGGGGTCCTGCAGCTTCATCAGCAGCCCGAAATACAGGCCCGATGGCCCACCACCAATGCAAAGCACGCGCATAGGGTCGCCTCACTACATCATGGTTAAATATTTGATGCTTAAAATATTAGGCCGCACGGGAAGTCGTGGCAAGCGAAATCTGCGCGGTCGAAGGATGCCTCCCCGAGCCGTGCAGACTTTGCCCCTATATATATAGGCAGTCAGCCCGCCATGGCGGTCTTGACCTGCTCAAGTGCTGTGGGATCCTCAATTGTGGTCAGGTCGCCGGGGTCGCGGCCCTCGGCCACGGCCTGGATCGCGCGGCGCAGCAACTTGCCGGAACGCGTCTTGGGCAGTGCGTTGACGAAATAGACCCGCGCCGGCCGCGCCACCGCGCCCAGTTGCTGGTCCACCGTCTTCATCAGCTCGCCCTCCAGCGCCTGGCAGTCCGCCGGCGTAGCGGTGCGCGCCGCGTCACGGGCGATGCAGAACGCCATCGCCACCTGCCCCTTGAGCGCGTCCTGCACGCCCACCACGGCCACCTCGGCCACGCCGGCGTGCGAGGACAGGCTTTCCTCGATCTCGCGCGTGCCCAGCCGGTGCCCCGCCACGTTGATCACATCGTCGGTGCGGCCCAGGATAAAGACGTAGCCGTCTTCGTCGCGCACGCCCCAGTCGAAGGTCGAGTAGCACTGGCGATTCGGCACGGCGGACCAGTAGGTCTTCACGAAGCGCGCGTCGTCGCCCCAGATCGTGCTCATGCAGCCCGGCGGCAGCGGATAGTCGATGGCCACCACGCCCTTCTGGTTCGGCGCGCATTCCTCGCCGGTCACCTCATCCACGATGCGCAGGTCGTAGCCATAGGCCGGTACGCCGGGGGAGCCGAGCTTGGGCGGCAGCGGCTCCACGCCGCGCTGGATGGCGATGATCGGCCAGCCGGACTCGGTCTGCCAGTAGTTGTCCACCACGGGCTTGCCGATGCCGTCCTGGATCCAGCGCGCGGTAGGTTCGTCCAGCGGCTCGCCGGCCAGGAACAGCAGCCGCAGGCTGGACAGGTCGTTGCGCCGCAGCAGCGCCGGGTCCTGCTTCTTGAGCACGCGGATCGCCGTGGGCGCGCTGAACATGATGTTCACGCCGTGCTCCGCCACGATCTGCCAGAGGATGCCGCCATCGGGCCGGATCGGCGTGCCTTCGTACATGACCGTGGCCATGCCCGCCAGCAGCGGCGCGTAGACGATGTAGCTGTGCCCCACCACCCAGCCGATATCCGATGCCGTGAACATCGTGTCGCCGGGCTTGCCGCAGAAGATGTATTCCATCGACGTGGCCAGCGCCACCGCATAGCCGCCGGTGTCGCGCTGCACGCCCTTCGGCTTGCCGGTGGTGCCGGAGGTGTAGAGCACGTACGAAGGCTCGCTCGACTCCAGCCACGCGCAGGGCACCACCTGCCCGGCCACGCGCTCGCGCCAGGCGCCGTAGTCCTCGTCGCGGCCAGCGGTGACCGGCATGTCCGCGAGGCCACGGTTGACCAGCAGGACCTTGTCGGGATGATGGCCGGCCAGCCGGATCGCCTCGTCCAGCAACGGCTTGTAGGGCACCACCTTGCCGGCGCGGGAGCCCGCGTCGGCGCTGACGATCACGCTCGGCTTGGCATCGTCGATGCGTGCGGCGAGGCTCACCGAGGCAAACCCGCCGAAGACCACCGAATGCACGGCGCCGATGCGGGCGCAGGCCAGCATCGCGAACATCGCCTCGGGAATCATCGGCATGTACACCAGCACGCGGTCGCCCTTGCCCACGCCGAGCCCCTGCAGGATGGCGGCCATGCGCTGCACTTCGTCGTGGAGCTGGGCGTAGGTGTAGACGCGCTGCTGGTCCGTCTCGGTCGACACGTAGATCAGCGCGCGCTGGTGGGCGCGGTCCGCCAGATGGCGGTCGATGGCGTTGTGGCAGAGGTTGGTGCGCCCGCCGACGAACCAGCGGGCGAAGGGCGGCCGGCTGTCGTCGAGTACCGTTTCGAAGGGCGTTTCCCAGTCGATCCGCTTCGCCTGTTCCGCCCAGAACCCCGCCGGGTCGGACAGCGATCGCGCATGCAGGGCACGGCTTGCCGTCATGGTGTGTCTCCTCCGCCTTATCCGGCGTGTCTTTGGTCGACGGCCAGTGTGCCAGCGCGTGCGGCGCCGGTCTATCGGGGGAAATGGGGTGAAGCTCGGGGTGAAGCTGGGGGGGGGGGGAAGACTGCGGGGAAAGAGACGCCGCGCCGCCATGGAAGGGGCGCGGCGTCTCCCGGTCTCAGTGGACCTTGCTCTTGCTGCTGGCGCTGGCCTTGGGCGCCGGCGACGGCTTGGCCTCGCGCACGACCTTGGCCGGCGCGGCCTTGGATGCGGGCTTGGCCGCGCCCTTGCGCGGGGTGGCTTCCACCACCACGCGCTTGCGCGGCTCGGCCTTCTCGGTCTTTTCCGCCTTGGCGGACTTGTTGACGGTGTGGCCCTTGGGCTCCGGCTTGCCACGGGTGGCGGCACGCACCGGGGTGTCGTCATCGTCGTCGCGCGCGGCGCGGGCGGCGGCCGGCGAGTTGGGCCGCACCATCAGCACGAGGCTCTGGCCCGCCACGAGCTTGCTGCCCGACAGCTTGTTCCACGACTGCACCTGGCGCGGCGAAACACCGTAGCGGCGCGCCACCGACACCACCGTGTCGCGGCGGCTGGCCCGCACGACGATGCGCTTGGCATCCGGCACATCCGGCTCCACGGACAGCATCGCCGTGTCCACCAGCGAGGCGCTGATGTCCTGGTCATGCCGCTCCGAGCGCGGAATCATCACCGTCGAGCCAGCCTTCAGGCGCATGCCCTTGGGAATGCGGTTGATCTCACGCAGCGTGTCCGCATCGACATTGAGCCGCGCGGCCAGCGACTCCACGCGCTCGCGGCTGTCCACGGTCACCGCCGTCCAGCTCGACAGCCCGCCCCGGTACGTATTGAGGTTGAACTGGAAGCGCTCGGCGTTATCGAACGGTAGCAGGATCTGCGGATTGGCCGCGCCGAGGATCACCGGGCGGTTGAACGAGGGGTTCAGCGCCTTGAACTCGTCCAGCGGCATGTTGGCGAGCTTGGCGGCCAGCGCCACGTCGATGTCCCGCGAGGTGGTCACCGTGACGAAATACGGGTGATCGGGGATCTCGGGCAGCTTCACGCCGTACGCGGCCGGGTTGGCGATGATGTTCTTCACCGCCTGCAGCTTGGGCACGTAGTAGCGCGTCTCGTTCGGCATGGTCAGGCTGGCGTAGTCCGTGGGCAGCCCGCGCGCCTGGTTGCGCGCGATGGCCCGCGACACGGCGCCCTCGCCCCAGTTATACGCGGCCAGGGCCAGGTGCCAGTCGCCGAACATGTCGTACAGGCGCGAGAGATAGTCGAGCGCGGCATCCGTGGAAGCCAGCACATCGCGCCGCTCGTCGCGGAACATGTTCTGCTTGAGGTTGTAGGACTTGCCCGTGCTCGGGATGAACTGCCACATGCCGGCCGCCTTGGCCGTGGATTCCGCCTGCGGATTGAACGCGCTCTCCACGAACGGCAGCAGGGCCAGTTCCGTGGGCATCTTGCGCCGCTCCAACTCTTCCACGATGTGGTACAGGTAGCGGCTCGACCGCCCCACCATCCGCTCCATATAGTCAGGGCGTGCCGCGTACCACTGGGTGCGGTCGTCGACCAGCGTGCCCTCGAGGTCCTGCATGGCAAAGCCACGGCGAATGCGGTCCCAGATATCGTTCGACGGGCCGCGCAGCCAGTCGAGGCTGACCTGGTCCACGTTGACCACGGTGGTGCTGGCCAGCGAGCCGGCCTTGCCGGTGCTGTTGAGCGTATTGAGCGGGTCCTTGGGCGGACCGGATTCGAGGGCGGTCGTCGTGCCGGCCATCTCGCCGGCGGGCGGGGTGGGTGTGCTGGCGCAGGCTGCAACCAGCGCCGCACACGCAACTACCGCCAGAAATCGACCAAATTGCATGAATTTCTCTGAAGTGACGCCAAAAAAAGGTGGCCCGATCCTATGGAAAAGCCCCGTTGGCGTCAATGAGATTTTCCCGCGATCGGCCGATCTGCCGGCCTGTTTCGGACAAATTCGATGTCCTTTTCGATCCCTCCCCGCGCGCCGGCCCGGGGTCAGCGGAAGCCCTGCGCCCGCTCAGCGGAAGTTGTCCTTCCAGCCGCGCAGCGCGCCGAAAGCCGCCGCGTCGGTACTCATATCCGCGCCCTGGGCCTGGACGGCCCGGCGCACCGCCGGCTCGCGCGAGCGCAGGAACGGATTGACCGCGCGCTCGTGCGCCACGGTAGTCGGCACGGTGGGCGTGCCAGCTTCGCGCAGCGCATCCACGCGGGCCGCCCAGGCGGCGAGGTCCGCATTGGCCGGCTCCACCGCCTGCGCAAAGCGCACATTGCTGCGCGTGTACTCGTGGGCACAGTAGACGCGGGTGTCGCCCGGCAGCGCGGCGAGCTTGTCCAGCGAGGCCAGCATCTGCGCCGGCGTGCCCTCGAACAGCCGCCCGCAGCCGCTGGCGAACAGGGTGTCGCCGCAGAAGACCACCGGGCCGGCGCCGGGCAGGTCGCCCGCATAGGCCACATGGCCGGCGGTGTGCCCCGGTACGTCGATCACCCGGAAGGTGGCAGCCGGATGGCGCAGCGTCACCGTGTCGCCCTCGCGCACCGCCTGGGTGCGGTGGCCGATACGTTCGCCGGCCGGCCCGACCACCGGCACCGGGGCGCCATCGGGCCCCTTGGGATGGTCCGCCAGCAGGTCCGCCACCCCACCCTGGTGATCGCCATGGTGATGGGTGATTACAATAGCGCCCAGTGCCAGCCCGCGCTCGGCCAGGAATCGCGCCACGGGCGCAGCCTCGCCGGGGTCGACGATGGCGGCGCTATGCCCGTCATGGATCGCCCAGATATAGTTGTCCTGGAATGCGGGGATTGGCTCCACTTTCAACATGAGTGCTCCTATGTCCAACCGACCGATTATAGATTGGGAAGAATGGCTCGCCTCGCCGCCCGGCCAGTACGTGCTGGAATGGGAGTCGCGCCAGTACGACCAGGTCGTGGCGGACATCTTCGGCTATCACGCCGTGCAGATGGGCCTGCCCGCCATCGACACGCTGCGCGAGAACCGTATGCCGTTCTCGGCACTGGCGCTGGACGGCCGCGCCGGCCCCCACGGCCCGCGCGACGCCCATCCGGACGCCCGCCAACTGTTGTGCCGCTTCGACGAGCTGCCGTTCGACACCCAGAGCATCGACCTCGTCACCCTGCCCCACATCCTGGAATTCTCGGAAGACCCGCACGAAGTGCTGCGCGAGGTCTCCCGCGTGCTGATGCCCGAAGGCCGCATCGTGGTGACCTGCTTCAACCCGATGAGCCTGTGGGGCGCCCGCCAGGGCCTGAACCGGCTCGGCGCCCTGCCCTTCCTGCCCAGCGACGCCCAGACCATGGGTTTCGTTCGCATCAAGGACTGGCTCAAGCTGCTCGGGTTCGATATCATTCGCGGCCGCTTTGGCTGCTACTGCCCGCCCTACCGCACCGAGCGCTGGCTGCAACGCAGCGCGTTCATGGAGAAGGCCGGCGACCGCTGGTGGCCCATCTTCGGCGCCGTCTACATGATCTCGGCGGTCAAGCGGGTGAAGAACATCCGACTCGTCGGCCCGGCCTGGAAAAGTCCGAAATCCGCGCTGGCGCCAGTCTCCGCCCCGGTGGCCACGCCCACCGGCACGCACGGCAAGACGCCGCGCGACCATCGCTGAACCCATCGACCACGCCATGCAAGAAGTTACGATTTACTCCGACGGTGCCTGCAAGGGCAACCCCGGCCCCGGCGGCTGGGGCGCCGTGCTCATCGCGGGCACCCATGAGAAAGAACTGTTCGGCGGCGAGAACCCGACCACCAACAACCGCATGGAGCTGATGGCCGTGATCGAGGCGCTGCGCTCCCTGAAGCGCCCGTGCGTGGTCCAGGTCTATACGGACTCGCAATACGTCCAGAAAGGCATCAGCGAGTGGATCACCGGCTGGAAGGCGCGCGGCTGGAAGACGGCCGACAAGAAGCCGGTGAAGAACGCCGACCTGTGGCAGCAACTCGACGAAGCACGCCAGCCGCACACCATTTCCTGGCACTGGGTGCGCGGCCACAACGGCCACCCGGGCAACGAGCGGGCCGACGCGCTGGCGAATCGCGGCGTGGCGTCCATCGCCGTGTAACCACCCCGTCTCCGTTAGAATGCCCGCCATGCGACAGATCGTTCTCGACACCGAAACCACCGGCCTGAACCACGCCACCGGCGATCGCCTGATCGAAATTGGCTGCGTGGAACTGGTGAACCGGCGCCTGACCGGCCGCCACCTGCACTACTACGTCAACCCCGAGCGCGACATCCACGAGGACGCCATCGCCGTCCACGGCATCACGCTCGATTTCCTGGCCGACAAGCCGAAATTCGCCGAAGTCGTCCACGACATCCGCGAATTCGTGCAGGACGCCGAGTTGATCATCCACAACGCGGCGTTCGACCTGGGCTTCCTCGACATGGAATTCCAGCGGCTGGGCCACCAGCCCTTCCGCTCGCACGCCGCCAACGTGATCGATACGCTGCGCGAGGCGCGCCAGATGTTCCCGGGCAAGCGGAATTCGCTCGATGCCCTGTGCGACCGCCTCGGCATCAGCAACGCCCACCGCACCCTGCACGGCGCCTTGCTGGACGCGGAACTGCTCGCCGAGGTCTACCTGGCCATGACGCGCGGCCAGAACTCGCTGGTCATCGACATGCTCGACGCCGGCCCCCACGGCGCCGGCGCCCAGGCCGCGGCGGACCTCTCCGCCCTGACCCTGCCCGTGCTGCTGGCCACCGACGACGAAGTCACCGCCCACATGGGCGTGCTGAAGGAGCTCGACAAGGCCAGCGGCGGCAAGACCGTCTGGCAGGACGCCGCCGAAGCGACGCCGACGCTGCAGTAACCCGCGAAGTTTTTCGCGGAATGCCGAAAAAAGGGCTTTACAAGATACTGCGGCATCTGCATAATCTCGTTTCTCCACTGCACGACGTCACGCAACAACGACGCCGACGCAGCAAGGGGTGGTTAGCTCAGCGGTAGAGCACTGCCTTCACACGGCAGGGGTCACAGGTTCAATCCCTGTACCACCCACCAGAATACGGTGACCAAAAAGGATCTGAGGCGAAAGCCCAGGTCCTTTTTGCTTTGGGGCGCCGCCGAAGTTGGATGCACGGTGCCCTCTGGCACAATCGCGCCATCCCGTCCGCTTCCCCTCCCTAAATGCTCCGCCTCACCCTTCTCTTCGCCATCACCGCTGTTGCCGAGATCGTCGGTTGCTACCTACCGTGGCTGGTGCTCAAGCAGGGGAAGAGCGCGCTGCTGCTAATCCCCGCCGCAATTTCCCTCGCCCTGTTCGCCTGGCTGCTAACCCTCCACCCCACCGCCGCCGGGCGCACGTATGCCGCCTATGGCGGCATGTATATCGTCGTGGCGCTGGTGTGGTTGCGGGTGGTGGATGGGGTGCGGCTGACGAGTTGGGATGTGGCCGGCGCGGTGGTGTGCCTTGCCGGCATGGCGTTGATTGCGTTGCAGCCGCGGGCTTAGCCCGTCGTCAAACCACCTCGAAGAAGTGCGTGCCGTCGCGGTCGAGTTGGGCGATGAGGCCGAATTCCCAGTCGAGGTAGGCCTGCATGGCGGCCGATGCGTTGTCGGTGCCTTCGTACGGGCGGCGGTAGCGGTCGGTTCTCGGCACGGCCAGGCGGGTTTCGCCGGATTCCAGCGGCAGGCCAGCGTCGATCCAGGCCGTGGTGCCACCTTCCAGCACCACCACCTGCGCCGATGTGAGCCGCTTCAGGTCCGCCGCCGCAAAGCGGGCGAGCTGGCTGGTGCCGCAGGTCAGCACATAGCGTTTTGCCGAAGGGATCGTCGCCAGCGCCTGCGCCAGTTGGGCGCGGATGGCAAACCAGGCGCCTGGGATATGGCGCTTGACGTAATTGGCGCTGGCCGTCACGTCGAGCACGGCGATGTCGCCCTCGCTCGCATCCTCTAGCCATTTCGCGAGTTCGGCTGGCGAGACGGAATCGACGGCATCCGCTTCCGGCACCGGCGCCGCCGACGTGCCGCGCTCGCTGCGAGCATGTTCGCCCGCCGCCTCCACCACGAATACTTCCCAGCCCATCTGCGCCAGCCACGAAGCCGTCATGTCGGCGCGCACGCCGTGGTCGTCGTCGGCCAGCACGATCCGTGCGCCGCGCACCGGGGCGCTGTGGTCGGTTTCCTGCACCAGCTGGCCGCCCGGCGCGCTGGCGAAGCCCGGCAGGTGGCCATCGGCATATTCCTCGGGCGTGCGGACGTCGAAGCGGTACAGCGTCCGCCCCGGCTGGGCCAGCGTCGCCACGGCGTCGTGGGCAATCCGTTGCACGCCGGCCTTGTCGGCAATCGCCCGGGCGCCGCTACGGGCCCGCTCGCGGTGGGCGGCGTCCACCGCTACCGGCGCGCGCCGGCTGGCGCCGTGGTCGAGGGTCTGCCCCGCCAGCGTCCAGCCGATGGTGCCGTTGCGCAGCGCCGCCACCGGGTTCGGCAGGCCGGCATTGATCAAGGATTGCGTGCCGATGATGCTGCGCGTCCGGCCCGCGCAGTTCACGATGACCCGCGTCTGCGGGTCCGGCGCCAGTTCCCGCACGCGCAACACCAGTTCCGCGCCGGGCAGGCTGGTGGCCGTGGGGATGCTCATGGTCTGGTATTCGTCGAAGCGGCGCGCGTCCACGATGACCACATCGGCACGTTCGTCGATGAGCGCCTGCACTTCCTGCGCGGCCAGTGACGGCGTATGGCGCTTCGCCTCCACCAGCTCGCCGAACGACTTGCTCGGCACATTCACGTCGCGGAACACCTCGCCGCCGGCGGCGATCCAGGCCGCCAGCCCGCCGTCCAGCCGCGACACATCCGTATAGCCCAACCCGTGCAGCACCGCCGCCGCGCGCGGCGCCAGATCCTCACCGGCATGCTCGCCATAGACGACGATCCGCGTGTCGCGGCGCGGAATCCGTCGCCACGCTTCCAGTTCGAGCTTCGAGAGCGGGAAGTTCGCCGCCCAGAGCGGATGCTCCTGGGCGTAGGGGTCTTCCTCGCGCACGTCGATCAGCGCGATCTCGGCGCGGCCGAGCAGCGCCTGCCGCACGGACAGGCTGGAGACGGCGGGAAACACGGCGGGAACGACGGAGGGCAAAGCGGTCATGACGAAACGGGTTCCTTCGATCGATCCCAGGGATTGGGCAGGGTGGAATTGGAATAGCCGGAGATAAACGGCTTGCGCTCGCCCGCCTCCGGGTAGACGTGCCGCCGCACCGCGCCGATATTGGCGCCGTACACGTGGATGCTGATGGAGACGCGGTCCTCGTAGGCGTTGTGCACACGGTGGATGTCCCCCACCGTGGGCGACACCGCCTCCACGTGGCCCGGCTCCAACCGCGTGGCCGCGCCGTCCAACTGCGGGCGGCCTTCGGCATCGATCCGGTACGGCTGCGAATACTCGGCCCCGCGCAGCATGCCGATCAGCCCCCAGACCGTGTGGTCGTGGATGGGCGTGCGCTGCCCCGGCCCCCAGACAAAGCTGACGATCGAGAACCGCTCGGCGGAATCGCAATGGAGCAGGACCTGCTGGTAGTACTCAGGGTGCGGCTGGGCGAAGGCATCGGGCAGCCAGTCGTCGCGCGCCACCAGCGTGGCGAGCAGCGCGCCGCCTTCGGCCAGGATGCGAGGCTCATCGGGCTGCTGGTCGAGCAGCGCCGAGAGGCCGGTGATGAACTCGCGCAGCGGCGTGAGCGTACGCGCTGGGTGCGTGGGGTGTGTCAGGGCGTCGTGCATCCCGTGTCTCCTCGGTGGTCCGCGCGGTGATCCCGTTCGGTGGGCCGTCTGTGGATGGCGACGATCGCTGCGGCCCTGTCTCGAACAGCGGCCTTAAACATAGCACGAAGCCATCGTTCCGATATGGGTCAACCGGCCAGCGCGGCGCGGCCGGCGGCGGTCAGGATGGCGTCGTTCTGCGGCGTGTGGATGCGGCTGCAAAGCACATCGCGATAGTGCCGTTCGAGCGGATTGTTGCGGCTCAGGCCGTGATTGCCCGACAGCTGCAGCGCCAGCTCCACCGCCCGGATCGCATTGCCGGTGACGGTGTACTTCAGCAGCCCGCTGTCCGTCGCCGAGGCCGGCGTGCCGGCATCGGCCCGCGCGGCAGCATCGTCGAGCAGCACCTGGTTGGTGCGCAGCAGCGCGGCGATCTCGCCGATGGTCTCCTGCACGCGCGGCAGGGTGGCGAGCGGCGCACCCAGGCTGCCCGGCGCGCGGTCCTGCACGAAGCTGCGGATCCAGTCGAAGCCGGCCCGCGCCACGGCGTCGTAGAGCGTGCCGAGCAGGCCCACCATCCACGCCTGCTGGTCGGCATTGGCATCCACGTCGGCCTGGCTGGCCCCGGCTGGCGCCCAGGCCTCGGGCCGGCGGATGTCCACCGCATGGTCGAGCGGAATCCACACGTCCTCGAACACGGTTTCATGGCTGCCGGACGCGCGCAGGCCGAGGTGATTCCAGCTCTCCACCACGCGGATGCCCGGCGTGTCGGCCGATGGCTTCGGCACCAGGAAGATGCCCACGCGCGGCTCCGGCTCGTGCGTGCGGCCCCACACGGCCAGCCAGCGCAGCGCCGGAATGCCGGTGGTGTAGAGCTTGTGGCCGCGAATGCGCCAGCGGTCGCCAACGCGCGTGGCGACGGTGCCCGGCAGGCCGCCGCGCGCCGGCGAGCCGAGTTCCGGCTCCACGCGCAGCGAGTTGATCAGCGCGCCCTCTTCCACCGCGCTGGCGAAGACCTCGCGGCGCACCACCTCGGGCCAGCGCGAATCGGCCCGGCCGATGGCGCGATGCTGGAGATAGGTCATGGTCAAGACAAGCGCCGTGGCCGGGTCGCCGGCCGCCACGGCCGCGATGATCCGGCGTGCCTCCGCCAGCCCCGCCCCACCACCGCCGTAGTCGCGCGGCACCACCTGGGCGATCAGGCCATGTTCGTGCAGCAGCTCGAAGTTCGCGTGCGGGAAGCTGCCGTCTGCGTCATGGCGCGCGGCGGTGGTAGCCAGCCGGGCGGTCAGCGTCGCCAGCAACTCGGCCAGCCGGGGCTCGCTCGCAGGCAGGCGGCGCAGGGTGGTACGCGGGGAAGTCGAAGCCATGATGGGGGATCTCGGGAAAGCATCGTGCGATGAGTGCCGCATAGCGTACCGCGCGCCCGCCGCGCCGATAACGACGCATATCGCATATCGAGCGACGGTTTCTGCCGCATATCGAGCCGCGTTTTTATTCGTTTGGGGCCACCGCCCGCCGGGCGTACTTTGCTCGTCATTCCTGACACCGCCCGCAAGGAGGCCCGCGCCATGAGCGTCGATTTCATCGGCATGATCCAGAGCCAGAAGCAGTCCGAGATCCATCCGCCCTCGGGCCCCGTGATCGACCGCGACTATGTGCGCGCGTTCGCCCAGGCCCATGAGCAGGCCGGGTTCGACCGCGTCCTGGTGCCGCACCACTCCACCGGCCCGTCGGCCACGCTGACGATTGCCTACGCGGCGGCCGTGACCGAGCGCATCCACTTCATGCTGGCGCACCGCCCCGGTTTCACGGCGCCGACGCTGGCGGCGCGCCAGATCGCCACGCTCGACCAGTTCAGCGGCGGCCGGCTGGGGGTGCACTTCATCTCGGGCGGCTCCGACAGCGAGCAGGCGCGCGACGGCGATTTCCTCGATCACGACCAGCGCTACGCGCGCACGGACGAGTACCTGGGCATCCTGCGGCGCATCTGGACCGAGGACAAGCCGTTCGACCACGACGGCGAGTTCTACCGCTTCACGCAGGGCTTCTCGGAGGTCAAGCCGGCCCAGAAACCGCATGTGCCGATCTACTTCGGCGGCGCGTCCGAGGCGGCGCTGACCGTGGCGGGCAAGCATGCCGATGTCTACGCGCTGTGGGGCGAATCGCTCGACCAGGTGCGCGAACTGACCACCCGCGTGCGGGCGGAAGCCGCCAAGCACGGGCGCGAGGTGCGCTTCTCGGTGTCGTTCCGCCCGGTGCTGGCGGAGACCGAAGAGAAAGCGTGGGCGCGTGCCGACAGCATCCTCGAACGGACCCGCGCGCTGCGCGTGCAGGCCGGCTACAGCCGGGGCGGCCCGCAGCAGAGCGAAGGCGCGCGCCGCCTGCTGGCCGCCGCCGAACAGGGCGATCGCGTGGACCAGCGCCTCTGGACCGCCATCGCCCGCGAGACCGGCGGCCGCTCCAACTCCACCGGGCTGGTCGGCACGCCCGAACAGGTGGCGGAGGCCCTGCTGGCTTACTACGACGTCGGCGTGACCACCTTCCTGATCCGCGGCTTCGACCCGCTGGAGGACGCCATCGACTACGGCCGCGAGCTGATTCCACGCGTACGGGAGCTGGTGGCACGCCGCGATGCGGAAGCCAGCCGCAAGGCCGCCTGAGGCCGCCTGAGGCCACCTGCGCGTGCGCCCAACAACAACGAAAACGGGGAGTTCCAACACCATGAGCCAATCCAACGAATCGAATCCGCCCAACCTGCCACAGCCCAACACCCGCCGACGCGGCGTGCTGCGGCTGGCCGGCAGCGCCGCCCTCGCCGCCCCGGCGCTGATCCTGGGCCGGCAGGCGTGGTCGGCGCCGCGCAAGCTCACCTTCGCGTGGAACCAGAATTCGTTCTGCCTGACGCCCATCGTGGTGGCGCAGGAGCGCGGCTTCTTCGAGAAGAACGGCCTGCAGGTGGATCTGATCAACTACAGCGGCTCCACGGACCAGCTGCTGGAGTCGATTGCCACCGGCAAGGCGGATGCGGCGGTGGGCATGATCCACCGCTGGCTCAAGCCGCTGGAAGCCGGCTTCGACGTCAAGATCATCGGCAGCTCCCACGGCGGCTGCGTGCGGCTGGTGGGGGCCAAGGCGGCGGGGGTGACCAACCTCCAGGCGCTCAAGGGCAAGACCGTGGGCGTGAGCGACCTGGCCGCGCCGGGCAAGCACTTCTTCACGATCCTGCTGGCCAAGAATGGCATCGACCCCGACCGCGACATCACCTGGCGGCAGTACCCCGCCGACCTGCTCGGCGTGGCCGTCGACAAGGGCGAGATCCAGGCGATTGCCGATGGCGACCCCAATCTCTACCTGCTGGAGAAACGCACCAACGGCGCCTACGTGGAGCTGGCCACCAACCTGACCGGCGAGTACGCGCGCAAGGTCTGCTGCGTGGTCGGCGCCCGGGGCGATCTGGTCCGCAACGACAAGCCGGCCGCCGCCGCACTGGCGCGGTCCATCGTGCAGGCCACGGATTTCGTCAACGAGAACCCGAACGAGGCCGCGAAGATCTTCGCCAAGTACTCGCCCAAGATCAGCCCGGACGATCTGCGCAAGCTCTACGCCACGCTGACCTACACCCACCACCCCACCGGCGTGGACCTGCAGGAGGAAATCGCCTTCTATGCCGACGACTTCCGCAAGATCGGCGTGCTGAAGAAGTCCACCGACGCGAAGCGGCTGGCGCAGCACGTCTACGCCAACGTACTGGGATGATGCGATGACCACAACGAGTCCCTCCACCCTCGACGCGCGACTCGCCGCTAACGCGCCACGCCAGGCCGCCGTGGCCCGGCCGGGCCGCCTCTGGCCCACCGGCCTCCTGGCCGCGCTGGCCTGGGCCGCGTTCGGCGCCATCACCTGGCGCTGGCCGAACAAGGTGGCCGGCTTCACCGACTGGGCCTACACCGAGGAACTCGGCATCGCCGCGCTGGTGGTCGCTGCCGCGCTGGCCGGGCTGGCGCTGGCGGGATCGCGCCTCCCCCCGCTGCACCGCACGCTGGCCACCCTGCGCCCCACCGGGCCGTGGCTGGTGGCGTTGCCGCTCGGCTTCCTCGGCTGGGAAATTCTCACCGCCAAGGCCGCGCTGCTGCCCACGCCGTTCTTCGCGCCGCCGCAGGCCCTGATCGAGGTCTATGTGGATGACTGGCGCCGCCTGGGCGACAGTGTCCTCAACACCATCCGCCTGCTGGGGCTGGGCGTGGCCTATGGCGGCGTGGCGGGCTTCCTGATCGGCGTGTCGATTGGCTGGTCGCGGCGCATCGGCTACTGGGTGCACCCGGTGCTGCGCGTGCTGGGTCCGCTGCCCTCCACCGCACTGCTGCCGCTGACCTTCTACTTCTTCCCGTCGAGCTACTCGGCCGCCGTGTTCCTGATTGCGCTGGCCACCGCGTTCCCCGTGGCGGTGCTCACGTGGTCCGGCGTGGCGAGCGTCAACAAGAGCTATTACGACGTGGCGCGCACGCTGGGCGCCTCCGGCTGGTTCCTGGTGCTGCGCGTGGCGATTCCGGCCGCGCTGCCGCAGGTCTTCGTCGGCCTGTTCATGGGGCTGGGCGCGTCGTTCTCGGTGCTGGTAACGGCCGAGATGATGGGCGTGAAGTCCGGGCTGGGCTGGTACCTCACCTGGGCGCAGGGCTGGGCTTCGTACGTGAACATGTACGCCGCGCTGATCGTGATGGCGCTGCTGTTCTCGAGCGTCATCACGCTGTTGTTCGCCGTGCGCGACCGCGCGCTCTCGTGGCAGAAAGGAACTGTGAAATGGTAGCCGTGCTGGAACGTGAACCCGTGGCGGAAGCACCGGCAGCCCAGGCCAGCGCCGGAGCGCGCATCGACATCCGCAACGTCAGCCATGACTTTGGCGATGCCGGCCAGCGCCTGCCCGTATTGGACAACGTGAACCTGAGCGTGGCGCCCGGCGAGTTCGTGGCGCTGCTGGGGCCGAGCGGCTGCGGCAAGTCCACGCTGCTGCGGCTGGTGGCGGGGCTGGATGCGCCCACGTCCGGCCAGATCCTGCAGGACGGCACGCCGATCACCGAGCCCGATCCGTCGCGCATCGTGGTCTTCCAGGACCCCACGCTCTTCCCGTGGCGCCGCGTGCGCGCCAACGTGGCGCTCGGCCTGCAGGCACGCGGCATCGCCCGGCAGGAGGGGCATCGCGTGGACGAGGCGCTGCGGCGCGTGGGGCTGGAAGCCTTCGACCGCGCGTATCCGCACCAGCTCTCCGGTGGCATGGCGCAGCGCGTGGCGCTGGCCCGCGCGCTGGTCAACGACCCGCGCCTGCTCGTGCTCGACGAACCGCTCGGCAAGCTGGACTCCCTGACGCGCCTGACCATGCAGAGCGATCTCGTCGAACTGTGGCAGCGCGCGCGGTTCTCGGCCCTGCTGGTCACGCACGATGTGGAGGAGGCGCTGTTCCTGGCCCAGCGCGTGATCGTCTTCAGCCAGCGGCCGGCGCGCATCACGGCGGAGATCGTGGTGGACCTGCCCTACCCGCGCCATCGCGGCGATCCGCGCCTGACTGCGCTGCGGCATGAAGCGCTGCGCCATCTGGGGCTCGATGCCAGCTGGTGATGGGTGCTTCGGTCTGGCTCAACAACCTGCTGGCGGGGCTGCAGGCGGCGCAGCTTGCGCTGCTGCGGCTCTGCCACGCGCTGGGCCTGACGGGCGATAGCCACGGCCAGCCGGCGTGGCCGTGGGCACGGCGCATTGCCGGCGAGACGCTGCTGATCGATCCCGGGCTGGCCCGGCAACTGGCGTGGAGCATTGGGGCGATGGCATTCGCGCTGCTCGCGCTGATGTTGGCGCTGGCATGGCGACGGGGCCGGCTGGCCTCGTTCGGCGCCGGCGCGCTCGCCCTGATCCTCGCTCCATGGCCGGCGCCCGACCTCGTCCTCGGCCCCGCCGCCCCCACCAGCTTCCACGTCAGTCCTACCCCCTTCGCCGTGGCCTCCATCGCGCGGGGTGAACGGGTCTATACCCGGCACTGCGCGGCCTGCCATGGCGACGATGGCCGGGGCGAGGGCCCGCTGGCGGCGTCGCTGTCGCGCTGGCCGCCGACGCTCGCCGGCCCGCTGCTGGGCCGCCGCGCCGATGGCGAGCTGTTCTGGCATATCGTGGCCGGCATGCGCGGCCGCGACGGCCAGCCGACCATGCCCGCGTTCGGCGCCACGCTGGGCGACGCCGATGTCTGGGCCGTCATCGACTATATGAAAGCGCTGTCCGCCGGCACCGGCGCGCGCCTGCAGGGGACGTGGCCCACGGCGCTGGCCCTGCCGGACATGCCCGTGCAATGCGAAGGCGCGGCGCCCCGCTCGCTGGCCGACTGGCGCGGGACGCAGCGGGTGCGGCTGGTGGCCGTGGATAGCCGCGCGGCGCTGCCGATGGAGGACCCGCGCTTCCTGACCCTGCTGGTGACGCCGGATGGCCACGCGCCCGCCGAGGTGCCGCAGTTCCGGGCCGGCTGCGTCGCCGCCGCGTCCGAGGCGTGGGCGGTGATGGCGCGCATTGCCGGCGTGTCCCCGGCGGCCTTGCCGGGCACCGCCCTGCTGAGCGACCGCCAGGGCTGGCTGCGGGCCCGAGGGGCGCCGGGGCAGGCCGCGTGGCGCGAATCGGACCTGCTGTGCACGTCCGGGGGACCGCGCCAGTCTCCGGATCCATCGGTCGATGCCCCCGTCGATGGCCTGACCGCCCTGCTGCTGCGCATGGACGCCGAGCCGGTCCGCTTCATCAAGGGCGGCTTCGTCCATTAGCCCGGGGGCTTTTGCACTTTCAGAATCGTCTCAAAGACAGCAGCGGGCGCCGTGCTTACCGTGGGGGTTCCGTCCCACCACAAAGCGCCGCGCATGTCCCTCGATGTCCTTCCCGATGAAATCACCCTGCAGGCCGTCTCCGGCCGGACGCTGACGTGGACCGGCCACTACGCCGTGTCCGCCGGCCTGTTCGAGATCCGGCCGCCCCGTATTCCGCGCGACGCGCGCCCCGTGTTCGACGAGGATCTTGACTGCATCATCGGCTACCAGCGCAGCTTTGGCGGCTGCTATCAGTTGTACGACCTGAACGGCGACATGACGGCGATCTGGGAGGGGCTGCGGGACACGGTGCCGGTGGAGAAGCGCGACCCCATGCTGGTGGTGGGCGGCCTGTGGGCGGCCAATGTGCGCGGCCTGACCGCGCTGGCGCTGCCCGGCATCGGCTCGGCCATGGCCCCGACCACGCTGGCCCTGCTGCGCAAGCGCTTTTCCGGGCTGGCGGCCGCACCGCTGCTGTTCACGGCCGCCGCGCACACCACGATGAACGATGCGCACCGCTTCGTGCCGGTGCATATCCTGCGGCTGGCCATGCGCCACGGGGACCGCATCCAGCCGCCGCCCGGTGTGCCCGGCGCGGCGCGCTACCTGGCCCGGATGGCGATCCGGCGGCGGCCCTGCATGCTGGATGTGGTGACGACCCATGGCAACGCCACGATCGTCCAGTTCGAGTACTGGTCCTACGCGGACACGTTGCCGGCGGCCTGATGCGACGGACCCGACTGACCCGCCTGACCCGCCTGACCCGCCTGACCCGGCAGCTTGGGCGCCACGGAGTCGATGGCGGCCAGCACGGCCTCCACCGAGGGCGGCTTGCCCTGGTCGCCGATCGACACCGACTGGCCCGGCTTCTGCACGCCGAAGTGCTCGCACGAAGTGGCCGTGAAGATCATCACCGTGGGCTTGCCGAGCGCGTCGGCCAGATGGACAAAGCCGGTGTCCATGCCGACGACCAGCGCGGCGGCGTCCAGACGCTGCGCCACCTCGGTGATCGACATGCGCGGCAGCACCTCGGCGTCCGGAATCGCGGCGGCCAGCGCGCGGGACTCCTCGTGCTCCTTCTCCGAGCCCCACGGCAGCTGCACGCGGAACCCGCGCGCCGCCAGCGACTGGCCCACCGCAATCCAATGGGCCTGCGGCCATTTCTTGATTTCGGCGGAGGTGGCATGGAACAGCATCGCGCGCGGCACGCCGTCCGTGTTCAGCGGGGTGGCCGGGGCCGGTATGCGCAGCGCGTTGGTCTCGGCTTCGGGATAGGTGTAGCCCAACGCGTTGGCCGTCACCAGCCGCATCTTTTCGCGGCAGGTGGCGTTGCCATGCGGGCCGAAAATGTCGGTGTAGGCGAATTCGGCCTTCGCCTCGCCCAGGAATTCGGCGGCGTAGCCGAAGCGGCGCGGCGAGCGGGCCAGCCGGGCGACGATCGCGCTCTTGTAGACGCCATGCACGTCCACCACGACGTCGTACTTCTCGCGGCGCAACTCACGCACGGCGCGCAGGATGCCGCGCAGGTCCTTCCACTTCTTGCCGTTCTTCTTGAACTGCCGCAGCGGCGGCGCAATCACCCGGTCTACGCCGATGGCCCAGCGCGGAATGTCCGCGCACGAGGCGTCGGCCACCCAGTCGATGGCGGCGTCGGGATAGGCGCGGCGCAGGTCGGACACCAGCGGCAGCGTATGCACCATGTCACCGAGCGAGGTGATCTTGATCAGCAGGATTCGCTTCATGAAATCGGGGGCAGCGGATGGGCGCGCGGGCGATGGGGCCCGGGGCGCGAAGGCGCTAGTATGCCTGAGCCGCCCGGGCGGGCCGCGGTCGGACCTGCCATCCACACCCCCTACGCGCCCGGGGCGTCACAGGGCCAGTTCGCCCAGCCCGGCTCCCCCCTATTGCCAGACCGAGGCGTCCGGCACCACCGTGGCGAACCGGTCATTCAGCGCCGCCAGCGTAACCCGGTGCAGTTCGGCAGCTGCCAGCGGCTCCCCGCCGAGCGGATCGGGCAAATCCCGCGTGGCGCAGGCGCTGGCCACCAGCGTGACGCGGTAGCCATGGTCGAGCGCCGACCGCACGGTGGCGCTGACGCACATATGGGTCTGGAAGCCGGCCACGATCAGTTCCTTTTTACCCAGCGCGGCCAGCCGGGCGTCCAGCTCGGTGCCGGCGAAGCTGTTCGGCAGCTGCTTGACCACGGTTTCCTCGCCAGGCGCGGGCTGGAGCCCCTCGATGATCGCGGCATACGGGCCGGCCGGGTCGAACGCGCCGCCGGCCTTGCCGTGATGCACCACATGGATCACCGGCGTGCCGTGGGCACGGGCGCGCGCCAGCAGGTCGGCACAGGCCGCCACGGCCTCGGGCATGCCGGTCAGCGGCAGCTTGCCATCGATGTATTCGCGCTGATGGTCGATCAGGACCAGCACGGCGGCTTCCCAGGCGGCAGGGGTGCGGCTGGCACCGGCGGCGTCGAGCAGCGTGAAGGGCGCGGACATGGGGCGGTTCTCCTAGTTGGGTATGCACGCAGCGTAGGGCAGGCTATGCTGTGCGCCAATTCGCCACGAACTCACACTCACTGTGCAAAAAAGCACAATCTCCTGGGACGACCTGCTCACGCTTTCCACGCTGATCCGGGCCGGCAGCTATTCGGCCTGCGCGCGGGAACTGGACATTACCCACGCCACGGCGATCCGACGCATCCGCCGGCTGGAGGCGGCGCTCGGCAAACCCGTGGCCACGCGCACCGACGGCACCTTCGTGCTGACCAGCGTGGGCCGCAATGCGCTGACGGCGGCGCGGCAAATGGAGCAATCGGCCGACCGCCTGCTGCGCGAGATGGAAGGCGCGAGCGCGGGGGTGTCTGGCGTGGTCCGTGTGGCGACCACGGCGGCGCTCGGCAGCGACTTCCTGACGCCCCGGCTGCCGTCGCTCTACGCGCAGAACCCCGATATGGAAGTCCGGCTCGAGGTGGACAACCGCGTCACCAGCCTCGCCCGGCGCCGCGCCCATATCGCCGTGCGGCTGAACCGCCCGCACGAGGGCGAACTGGTGGCCCAGCGCGCCGGCACGCTGCGCTTCGGGCTCTATGCCTCCGCACGCGGGCCGGTGGCCGACGACGCGCCGCTATGCGGCCTGCTCGACGAAGGCTTCACGCTCCCCGAAGTGGCGTGGCCGCAGTCCCTCGGCCGGCCGTTCTCGTTCCAGTCCAACAGCCTGCTTGGGGTGCGCGCCGCCGTGCGCGCCGGGCTCGGCATCGCCCTGCTGCCCCACTTCCTGGCCCACGACGATCCGGCGTTGCAACTGGTGCGCGAGGTGCCCGAGGTGATACGCGAGGTCTGGCTCGCCTACCCTGCCGAATTCCGGGGCGCCTCCCGCTTCCGGCCCGTGATCGACTGGCTGGCGGACACCCTCGCCGACTGCCCTTAACGCAACAACGCGCACCCCGGTCCACCATCGCCTGTTGCATCGGCACGACCCACGCGGCGCATGCGCCACCTCGTGTGGCATGCCGCACCAGATTGCCGAAAAGGCCGTCCGGCGCGGCCCTGCGGTCTGCTACGCTACGAATCGGTTGCCAGCCAAGGGGCGGGGGTTGTGGATCAAAGCCCGGCAGCCGATAAAACGGGTTCAGTGCAAATACCAAGAAGAGATTCATGCGGCACTCCTTGAAGTACCGGATGGCGATCGCCGCAGCCGGCGTGGTCACGGTCATTCTCGTGACGCGCGCTTGCTACGCCCAGTTCTATGCCTATGAAAGCCTGAAGACGCTGCTTCAGGCGCAGCAGGACACACTGGTCAAACTGGTCGCCGGCCAACTCGACGAAAAACTCGAATCCCGTGAGGTGGTACTGCGCCGCCTCGCGCGCACACTTGCGCCCCATCTGGACGAGACCCCGCGCCAGCAGTCGGCCCTGGCTACCGACGCTGTCGATATGCCCGAGAGCTTCAACGCCGTGTTCCTGGCCCGCCCGGACGGCACGCTCTCGTTCAGCACCGCCGTGCCGGAAGGCGTAAAGATGACCGTGGGCGAGCGCGACTATTTCCGCGCCATCGAACGTGGCGCCTCGTTCGCCGTGTCGGACCTGCTGCAGGGCAAGCACTCTGCCGCGCCGGGCGTCATCCTCGCCGTGCCGATGCGCGATACGGACGGCAAGCTGCGCGCCGTGGTGGGCGGCGTGCTGAACCTGTCGGCCAACAACTTCCTGCGCGAACTGGCGCACAGCCGCGTGGGCGTGACCGGCTACTACTGCCTGGTCTCCGCCGGCGCCAATCCGCGCTACGCGCTGCACCCCGAGGCGGACCGCGTGCTGGCGCCGGCCCATGCCCTCGGCGAAATGTGCGGCGCCGAGCAGGCCGAGTCCGACTGGGAAGTCTTCTGGCCCACTCAGCCCATCGTGTCGCGCTACCTGCTGTCGTCGAATGGCTGGGAGGTGGTAGCGGTGCTTCCGGCGGAGGAAGCCTATGCCCCGCTGATCGACGTCCGCCAGCGCACGGTCGTGATCGGCTTCTTTTCCCTGCTGATTACCGCCGCGCTGATGTGGCTGGTGATTCGCCGCCTGCTTGCCCCGCTCGAGCACCTGCACCGCACGGTGCGCCAACTGGCGATGCAGCCCGCCGCCGTCTCGGACCTGCCGGTGCGGCGCGACGACGAGATCGGCGAACTGGCCGGCTCATTCGCCGAGGTGCTGCACCAGCTTTCCGAGCGAGAGGCCGCGCTGAAGGCCGCCAAGGACCGTGCCGCCGCCAGCGAGAAGCGGATCGAGGCGATTGCCAACCATGTGCCGGACTTCGTCGCCTTCATCGACGTCAACGAACGCTTCGCCTTCGTGAACCAGGCCTACGCGCGCCACTTCGGCCTCCCTGCCGATCAGGTGGCCGGGCTGTCGCTGCGTGAGCTGTGGGGCACGCCGGAATATGTGGCGAATGCGCCCTATCTTGAAGAGGCCCGCGCCGGACGCGTGACCACCTTTACCCGCGAGTCGGCCGATGGGCTGGCGTGGGAGGTCACCTACCAGCCGGCGTGGAACGACGCCCAGGACACGGTGTCCGGCCTGCACATGTTCGCGCGCGACGTGACCGGGGAGCGCCAGAAGCTGCGCTCGCTGGAGGCACAGACCCTGTCCGACCACCTGACCGGCCTGCTCAACCGCAAGGGCTTCGATCGCCGGCTCAACGAGACCATGGCCCGCGCCGATGCCGGCGGCCACCGCGCGGCGCTGCTGCTGGTGGACCTGGACGACTTCAAGGCGGTGAACGACACCTACGGCCACCCGGTGGGCGACCGCCTGCTGGTGTCCTTCGCCGAACGGCTCGCCACCTGCGTGCGCAAGGGCGACGCGGTGGCCCGCATCGGCGGCGACGAGTTCGCCATCATCCTGGACAACGTATCGAACCCGGCCACCGTGGAACGGATTGCCCAGACCGTGGTGCAGGCCGCGCTGCGGCCCTTCCCCGTGGATGGCCTGACGCTCGTCTCCACGGCCAGCGTGGGCAGCGCCATCCATCGACCGGATACCGGCTCGTCGGTCAGCGAGTTGTTCATGCGGGCCGACATGGCGCTCTACGAGGCCAAGCGCCACGGCAAGGCCCGCCATGCCGCGCCGAATTGCGCGCCGGTTGGTGCCCCAACCGCCCCCGCCGGCGCGATGTCCGGAACCTGAAACGGAACGGTGGCGCCCCCACCGCTGGCGCCACCGTCCCTCCCCCCTACCGACTCACCGGTGCATCACCGCACGCGGCCTTCCTTCCACGCCTGGAGCAGCTTGTCATAGGCGATGGTCTCGCCCTTCGGCTTCTCGTTGTCCAGCTTCTTCCAAGGCGCGTGCTCGGTGCTCAGCCACTTGGCCGGGTCGCTCTTGGGGTTCAGCTTGGGCGCACAGTTGGTCATGCCGGCGCGCTGGAGCCGCGCCATTACCTGATCCATCTCCTCGGCCAGGTTGTCCATGGCCGCCTGCGGGGTCTTCTCGCCCGTCACCGCCGTGGCCACGTTCTTCCACCAGAGCTGGGCCAGCTTCGGGTAGTCGGGCACGTTGGTACCGGTCGGCGTCCAGGCCACGCGGGCCGGGCTGCGATAGAACTCGATCAGGCCGCCGTACTTGGCCGCGTTCTTGGTCAGGTAGTCGGTGTTGATGTCGCTCTCGCGGATAAAGGTCAGGCCCATCAGCGACTTCTTCAGCGAGACCGACTTGGCCGTCACGAACTGGGCGTAGAGCCACGCGCCCGCCAGGCGGTTGGGGTCGGTGTTCTTGAAGAAGGTCCAGGAGCCCACGTCCTGGTAGCCGTTCTGCATGCCCTGCTTCCAGTACGGCCCATATGGCGACGGCGCCATGCGCCACTTGGGCGAGCCATCGGCATTCACCACCGGCAGGCCCTTCTTGGTCATGTCCGCCGTGAAGGCCGTGTACCAGAAGATCTGCTGGGCGATCTGGCCCTGCGCGGGCACCGGGCCGGCTTCGGAGAAGGTCATGCCCATGGCCTGCTGCGGGGAGAACTTCTTCATCCATTCGATGTACTTGGTCAGCGCGTAGACCGCCGCCGGGCTGTTGGTGGCGCCGCCGCGTGAGACCGAGGCGCCTACCGGCGTGCACTTGTCCTCCGCCACGCGGATGCCCCACTCGTCCACCGGTATGCCGTTGGGCAGGCCCTTGTCGGCGGTGCCGGCCATCGACAGCCAGGCGTCCGTGAAGCGCCAGCCGAGCGAGGGGTCCTTCTTGCCGTAGTCCATGTGGCCGTAGACCTTCTTGCCGTCCAGCTCCTTCACATCGTTGGTGAAGAAGTTGGCGATGTCCTCGTAGGCCGACCWGTTGGTCGGCACGCCGAGGTCATAGCCGTACTTGGCCTTGAACTTGTCCTGCAGGTCCTTGCGGGCGAACCAGTCGGCGCGGAACCAGTACAGATTGGCGAACTGCTGGTCGGGCAGCTGGTACAGCTTGCCGTCCGGCGCCGTGGTGAACTTGGTGCCGATGAAGTCCTTCACGTCGAGGCCGGGATTGGTGAATTCCTTGCCGGCGCCGTTCATATAGTCGGTCAGCGGCAGGATCGCGCCATAACGGTAGTGGGTGCCGATCAGGTCCGAATCGGAGATCCAGCCGTCGTAGATCGACTTGCCGGACTGCATCGACGTCTGGAGCTTCTCCACCACGTCGCCTTCCTGGATCAGGTCGTGGTTGACCTTGATGCCGGTGATTTCCTCGAACGCCTTGGCCAGCGTCTTGGACTCGTATTCATGCGTGGTGATGGTCTCCGACACCACATTGATCTGCGTCACACCCTTGGCCTTGAGCTTGGCGGCGGCGTCGATGAACCACTTCATCTCGGCCATCTGCTTGTCCTTGGCCAGCGACGACGGCTGGAACTCGTTGTCCACCCACTTCTTCGCGGCGGCCTCGTCGGCTCGCGCCCCGCCGCATGCCAGCGTGGCCGCCATGGCCAGGGCCGACATCCCCAACTTCACGTGCACTTTCATCAGTGTCTCCTATTGGAATAATGGAATGATGGAACGGCAACGACTGCGCGCGCCGGCGGGCGTCAGCCACGGCGCATGACCACAAGCAGCACCACGGCCGCGATGGCCGCGCTGATCCAGATCGACGGTTCCTCCGCCAGCCCGAACCAGGTCTGCATCTTCTCGCCCAGCCCTACCCAGGCCAGGTTGATCCACGCGGCGAACATCAGCCCGATGAACAGCCGGTCGCCGCGCGTGGTGGCAATCGGCAGGAAGCCCTTGCGCATGACCGTGGGGGAGCGCGCCTCCCAGACCGTCATGCCGATCAACATCACCACCACCAGCGCGAAGAACACCGCCACCGGGGTGGTCCAGACCATCCAGCTCAACATGTGACGAACTCCTCTCTTTGACCGGGGCGCGCTACACGCGGCCCATGGCGAAGCCCTTGGCGATGTAGTGCCGCACGAACCAGATCACGATGGCGCCCGGCACGATGGTCAGCACGCCGGCGGCGGCCAGCACGCCCCAGTCCATGCCGGAGGCCGACACCGTTCGGGTCATGGTGGCGACGATCGGCTTGGCATTGACTGAGGTCAAGGTCCGCGCCAGCAGCAGTTCCACCCAGCTGAACATGAAGCAGAAGAACGCCGCCACGCCCACCCCGGCCTTGATCAGCGGCAGGAAGATGGTGAGGAAGAAGCGCGGGAACGAGTAGCCGTCCACATAGGCGGTTTCGTCGATCTCGCGCGGCACGCCGGACATGAAGCCTTCCAGGATCCAGACCGCCAGCGGCACGTTGAAGACCAGATGCGCCAGCGCCACGCCGAGGTGGGTGTCCATCAGCCCGATGGTGGTGTAGAGCTGGAAGAACGGCAGCAGGAACACCGCCGGGGGCGTCATGCGGTTGGTCAGCAGCCAGAAGAACACGTGCTTGTCGCCGATGAACTGGTAGCGCGAGAACGCGTAGGCCGCCGGCAGCGCCACGCTGATCGAGATCACCGTGTTCAGGGCGACGTAGATCAGCGAGTTGATGTAGCCGGAGTACCAGGAGGCATCGGTGAAGATGGTCCGGTAGTGCTCGAGCGTGAACGACGCCGGCCACAGCGACAGCGTGGTCAGGATCTCCTCGTTGGTCTTGAACGACATGTTGACCATCCAGTAGATCGGCACGATGGCGAACAACAGGTAGACCACCAGGAACACCGGCCGCCATGCGCCGGCCCGGTTGCTGGCGTGTTGACTAGCCATGGGGCACCTCCTCCCCGCCGGACGTGCCGGCGCGCTGCATCCAGTTATAGAGGATGAAACAGGTCAGCAGGATGATCAGGAAGTAGACAATCGAGAACGCCGCCGCCGGCCCCAGGTCGAACTGGCCCACCGCCTTCTGGGTCAGGTACTGGGAAAGGAAGGTGGTGGCGTTGCCCGGCCCGCCGCCGGTCAGCACGAAGGGCTCGGTATAGATCATGAAGCTGTCCATGAAGCGCAGCAGCACGGCAATCATCAGCACGCCGCGCAGCTTGGGGAGCTGGATGTAGCGGAAGACGGCGAAGCGGCTCGCCCCGTCGATCTGGGCCGCCTGGTAGTAGGCGTCCGGAATCGCGCGCAGCCCGGCGTAGCAGAGCAGCGCCACCAGCGGGGTCCAGTGCCAGACATCCATCACCAGCACCGTGACCCAGGCATCCACCGCGCTGCCCGTGTAGTTATAGTCGAATCCCATCGCCTCCAGGGCGGCGCCGAGCAGGCCGATGTCGGTGCGGCCGAAGATCTGCCAGATCGTGCCGACCACGTTCCATGGAATCAGCAGCGACAGCGCGATGATGACCAGCACCGCCGACGCCCGCCAGCCCTTGGCCGGCATGGCCAGCGCCAGCAGGATGCCGAGCGGGATCTCCACCAGCAGCACGGCCAGCGAGAAGCCGAGCTGGCGAACCAGGGCGTCGTGCAGTTCGCCGTCGCGCAGCACGGTGCGGAACCATTCCGTGCCGACGAACACGCGGCGCTCCGGCGAGATGATGTCCTGCACCGAATAATTGACGATGGTCATCAGCGGCAGGATGGCGGAGAACGCCACGCACAGCACCACGGGCAGCACCAGCAGCCAGGCCTTCTGGTTGACGGGCTTCATTGGACCAGTTCCTCGTTGATATAGAAGCAGGTGTGGCGATTGAACACCGTGAGCCACGCCGTGTCCCCGGGGGCCAGGGTGGCCGCCTCGGTGCCGAGCCGGGCGCGCAGGATGCCGCCGGCCTGATCGCCCTCCCCCGCCACCGTGCCGGTGACGAGCCAGTACGTGCCGATGTCCTGCGCGCGCGTCACGCGCATCGGCATGGCCTGGGGGTCGTCGGCGGCGGCCAGTTGCAGGTACTCGGGCCGCACCCCCACCTTGAAGGTGCCGGCGCCCTCCAGCGCGGCGCCGATGCCCGCCGGCAGCTCCGGCATGTAGCGGCGCCCGGCCACCTCGATGGCGCCGTTGCGCCACGTCCCCGGCAGGAAGTTCATGCCCGGCGAGCCGATGAAATTGCCGACAAAGGTATGCGCGGGCCGCTCGAACAGCGCATCGGCGGCGCCCACCTGCACCGCCTTGCCGCGCGACATCACCACCACCTGATCGGCGAAGGTCAGCGCCTCGGTCTGGTCGTGCGTCACGTAGATCAGCGTCAGCCGGAATTCGTGATGGATTTCCTTGAGCTTGCGCCGCAGCTGCCATTTCAGGTGCGGATCGATCACGGTCAGCGGCTCGTCGAACAGGATGGCCGAGACGTCCTGCCGCACCAGCCCGCGCCCGAGCGAGATCTTTTGCTTGGCGTCCGCCGCCAGCCCGCTCGCGCGACGGTCCAGCGAAGCCGACAGGTCTAGCATTTCGGCGACTTTGCCCACCCGCTCCTTGACCTGGGCCGCCGGCACACCGCGATTGCGCAGCGGAAAGGCCAGGTTCTCGCCCACGGTCATCGTGTCGTAGATCACCGGAAACTGGAACACCTGGGCGATGTTGCGCGCCTGCGGGGTGGCGGCGGTCACGTCCTGGCCATCGAACTGGATCGTGCCCTGCGAGGGCCGCAGCAGGCCGGACACGCAATTCAGCAGCGTGGTCTTGCCGCAGCCGGAGGGCCCGAGCAGCGCGTAGGCGCCGCCATCCTCGAAGGTGAAGCGCAGCGGCAGCAGCGCGTAGTCCTCATCGGTCTTCGGTTCGGCGACGTAGGAATGGGCGAGGTCGAGGTCGATCCTGGCCATCTCAGCCACCCGTCTCGGTGATGGGCGTGCTGACCACATCGGCCAGCGCGCCGGGCCGCTGGGGCGCGTGGATGCGCAGGCCGGCGGCGTCGAACAGGTAGAGATGGGCCGGCTCCAGATGCAGCGAGAGCGGCGCGCCGAGTTTCAGGTCGAGCACCCCGGCGAACTGCGCCACGAGGTTGCCCATCGCCGTATCGAGGTGGACGAAGGTGTCGGAGCCGGACAGTTCGGCCAGCGCCACCTTGCCCGGCACGGCCACCGCGCCGGGCACGGCGGCCAGCCGCAGCGCGGCGGCGCGCACGCCCACCGTGACCGGGCCATCGGGCGCCTGCACGTCGGGGAGCGGAATCACGATGTTCCCGGCCAGCGTTACGCGGCCCGCTTCCAGCCGGCCTTCGACGAGGTTCATCGGCGGATCGCTAAACGCCCGCGCCACGCGCAGCGAGGCGGGATAGTGGAAGACCTCGGGGGTCGGACCGTACTGGAGCAGTTCGCCGGCATCGAGCACCGCCGTGTAGCCGCCGAGCAGCAGCGCCTCGGCCGGTTCGGTGGTGGCGTAGATGACCGTGGCGTCGCCATGGGCGAACAGCTGGGTCAGCTCCTCGCGCAATTCCTCGCGCAGCTTGTAGTCGAGGTTGACCAGCGGCTCGTCCAGCAGCATCAGCGGCGCGTTCTTGGCCAGCGCCCGGGCCAGCGCCACGCGCTGCTGCTGGCCGCCGGACAACTCCGCCGGGTAGCGCGCCAGCAGGTGGTCGATGCGCAGCCGGCCGGCGATTGCGCGGACCTGGGTGTCCAGCTCCGGCCCGCGCACGTTGCGCAGCCGCAGCGGCGAGGCGATGTTGTCGAAGACGGTAAGCGAGGGGTAGTTGATGAACTGCTGGTAGACCATCGAGACATTGCGCTCGCGCACCGGCACGCCGGTCACGTCGGTCCCGTCGGCCAGTACCCGGCCCGCGCTGGGCTTGTCCAGCCCCGCCATGACCCGCATCAGCGAGGTCTTGCCCGCCTGGGTGGCCCCAAGGAGAATGGTCACGGCCCCGCGTACAGGCGCCAGTGACATCGGATAAAGATAGGCTTGCGATCCCACCTGCTGCGCAACGCCGTCCAGGCTCAGTTGCATCCGGTCTCCATCGGTTCGATTCGTGTTCGAACTGCATTGGCGTGCTTGTTCGATCACATTCAGAACCGTGACCGAGGGGCACTATTCATGGCATCCCGCTCGTTTTAGCAAATAAACGAACACAAAACAATCGTGCAGTGCATCATTTGTTTTCGTTTGTGTTTGAACTAGAATGCGGCACATGACGCTCAATCCCCGCCAGACCGCCCTGCTCGAGGAAGTCCGCAACCAGGGCTTTGCCTCCATCGACGAACTCGCGCGCAAGTTCGGCGTGACGCTGCAAACCGTGCGGCGCGATGTGAATCTGCTGGCGGAAAACGGCATGCTCGCGCGTTTTCATGGCGGCGTGCGGATGGATGGGTCCACCACCGAGAACATCGCCTACCGGCAGCGGCAGGTGCTGCATGCCGAGGGCAAGGTGCGCATCGCGCGGGCCGTGGCGGCGGCGGTGCCGGAAGGCTGCTCGCTGATCCTGAACATCGGCACGACGGTGGAGGAAATTGCCCGCGCGCTGATGCATCACCGCGGGCTGCGCGTCATCACCAACAACCTGCACGTGGCCAATATCCTGGCCGACAACCCCGATTGCGAGGTCATCGTGGCCGGCGGCGTGCTGCGCTCGCGCGACCGGGGCATCATCGGCGAGGCCACGGTGGAGTTCATCCGCCAGTTCAAGGTCGATATCGGCCTGATCGGCATCTCGGGCATCGAGACCGACGGCACGCTGCGTGACTACGATTTCCGCGAAGTGAAGGTGGCGCGCACGATCATGGAGCACTCGCGCGAGGTGTGGCTCGCGGCCGATGCCAGCAAGTTCAACCGTCAGGCGATGGTGGAACTGGCGCCACTCTCCAGCATCGACCGCCTGTTCACGGACGAGCCGCTACGGCCGCCGTTTGTGCAGATGCTGGCGGACAGTGGAGTGAATTGTGTGGTGGCGGACGGGGAATGAAGCGGGGGCGGTGTCCTTGACCGGCGCCGTCCCTCTCCCCCGACCCCWCWCCCGGAGGGAGAGGGGAGGAACACCCTCGGCCTGTCACGCGCTGCCGGTTTGCTCCCCTCTCCCGCTTGCGGGAGAGGGGCCGGGGGAGAGCGTCAGCGCCCCTTGGTGCGATACCGTCCGTTTACTTGAAGACGACGGTCTTGTGCCCGTTCACCAGGATGCGGTGTTCGGCATGCCACTTGACCGCGCGGGCCAGCGCCACGCATTCCACGTCGCGGCCGACGGCGGTCAGTTGCTCGGGGTCCATGCTGTGGTCCACGCGCTCGATTTCCTGCTCGATGATCGGGCCTTCGTCGAGGTCGGCCGTCACATAGTGCGCCGTGGCGCCGATCAGCTTCACGCCCCGGTCGTGCGCCTGGTAGTACGGCTTGGCGCCCTTGAAGCTCGGCAGGAAGGAATGGTGGATGTTGATCGCGCGGCCGGCCAGCTTGCGGCACAGGTCGTCGGACAACACCTGCATGTAGCGCGCCAGCACCACCAGATCAATGTTCTGGTCACGCACCACCTCGAACACGCGCGCTTCCTGCGCGGACTTCTGCTCGGCGGACGCGTTCATCAGCGGCAGGTGGAAGAACGGCACGTCGTACGACGCGGCGAGCTGGTAGAAGTCACGATGGTTCGAGACGATCGCGGCGATCTCCACCGGCAGCCCGCCCGCCTTGGCGCGGAACAGCAGGTCGTTCAGGCAGTGGCCGATCTTGGACACCATGATCATCACGCGCGGCTTCACGGTGGCGTCGAATACATCCCACTGCATGCCGAACTGGTCACCGACCGGCGCGAAGGCCTGGCGCAGCGCGGCGAGGTCCGGGCCGCCGGGGGCGGGCATGAAATGCACGCGCATGAAGAAACGGCCCGTGAATTCGTCGCCGTACTGGTCGGAATCGACAATATTGCAGCCGTGCTGGAACAGCAGGCCGGAAACAGCATGAACAATGCCCGGCTGGTCCGGGCACGAAAGGGTAAGGATAAATCCGGTGGCGCTCATCGTAGGCAAATCGGGCAAATCATCATGTGGCAGGCCGGCACCGTGATGCGCAGCGAGGCTGGGGCGGGTCAGGCTGGGGGCGCGCTGGGCGTCCAGCCGCGCCGGATAAGCGTATCCAGCGTCACCAGCGTGGCATCCACGGTCATGGCGCGGTCCGCCATGATAGCAAGCAATGCGCCCGGCTCGATACGCCGGTGCTCGGCCACCTCCCCGTCGCGGTTCACCGGCACGAAGTCCGGCGGCAGCGTCAGGTCATATATGTATACGTGCTCCCACTGCACACCCTCGGGGATCTCGCGCAGTACCTCGATCACGCCGTGGGGCGCGGCCCGGCCCGCCAGATCGGGCGGAATGCCGGATTCCTCGTCGCATTCCCGGATCAGCGTTTCGAGCGGATGGCTGCCGTGGGGCATGCCGCCGGCCACGAGGTTGTCCCACATGCCGGGGTCGACCGATTTGCTCTCGCTGCGGCGGGAAATCCACATCGCCCGCTCGCCGGCGATGATCCCGTTCATGTGCGAGGCGAAGGTCAGCAGCCCGAGGAAGCGCGCTGCAGCGCGCTCCACCACGGCGAACGCCGGCGCGGCGAGGGCCGGGGTGATCGCGAACAACTCGTTGCGCCAGCCGCGCACGTGGCCGGCGTCGGCCAGTTGCCGTGCCAGCGTGGCCAGCGCCGCGCTGCGGGTCTCGAAGGTGGTGCAGGCGGGGAGCAGCGTCACGGCGTCCGGCTCGCCCGCGGGGCCATCGCCCAGCATGCCGGGGATGCGCCGCAACAGTTCCGCATGGACGCGGGGCATCCACCCCACCTGCTGTCCCGCCACGGTCAGCCGCAAGTGGGCGGCGGGCTCGAACGGGCTGCGCGCGGTCACGCCGGCGCGCACCACACTCACGATATCTGACGGTTGGAACAAGGATTCGGCCATGGCAGCGATGTCTGGCCGGCAAACCCGGCCGCAATTCAATTCCGGATGGAACGCATGACCCCGACGCCTTCATCGCAGCAGCCCCAGTACGTGCTGGCCCTCGACCAGGGCACCAGCAGCTCGCGCGCCATCCTGTTCGATCACGCCGGCAATGTGGTGCGGATCGCCCAGCGCGAGTTCCGGCAATATTATCCGCATCCCGGGCACGTCGAGCACGATCCCTATGAAATCTGGCAGTCGCAGCTGGCCGTGGCCCACGAGGTATTGGGCGATGCCGGCGTCAGCGGCACCCAGATCCGCGCCATCGGCATCACCAACCAACGCGAGACCACCGTGCTGTGGGACCGCAAGACCGGCGAGCCGGTGGGCCGCGCGCTGGTCTGGCAGGACCGCCGCACCGCGCCGATGTGCGAAGCCTTGCAGGCCGAGGGCCACGGCGACACCTTCCAGCAAAAGACCGGCCTGATCATCGACGCCTATTTCTCGGGCACCAAGCTGCGCTGGATGCTCGACCACTACGAAGGCGCCCGTGCCCGCGCCGAACGCGGCGAACTGGCCTTCGGCACCGTCGATAGCTGGCTGATCTGGCAATTGACCGATGGCAAGCGCCACGTGACGGATGTGTCGAATGCATCACGCACGCTGCTGTTCAACATCCACGATTTCCGCTGGGACGACGAACTGCTCGGCCTGCTCGACATTCCGCGCAGCCTGCTGCCGGAGGTGGCGCCCTCCAGCGGCGAGGTGGCGCGCACCTCGGCCCGGCTGTTCGGCACCGAGATCCCCATCGCAGGCATCGCCGGAGACCAGCAGGCGGCCACCTTCGGTCAGGTCTGCTTCTCGCCCGGCATGGCGAAGAACACCTACGGCACCGGCTGCTTCATCCTGATGAATGCCGGAAGCCAGCCCGTGACCTCGCGCAACCGGCTGCTGACGACGATTGGCTGGCAGATCGGCAACGACACGCAATATTGCCTCGAAGGCGGCGTGTTCATGGGCGGCGCCACGATCCAGTGGCTGCGCGACGGCCTGAAGCTGATCCAGAGCGCGCCCGAGGTGGAGCCGCTCGCGCGGCAGTGCGAGGACACCGGCGGCGTGGTGCTGGTGCCGGCCTTCGCCGGGCTCGGCGCGCCACACTGGGACCCCTTCGCGCGTGGCACCATCGTCGGCATCACGCGGGGCACCGGCGGGCCGCATATCGCCCGTGCCGCGCTGGAATCGATCGCCCTGCAAAGCGTGGATGTACTCGACGCGATGCAGAAGGACGCCGGCATCGCGCTGGCCGAGCTGCGGGTGGATGGCGGCGCCTCGCGCAGCGACCTGCTGATGCAGATGCAGGCCGACCTGCTCGGCACGCCGGTGGTGCGCCCCCGCGTGACCGAGACCACCGCGCTGGGCGCCGCCTATCTGGCCGGGCTGGCCACCGGCTACTGGGCCGATACCGAAGAGATTGCGCGCCAGTGGCAGGTGGAGCACCGCTTCGAGCCACGCCTCTCCGCCGATGAGCGCGCGCAGCGGCTGGCCCGCTGGCACCGCGCCGTGGACCGCGCCCGCGACTGGGCGCGCGACGACGCGCCGGCCGCCTGACCGCGCCTCACCACGCGACATCGCCAAACTTCGCCGACATACGATCGATTTGCACCGAACCACCATGCCCACACCCGCCCTCCCCATCCAGCCCCCCTCGCGCGCCGCCCTGCTCGACACCCTGCGGCGCGAGGCCCGCTGGGACGTCATCGTCATCGGCGGCGGCGCCACCGGGCTCGGCACGGCCGTGGACGCCGCGTCGCGCGGCTATCGCACCCTGCTGCTGGAGGCGGCCGACTTCGCCAAGGGCACATCAAGCAAGGCCACCAAGCTCGTGCACGGCGGCGTGCGCTACCTGGCCCAGGGCAACATCAGCCTGGTACGCGAGGCGCTGCACGAGCGCGGCCTGCTGGCCCGCAACGCGCCGCACCTGGTCTGGCCGCTGGGCTTCGTGGTGCCGGCCTACCAGATGTTCGACCAGCCGTTCTACGGCATCGGCCTCAAGGTGTACGACATGCTGGCGGGCAGCCTGAACCTGTCCGGCAGCCGCTGGCTGAACCATCGGGAGACGCTGGAGGCCGCGCCCACGCTGGCCGAACACGTCGGCGGCCGGCCGCTGCGCGGCGGCAACCTCTACTTCGACGGCCAGTTCGACGATGCACGGCTGGCCGTGGCGCTGATGCGCACGCTGTTCGACGTGGGCGGCACGGCGGTCAACTACATGCGCGTGACCGGACTCTCGCAGAAAAACGGCGTGATCACCGGCGTGACCGCGCAGGATGCCCTCGATGGCAATGGCAATGGCAACGGCGAAGGCAGCGAGACCTTCCCGCTGCGCGCGGACTGCGTGATCAATGCCACGGGGGTGTGGGTCGATGCCGTGCGGCAGATGGAGGACGGGCAGGCGCGGACCATGGTGGCGCCGAGCCAGGGCGTGCACCTGACCATCCCGCGCAGCTTCCTGCCCGGCGACCGCGCGATCCTGATACCGAAGACCGATGACGGCCGGGTGCTGTTCGTCGTGCCCTGGAACGGCCACACCATCGTCGGCACCACCGACACGCCGCGCCACGACCTGCCGCTGGAGCCCCGCGCGGGCGCCGATGACGTCGATTTCATCCTGGAGACGGCGGCGCGCTACCTGTCCCGCGACCCCACGCGCGCCGACGTGACCAGCGTCTGGGCCGGCCTGCGGCCGCTGGTCAAGGCGACTGGCGAGGCGTCCACGGCCTCGCTGTCGCGCGAACATACGATTTTGGTGTCGAAGGCTGGCCTGATCACGGTCACCGGCGGCAAGTGGACCACCTATCGCAAGATGGCCGAGGACGTGGTGGAAACGGCGATCCAGCGCCAGCTACTGCCCGCGGCACCGGGCCGCACGGCCGATCTGCCGCTGCACGGCGCCACCGGCCTGCCGGCGGACCTGCCCGCGCCGGGCTCCGGGTCGCCAGACCGCTACTACGGCGCCGACCTGCCGCTGGTGCACGCGCTGCCCGGCGCCGACGTCCTGGTGGTGCCCGAAACCGGCCTGACCGAGGCCCACGTCCGCTTTGCCGCCCGCCACGAACTGGCCCGGCGCGTGGAAGACGTGCTGGCCCGCCGCAACCGCGCGCTGTTCCTGGACGCCCGCGCAGCACTGGCCGGCGCCCCGCGCGTGGCCGCCATCCTGGCCGAGGAACTCGGGCACGACGCGGCCTGGCAGGCGCGCGAACTGGAGAGCTTTGGCGCGCTGGCGAAGGGGTACCTGCTATAAAGGCGCAGCTGGCGCCAAGACTTGGGCGATAATGCCGGGTATCGCATCAGGGAGAACACCATGGACGAGATTGACGATCTGTCCGATCTGCCGATGCCMCGGTTCATCTGGGGCTTCGCTGTCATCGCCGGCAAGGGCGGCGAGATCATGCATGACGAATTTGAATATTTGACCCACACGCGCAGCCCGCGCTTCACGTGCCGTGTGGTGGAGCTGGAGGACATGCCGGCGGACAGCGAGGAGTCCGGCATCGACGGCCGCCTCGTGCATTACGACGAGCCGGACCGCCTGTTCTACATCACCGACGCCGGGCTGGCGCTGGTGAACTTCCAGCTGTTTGACAGCTTGCCCGAGAAAGGCAAGCTCAAGAAGGTCTGCGACGAAGCCATCACCAACTGGCTGCTGCGCCGCGATTTCCTCGACGACGAGGAAGACGAAGGCTAAAGCCTTCAGCGCCCCTCTTCCACAGGGAGAGGGGCCATCCCAGCTTCAGGCGGTCACGCCCGCCAGCCCCTTTTCCAGCACTTCGGCCATCAGGCCGTTCATGCCGCCCGGGTGCTCCTTGGCGAGTTCCTGCAGGCGCGTCGCCAGTTTCCCTTCCAGTTTGCATGCAAACGGCACCAGGCCGGCCTGCTGGTCGAGCTTGCGCTGCTCGCGCCGGGCGAGCGTTGCCGCCTGACCCGCGCCACCGCCACGCACCGCCGCAGCGTGCTTCATCTCATGGGCGATCTTGAGGCCTTTGTTCTTTTCCAGGTCCGTCTTCTTCACGGGAATTTGTCCGAGGGGAATTAAGTAAGGGCGCCATTGTACCGGGGCGGGCCAGGTGGCCGGTTTATTCCGGCTGCACCGTGATCAGGCCCGACGCCACGCGTTCGATCTCGCAATAGACCGGCAGCGCCTCCAGCGGCCCGGTGCAGCCTACGCCCGAGGCCTGGCCCGCATCCGCGCCCGGGGGCAGGAACACAAACGCCATGCCGGGCTGCCAGCCCGGATGCCGACGCAGGCTGTCGTTGAGGATGTCGAGATACTGCGCACGCGAGAAGACCTGCTTTGCCATGTCTCATGCCTCCGGGTGGAATCATCTCGCGGAAATCCTAGCATGGCGCCCCGCGCGGCAGTTACCGCATGATGAGAAGACCGTGACTCAGCACTCGCCTTTCTTGGCGTGGCCCGGCGGGCAGCCCTTGCCGCCCTTGTCCTTGTGCTTGCCGTGGTCGCCCGGCCCCTGGTTCCAGCGCTCCGGCTGCATCACCCAGCCATTGCTCGCCTCCACCCAGCGCGGCGACTCGTAGACATAGCCCGGCCGATCCTTGGCCCACTTGCCCTGCTTCCACTTGTGCTTGTGACCGTGGTCGTCCCAGGCCCAGTAGCCGGGCTGCCAGACATAGCCGGGGCGCGGCGCGGGCACGGCCTCGTAGATCGGGGCCGGCGGCGGGGTGCCGATGCCGATATTGATATTGACCTGCGCCATCGCCGCCGGCGCGAACGCCAGGGTGGCTGCGAGCAGCGTCGCGCCTGTCATGGCGCGGACGAGATGGCGTTGGACCTGGTCTTGAAGCCTGGGCATTCCTTCTCCTTCTATCTGTCTTCGGGTTTTCGATGGCAAACAGGCAGCAGCGGGCACGGACCGATGGGGCCCGCCTTGCGAAAGGATATCGGGAAACGAGGTGGCGTGACAGTCACCGGGCACGCCGGATGAGCGACCGTCAGTGATCGGCGGCCATCGCCTTGAGCTGGGCGTCGCCGGCCACGCGCGCGGCGTCGGCCGTGGTGAACGTGTCGTCGGACACAATGGTGCGCCGGACCTGCTGGGCGCTGAAGTCCACCAGCGCAATGATCCAGACATAGCGCCCTGCCTGCGGCGCGGTCTGCACGAACGCCTTCACTTGCCCTTTTTGTTGCGATTGGGATTCGGTTGCCATGGTGCCCTCCGTGGACAAACGCGTTCAAACGACTCTAGCACATCCACATGGGCGCGCCCGCTACAGTTTGCCGGCCCGGTGCCGACATCCCAATGGATCCCACCCTACTGGCCCCCACCCCCACCCCCACCCCCACCCCTGCCCGTGCCGCGCGCCAAGTCTCTGTCCCTCCTGCTGCCCGCCTTGCCGATGCTCGCCGCGCTGCTGCTGGCCACGCCCCGGCTGGCCGCGCACGACCTGGCACCGGCCGCCCCGGCGCTGCCGCGCCCGGAGGCCGTGGCGCGCGTGGTCATGTCCCTGCTCGGCTACGCGCGCTGGCCCGTGGAGCGCGACACCCTGCGGCTCTGCGTGGACCCCGTCGCGCGCTATGCCGGCAAGCTGATGGAGGGCGGCGCGCTCTCCACAGGCCGGCTGGTGGCCACGCGGCAGCTCGATCCGATGGCCAGCAACCCGGCGCCCGACTGCGACGCGCTCTATGTCGGCGCGATGTCCGCCCCGCGTCGCGAGAAGATCTCGGCCGACCTGACCGGCCGCCCGGTACTGATCATCGCCGAGGAAGACTTCGAATGTGACGCAGGCAGCATGTTTTGCCTCAATGTCCGCGAGCGGCAGGTCTCGTTCCGCGTCAACCTCGATGCCCTCGGCCGCAGCGGCATCCACGTCCACCCCGGCGTGCTGCAACTGGGTCGCCGCAAGGCGCCGGCATCATGACCCGCGCCGCCCGGCCGTCGCTCTATGGCACCCTGCGCCGCTTCCACCTGAGCGTGGCGCTGATCGCCGTCTTCACGGCCGGCACCACGCTCACCGGCCTGGGCCTGACCGCGCTGCGCGACTATGCCGACCACAACCTGCGGCTGGTGGCGCGCTCCATCGCCTATACGGTGGAGGCGCCGATCGTGTTCCGCGATGAAGCCGCCGCCGCCGAGACCCTGGCGATGATCGCCGCCAGCGAAGACGTGACCGCGGCCTGGATTTTCGATCGGGACAGCCAGCCGGTGGCCAGCTGGCATCGCCATGGTTCGGCGCGCTTCCCAGACCTGCACCAGTTCGCCCGGGACCTGCTGACCTCGGGCCCGGTGGACCAGCCGGTCTTCCACGAATCCCAGCAGGTGGGCAGCGTGCGCGTGGTCGGCGACCCCGTGGCGCTGCTCCACTTCCTGCTCAAAGGCATGCTCGGGTTGATGGCCTGCCTGCTGCTGACGGCGGTGGGCGCGCACTACCTGTCCAGCCGCATGCTCGTGCACATCATCGATCCGGTGCGCAGCCTGATGCGCGTGGCCCATGCGGTGCGATCCGAACGCGCGTTCGGCCAGCGCGTGCCGCCGGCGCGCATCGACGAACTCAATGCGCTGGGCGAGGATTTCAACGTGCTGCTCGACGAACTGGAGGCCTGGCAGGGACAGTTGCAGCACGAGAACCGCTCGCTGGCACATCGCGCCACGCACGACAGCCTGACCGGCCTGCTGAACCGCGCCGCCTTCACCGAGGCACTCGACCAGGCCGTGCGCAGCGCGGCGGCGCTGGGCCAGCGCGTGGCCGTGCTCTATCTGGACAGTGACGATTTCAAGGGCATCAACGACCGCCACGGCCATGCCGTGGGGGACACGGTGCTGGTGGGCATCGCCCAGCGCATCCGGGCCTGCCTGCGCGAGACCGACCGCGCGGCCCGGCTGGGCGGCGATGAGTTCGCGGTGCTGCTGGGAACCTTGCGGGAGGCCGACGACGCCGTGCTGACCGCCCAGCGCATCCTGGCGGCGATGACCGAGCCGTTCGGCGTGGCGGGCGGGGCGAGCATCGGGGCGACGCTCAGTATCGGGGTGGCGGTCTATCCGGTGCACGCGCGCGGCGGTACCGCGCTGCTGCATGCGGCGGACGCCGCGATGTACGGCGCCAAGCGCCAGTCCGGCGCCACCTGGCGCTACGCAGAGGCGGTGGCGCCGGCCTGAGCCGCACCATCCGCCATCCACAATCCTCAGTCGCCGAACGGGTTCGGCACGGTGGAGACCGGCTCGTCGGTCAGGTCGAACTCGTCCCGGACGTCATCCACGACATTGCGGATGGCGGCTTCGAAGCCGCGTGCATTGCCGAAGCGGGCCATGTCCCAGTTCCGGCCGCGCACATCGCGCGGGTGCGGCTGCGGGTCCGGCACCTGGATGTGTCGGCCTTCGTCGGCAATCTCGTCGATCTGCTGGACCCGCCGGCTCACCTCTTCCATGATGACGCGCCGGCTGCGCTCGCGCTTGGCCATGACTGGCCTCCTCTCGGTGGTTCGTCCGCGGCCATCCTAGCACGGGCACGCCGTGCGTTATAGCGCTGCCTTGGCCGCCTGGTAGGCCGCGTAGAGGCGCTGGAACACCGGGCCGGGCTTGCCGTTGCCGATGGCGCGGCCGTCGAGCGTGACCACCGGCAGCAGCTCCTTGCTGGCCGACGACAGCATGACTTCGTCCGCCGCGAAAACCTCGTCGCGCGAGATGCGGCGCGAGGTGAACGAGATGTCCATGGCGGCGCAGAGTTCCTCCATCAGGCCGTAGCGGATGCCTTCCAGGATCAGGTTGTCCTTCGGCGGGGCCACCACGCGGCCCTGCTGCACCAGCCACACGTTCGACGCCGAGGCCTCGGTGAGCTGGCCGTCGCGGAACTGGATCGCCTCGGTCACGCCGTTGGCGGCGGCTTCCTGCGCAGCCAGCACGTTGCCGAGCAGCGAGGTGGACTTGATCTGGCAGTTCAGCCAGCGGCGGTCTTCCATCGTCACGCAGGCCACGCCCTGCTCCACCGCCGACGCCGGTGGCAGCGCCATCGGGTTGGTCATGATCAGCACGGTCGGCGTGACCGCTTCCTTCGGGAACGCATGTGCCCGCTTCGCCACGCCGCGCGTGACCTGCATGTAGACCATCTGGTCCGACAGGCCGTTGGCCTGGACCACGCGGCCGATCAGCGCGAGCCATTCGGCTTCGGTATAGGGATCGTCGATGCCGATGGCCGCCAGGCTGCGCTTCAAACGCGCCAGATGCTGCGCGCCCCGGAACGGCTTGCCGTTGTAGAGCGGGATCACTTCATAGATGCCGTCGCCAAAGATGAACCCGCGGTCGAGGACGGGAATGCGGGCTTCGGACAACGGGAGCAGGTCCCCGTTCAGGTAGACGATGGCTTCGGACATGGCGCGATGACGGCGATGAGGGTAGGAGATTGTCATTCTTCCACATGGCGCTTCCTCCCCTTATGCAAATTGTGCATCGACGCTGCACCATTTCTCGCCAATCCGCGCCCGTGTGACGCCAAACGCTTGACCCGTTCGCGCAAACAGGAGCCACTGAATTCAATCTTTTGCCCGAATGCGGCGATGTGAATTGAATTCTTTTTAATTCACGATCCACGCCCCGCACCACCTCGTAATTCGCCGAAAACTGCGTGCTATATTCGTCACGCAGTCCCGTGAGCGCGGCGCTTCGGTCTTCTTTGATGGTGCGGCTGCGCCACCTTCACAGGGCACTCGATATGACTCTTCTCGTGTCAGACCTGCGCTGTGGCGGCAAACGGCTCGCCATGCTGTGCATGGCCGCAGGTGCCGCGTCCGCGATGGCGCAAACGCCAGCCCCGGCCCCTGCGGCAACGGCAGCTTCGAGCCCGGCAGCCGCTGCACCGGCCCCGGGCCGCACCCAGGTGCTCACGCTGGCCCAGATGGGCGCCAACCAGCCCATCCCGCTGCGCGGCGTGGACCCCGACCGCACCCTCAATGTCGGCGTGCGCCTCGATGAAGTGGTCACGGCCGCCAGGCTCAAGCTGGTCTTCACGTATTCGCCCTCGCTGGTCTATCCGCTCTCCCACCTGAAGATCCGCCTCAACGACGAAGTCGTGGCCACCCTGCCGCTGGAGAAGGAGCAGGCGGGCCAGCAGATCACGCGCGAGATCGACCTCGACCCGCGCTACTTCACGGACTTCAATCGCCTGAACGTGCAGATGATCGCCCACTACACGGTCGATCACTGCGAGGACCCCTACCACTCCAGCCTCTGGGCGGACATCAGCCCGGCCACCACGCTGACGCTGACCAAGCTGCCCGTCACGCTGCCGGACAACCTCGCGCTGCTGCCCGCCCCGTTTTTCGACCGCCGTGACAACAGCCGCGTCACCGTGCCCTTCGTGCTGCCAGCCAATGCCGATGCGGCCACGCTGCAGGCCGCCGGCGTGGTGTCGTCCTGGCTCGGCGCGCTGGCCAGCTATCGGGAGCTGCGCTTCCCGTCACGCAGCCAGCCGCCCGCCGATGCCCACGCCATTGTCTTTGCGATGCCGAACGCCATCCCGGCGGGCCTCCAGTTGCCCGAGATCCAGGGCGCCTCGGTCAGCGTGATGCCGAATCCGTCGAACCCGGCGCGCAAGCTGCTGGTGCTCGCCGGCCGCAATCCGCAGGAACTGCAGGTGGCGGCCAATGCGCTGGTGCTTGGCAAGGCTGCCATGGCGGGCAACCGCGCCGGCGTGCAGTCTGTGGAACTCGGCAAACCGCGCAAGCCCTACGACGCGCCGGCCTGGGCGCCGGTGGACCGCCCCGTGCTGTTCAAGGAACTCGTCACGGACCCGCAGCAGCTCCAGGTAGGCGGCGCCAGCCCCGAGCCGATCCGGGTGAACCTGCGCGTGCCGGCCGACCTGTACGGCTGGAACGACCGCGCCGTGCCGATGAACGTGAGGTACCGCTACACCGCGCCGTCCACCTACAACGACTCGGTGCTCAGCGTCGATATCAACGAGCAGCTCGTGCGCTCGTACYGGCTCAAGCCGCTGACCGCGCAGAACGACGAGAGCCTGGTCAGCGTGCCGCTGATCTCGGGCGGCAGCGCGTCCGTCAGCAACGAAATCCTGATCCCGGCCTTCCGCGTGGGCAGCAACAACCAGATGCAGTTCCGCTTCCACATGGACTCGCAGAAGACCGGCCTGTGCGCGTCCACGGCGGCCAACGTGGCGCGCGCGGCGGTCGACCCCGATTCGTCGATCGACTTCAGCGGCTTCTCCCACTACGCCGCGCTGCCCAACCTCGCCTTCTTCGCCAACAGCGGCTATCCGTTCACCCGGCTGGCGGACCTGGCCGATACCGCCGTGGTCATGCCGGACGCCCCGAGCGCGCTCGACCAGGAGGCGATGCTGACGCTGCTCGGCCACATGGGCAAGTGGACCGGCCTGCCGGCGCTGCGCGTGGCGGTGGCGCCGGCCAAGGCCATCGACACCGTGAAGGACCGCAACCTGCTGATGGTGGGCACGGGCAGCGCCGGCGAGATCCTGGCGCAGTGGGGCAAGTCCCTGCCGATCCTGGTCCAGCAGGGCCGCACCGAAATCACGCTGCGCGACCAGCGCGGCGGGGCGTGGACCAACTGGCTCAGTGGCGAGGCAGACCACAACGTGTCACCCGCCGGGCGCGCCATCCTCTCGGCCGATGGTCCGCTGGCGGCGCTGATCGGCTTCGAGTCACCGTACGCGGCGCAGCGCAGCGTGGTCGCCGTGACCGCCACCGCGCCGGAGAACGTGCGCGATGTGCTCGATGTGCTCGAGGACGCCGGCAAGGTCGCCCAGATCCGCGGCGACCTCACCGTGGTCCGCCAGCGCGAGGTGGAGGGGCTGCGCCTGGGCGAGCGCTACTACGTCGGCACCCTGCCCTGGTATGCGCGCGTGTGGGTGCGCATGGCGGACCACCCGGCGCTGCTGGCCATCGCCGGCCTCGTCGCCGGGCTGCTGGTGGCGCTGACCCTGTTCTGGGCGCTGGGCCGGATCGCGGCACGCCGCAACGGAGGGTGACATGCGGCGTGCGCTGCCCCGCTGGCTCAGGCAGATCGCTCGCGGCATGGTGACGGCCACGCTGGCGGGGCTATCGCTCGCCAGCCTGGCGGCCACCTGCCCGTGGCCGGACTGGGATGCCTTCCGGCGCGACACCATTAGCCCGGACGGCCGCGTGGTCGATGCCAGCACCGAGCGCCAGGCCACGGTCTCCGAAGGGCAGGCCTACGCGCTGTTCTTCGCGCTCGTGGCCAACGACCGCGCCACCTTCGACAAACTGCTCGGCTGGACCGAGAACAACCTGGCGCGCGGCGACCTGAGCGCCCACCTGCCCGCGTGGATCTGGGGCAAGCGCGACAGCGGCCCCGAGGCCGGCACCTGGGGCGTGATCGACACCAACGCGGCCAGCGACGCCGACCTGTGGATCGCCTACACGCTGCTCGAAGCCGGCCGGCTCTGGCGCGAACGCCGCTTCACGGCGCTGGGCACGCTGGTCGCCCGGCGCGCGCTGCGCGAGGAATCGGCCGTGCTGCCCGGACTGGGCCGCACGCTGCTGCCGGGCCCGGTCGGCTTTCATCCCACCCCGGATAGCTGGCGGCTGAACCCGAGCTACGTGCCGCTGCCGGTGATGCGCCGGCTGGCCGCCGTGCTGACCGAGGACCGCGGCTGGCAGGCCATGGTCGAGAGCGCGGGGCGGCTGATCGTGGACACCGCGCCGCGCGGCTTCTCGCCCGACTGGGTGCTGTATCAGAAAGGCGCCGGCTTCCGGCCCGATACGGACACGCAGGCCACGGGCTCCTATGATTCGATCCGGGTCTACCTGTGGGCCGGCATGACCGCTGCGGGCGACCCGCTGCGCGCCGGTGTGCTGCGTACGTTGCATCCGATGGCCGACTACGTGCTCGCCAACGGCCACCCGCCCGAGCGGGTGGACACGCAGGCGGGCACGTTCGGGCCGAACGCGGGCAATGCGGGCTTCTCGGCGGCCATCGCACCGTTCATGCTGGCGCAGGGCCAGCCGGACGCCGCGCGCACCCAGGCCCAGCGCACGCGCACGCTGGCCGCGCAGTCGCCCTCCGGCTACTACAGTCAGGTGCTGACGCTGTTCGGGCTGGGGCATGTGGATGGCCTGTACCGGTTCGAGGCGGACGGCAAGCTGGTGCCGGCGTGGAACACCGCATGCCCGGCAAGGCGCTAGCTCCCACGCTGTGGCTGCTGCTGGCCAGCGCCGCGCTGCCGGGGGAGGCAGCGGCTGCCGACGCCGCATCGGCCCCAGCCGCCGCCAGCGCCACCACGCGCCGGGAGATGGCGCAGTTGCTGGCATCGGCACGCATGTGGGAGGCACGCAACCGTGCGGACATGGCGCGTGGCGTGCTGGAGAAGGCGTTGTTGATCGATCCGCGCCAACCGGAGGCGCTCAAGATGCTGGGCTTGATCGAAATCCGTTCCAATCGCCCCGCCGAAGCCGACAAGGTGCTGCGGCGCATGCGCGAGGTGGCGCCAGACAGCGCCGCCACGCGCGACCTCGAAGACGCCTACCGCATCGCCACGCGCGACAAGCGCGAGATGGCGCAGGTGCGGCTGCTCGCCCGCAGCGGCAAGTCCGAGGAAGCCGCCACACGGCTGCAGACGCTGTTCCCGCGCGGCGCGCCAGGCGGCGAGCTGGCGGTGGACTACTACCGCATCCTGGCCGGCACCACCGCCGGCCGCCCGCGCGCGATTGCCGAGTTGCGCCGCCGTGTGAAGCAGGAGCCGGACGATTCGCGCCTCGCGCTGGCGCTGGGCAGCCTGCTGACCGACCGCGAGGCCACCCGGCAGGAAGGGCTCGCCATCCTCTACGACCTCACCCAGCGGCCCGATGGCGACCGCAAGAGCGCGCTCGACATCTGGCGGCGCACGCTGTACAGCGTCAACGAAGATCCGGCCTACTACGTGTGGTTCGAGCGCTACCTCAAGGAAGTGCCCGACGACGAGGCCGCCAAGCAGACGCTCGCCAGCCTCGGCACCCAGCGCGAAGCCCAGCGCAAGCTCGAAGCCGATCCCGCCTGGCAGGCGCGGCAGCGCGGGCTGGCCCAGCTGGAGCGCGGGCAGCTCAACGAGGCCGACATCGCCCTCCAGAAGGCGTACCAGAAGCGCCGGCAGGACGGCGAGGTGGTCGGCGGGCTCGGCCTGGTGCGGCTGCGCGAAGGCCGCCACGATGAAGCCCGCGAGCTGTTTTCCCGGGCGATGACGCTCGATCCGGACAATCGCAATAAATGGCGCAGCCTGCGGGACACGGCCACGTTCTGGGGCACCGTGGCGCGTGCGCGCGAGGCCAACGCCCAGGGCAAGCCGGTGCAGGCCGAAGCGCTGGCGCGCGAGGCGCTGGCCCTGCAGCCCGGCAATGAGAACGCGCAGGCGATTCTGGCCGACGCGCTGATCGCCCAGCACAAGGATGCCGAGGCCGAGACGCTGCTGCGCCAGATGCTGGCCCGGCCGAAGCCGGACATGGGCGCGCTGCGCAGCCTCGTCGCCCTGCTCCAGACGCGGCAGCGGCAGGACGAGATCGGCCCGCTGATCGCGGACGCGTCGCGCCGCATGCAGGGCTCCGAGTCTGAATTGCGCGCGCTGCGGGCTGACCTGCTGTCCGTGCAGGCCGACCAGCTCATCGCGCAGAAGAAGCGCAGCCCGGCGCTGCAGCGGCTCGAAGATGCCATCCGGCTGGCGCCCGATGCCGCGTGGACACGCTACACGCTGGCCCGTCTCTATCGCGACCTCAACCTGCCGGTGCTGGGCCGCAGCGTCATGGAAGATGGGGTCGCCGCCGCGCCCACCGCCGAGATGCGCTACGCCACGGCGCTCTATCTCAATGCCGTGGACGACATCGACGCCGCCACAGCTGTGCTGGCGGCGGTGCCCGAGGCCGAACGCAGCGAAGGCATGCGCGGGCTCGCCAGCAACCTCGCGGCGCAAAAGCTGCTGCGCGAGGCTCGACTGCGGCTGGCCGAAGGCCGCGACGACGAGGCCCGGGCGCTGCTCGACCAGGCCGCCATCGCGGCGCGCGACGAACCGCACATGCTCGCCTCCATCGGCCGTGAATGGATCGGGCTGGGCGAGACCAACAAGGGCCTGCGGCTGGTCAGCGACTGGCTGGCCGCGCACCCCGAGGATCCCCGCCTCGACATCCGCCTGCGCTACGGCGAACTGCTGGCCGCCGCCGACCGCGACGACGCGCTGCAGGCGTGGATCGCCGAATCGCGCGCCCTGCCCGGCATCACCGCCGCGCAGCAGGCATCGTTCGACGATCAGTCACTGCGGCTGGCGCTGCGCCGCACCGACCGGCTCATGGCCGACGGCGACCTGACGCGGGCACGGCAGACGCTGTACGCCGTGCCCGAGGCCCAGCAGGCCGACCGCCGCTGGCTGCTGACGCTGGCCGATCTGCGCGAGGCCGGCGGCGACTACCGGGGTGCGGCGGAGGCCGCGCAGGCGGTGCTCGCCAAAGATCCCAAGGATGCCGACGCGCGGCTCACGCTCGCGCGCATGCTCGAACGGCAGGGCAAGGAGGCGCAGGCGCTGGAGATCGTGCGCGCGGTGCTGGCCGATACCCCCGACGACGACATCGACACCCGGCTCTCGGTGGCGCGGCGCTTCACGGCGATGCGGCGCACGGACGAGGCCAGCGCTGTGGTCGACGACCTCGCCCAACGCTACCCGGACCGCGCCGACATCACCGTGCAGCAGGGCCGCATCGCCCAGGCACGTGGCGACTTCAACGACGCGGCGGCGCACTATCGCACCGCACAGGGGCTGGAGCAGCGCGAAGGCGTCCTGGCTGGCCCCGAAGGCACGCCGGCCGGCCGCGCCCTGGCCGGGCTGGAGGCGCGCCGCCAGGGCGAGGTGGCGACCGCCGTGATGCAGTCGAACAAATCCGGTGATGCCGGCATCTCGCGGCTGCACGCCACCGAGATCCCGCTGTTCGTGCGCATTCCGCAGGGCTACACCGGCCACATGTTCTTCCATGCGGACACCGTGCTGCTCGACGCCGGCACGCTGCAGGCGAGCAACTTCTCGAAGGCGTCCGAGTTCGGCAAGATCGCCGCGCTCGGCAACACGGGCCTCGGCACCATCGGCCAGACCGACCGTGGCGTGGCGCTGGCCGCCGGCTACGAGTTCGATGGCGCCGACAACAGCTGGCGGGCGGACCTCGGTACCACGCCGCTCGGCTTTACCGAACAGACCGTGGTGGGCGGCTTCCGCTATCGGGCGGATCTGGGCGTCTCGTCCGCCTCCGTCGATGTCTCGCGGCGGGCCGTGACCAGTTCGCTGATCTCCTACGGCGGCGCCACCGACCCCGTCACCGGCGAGACCTGGGGCGGCGTGGTGCGCAACGGCATCCACCTGCGCTACGCGCGTGACATCGGCCGCGTAAGCGTATTCGGCGACGTGGGCGCCGGGCTCTACACCGGCCACAACGTGGTGACGAACCGCGAGTTCACGGTCCGCACCGGCTTCGACCTGCCCGTCTACGCCCAGCGCGACCAGCGCGTGACCAGCGGGCTGGTGCTGAACTACTGGCGCTACAGCGACAACCAGCGCTTCTACTCGTTCGGCCATGGCGGCTACTACAGCCCGCAACGCTACCTCTCGTTCGGCATCCCGCTCGACTGGACCGGGCGCTACGCGCGCTGGTCGTGGCGGCTGCAGGGCTCGGCCGGCTGGTCGTTCACCTACGAGGACGACGCGCCCTACTTCCCCACCCGTCCCGACCTGCAACAGCTCGCCGGCAATCCGATCTACACGGGCGGTTCGGGCGGCGGTTTCAGCTACACGCTCGGCGCCACGGTGGAATACAGCTTCGCACCGCACTGGGTGGCCGGCGCAGGCTTCCAGATCGACCGCTCGCGCGACTACGCGCCGAACCGGGCGATGGTCTGGCTGCGCTACCTGTTCGATCGTCGCCGCGACCCGGTGCCGTTCCCGCCGAACCCGGTGCGGCCCTACTCGGCCTATTGATGGGGGATCGATGAAGCACACCGACCGCACTGCTGCCCCCGCCATCCCCGCCACGGCCCTGCCGGGCCTGCGCGCGCGCTTCCAGGCGCGCACGGGGCTGGCCATCGACGGCCTGTCGCCGGCGCTGGCCACGCTCACGCCGGCCCGCGCGCACGTGGTCTATGCCGAGCCCTCGCCCGCCCGCGACGCGCTGTTCTGGCAGACCGCCGCCACGGCGCTACGCGCGCCGGCCACGGTACTCTCCACGCGCGACGCCGCCGACATCGTCGCCCAGCTACGTGCCCATGGGCTCGACATCGACGCCAACCGCGCCCTCCACGGCCGCGCCAACCTGTGCGCGCTGCGCCCGCCCACGGACGCCAGCCGGCCCGCCATCGACGGGTTGATGGAGGCACTCCAGGCGCTGGTGGACCAGTGCGGGGCGCAGGGCAGCATGATGCTGATCGAAGGGGCGGAGGGGTTCTTCGCCTGGCACGATGCGGGGCGGCTGGCTCAGGAAGGCCAGCGCCTGGGCGAATGGTGCGCGCGCCACCGCTGCGCGGTGCTGCTGGTGATGGGGCCGCCGGCGCCGGAGCCGGGCCAGCCGGCGCCAGACCTGCAGGGCTTCCACGGCCGCTTTGCCGGCGCGGTGCAGCTCTCGCAGCAGCAGGGGCAGTACACCTGGGAGGTGGCGTTCTGGCGCGACAACCAGGCCGTGGTGGCAGGCGAGATCGTGCCGCTGCGCTTTGCGCCGCACGAGCACCGGCTGATGGTGGCCGCGCAGACCTTCACCGACACGATCGAGGAAGCCGGCATGCTCGCGCCGGACGAGCAGCGCGTGATCGTCAGCCGCGACGCGGTGCTGCGCGAGCGCTACATCCCCGAGCACTGGCGTGTAGTGGACAGCAACGAAGCCGCCGTGGCCAGCGCCGCCCGCGCGGTGGCGGCCACGGTCCTGCTGCACTACGGCGGCGGGCGCGAACTCGAGGCGCTGGCCGAGCAGGTGCACCGGCTGCGGCGCAGCGCCGGGCGCGCGCTGAAGATTGCCGTGCGCGAGGACAAGGAGGCCATGCGCCAGCACTACGAGCTGCTGATGCTCAACCTCGGCGCCAATCTCGTCATCGCCCAGCGCACGCCGTTCGCCCGGGTGCAGGCCATGATCGAGGGCCTGCAGGGGCAGGTGTTCTCGCGGCCGATTCTTGCCGACTACCGCAACGCGCTGTCCGCCGTGCTGACCACCTCGACCAGCGGCTACGTGCCGCCCGCCGAGTTCGTCTCGCTGGTGCGCGACGCCGTGGAGCGCAGCCGCATGATCCGGCTGCCCCACGTGCTGCTGCAACTGCCGCTGCTGCCCGAAGTGGCCCATGTGGAGGCGCTGCGCGCCTGCCGCATGAACCGCGCGGGCGATCTCTGCACGGCCGGCAGCGACAGCCTCTACGCCTTCTTCTTCGCCTGCCGCATGGACGACGTGGATGCCGTGTGCCGGCGCGTGTTCCAGCAGCCGCTGGGCGAGCTGTTCCATGGCGACGTGCGCAATGGCGACCTGGAGTCCATCGGCGCCACGCTGGGCCGCTTCGAGGCCGAGATCGCCGAGGTGCCGCCGCCCGACTACAGCAGCTGGCTCGCGCGCCAGCAAGAGGCGCCCCGCCCCGCGCCGGCCCCGATGCCGGACACCACGGCGGCGCTGCTTGCCCACGATGGCACCGACGCCCCGCCAGTGGCGGAGATCCCCACGCTGCCGCTGCGCGACACCCCGCCCGCGCAACCGCGTGCCATGCCGCAGCCGCACCCCGTGCCGCTGCTTCGACAGGATTGACGCGACATGTCCATCTTCCTTGGCTACTTCATCTGGGGACTGATTCTGGCGGCGCCGCTGGCGTTCGTGATCTGGCGCTTCGACCTGCTGCGCTGGTTCCCGCAATGGACCACGCCGCGCCCGCGCCGCACCGTACGCCTGCCGCCGCAACTGCACGGCATGGTGATTCGCGGCAAGCGCCGCCCGGACCGGGAGCCCCAGCGATGAAAACTATCGCCATCGTCTCCCCCGCCGGCGGCGCCGGACGCACCATGGTGACGGCCTCGCTGGCCTCGCTGCTGGCCGGGCGCGGGCACCCGGTGCTGGCGCTCGAATGCGATCCGCGCAATCTGCTGGGCTACCACTTCGGCCTGCGCGACGCGGCGCGCGCGGGGCTGTCCGGCTGCCTGGCCGACGGATCGCCCACCGCGTGGGCGCAGGCCGGGCTGCGCAGCGACGATGGCGTGCTGTTCGTGCCCTGGGGCGAGCAGGACAGCGACGACGATGACATCCAGGCCGGCAAGCTGCTGCGCGCGGGGCCGCACTGGCTGCGCGGGCTGATCGCCCAGGTGGCCACGCCGGCGCACGGCGCGGTGCTGATCGACACGCCGCCCTGGCCCTCGCCGCACGCGGGCCAGGCCATCGCCGCGGCCGACCTCGTGCTGGTGCTGCTGCCGCCGCAGCCCGAAGTCTGCGTCGGGCTGGGCCGGCTGACCGATGCGCTGGCGCGGCGCGGCCACACCGCCTGCTACGTGGCCACGCGACTCCAGCCGGCACGGCGGCTGCATGCCGATATCGTCACGCTGCTGCGCGCCACGCTCGGCAATGCGATGCTGGCCTGCCCCGTCCACGAGGACAGCGGCATTCCGGAAGCCTTCGCGCGCAGCGAGAACTTCTGCCGCAGCGCGCCACACTCGCAGGCGGCGCACGACCTGCAAGGGCTGGCGTCGTGGGTGTCCCACTGGATCGGCGCCCCGCCACAGGAGCGCGAACGATGAGCGACAAGCCCGCCCGACTCCACCGCTGGCTGGCCATCGCGCGCGACCGGCTGGCGCGCCACCTTGGCGTCACCGCGCCGGCGCACGGCGGCATCTGGGTGCTGCGCGCCGTGTTTCAGCCGCCCCGCCCCGGCAAGCCCGATATTCCTGCGGAATGGGCCGCGCTGCTGTACCGGCGCGCGCTGGCCCGGCTCGGCATGGGCCGCCGCCGCGACCCCGCCGCGTGGCTGTGGCGGCTGTTCATCCGCCCGCCTCGTCCGCGCTACCGGCTGGCCGCCGACCTCCGCAAGCGTCGCCAGGTTGCCGCGCCGCCGGGGGTCACACCGTTCCGGCGCTGGCTGGACCGCCTGCTCGGGCCGATCTACTACGCGGTGACGCGCATGCGGCGCCGCATTGCCGCGCGGCTGCCCCGCGTGGACTGGGCGCGCGTGGGCGATGGCGTGGAGGCCGTCGCCACGCGCGTGGGCCGCATCCCGTTCGCGGTGCCCACCTCGTTGGTGCTCGCCTGCCTGGCCGGCGCGGTCATCAGCACCACGCCGCTGACGTTCTCGAGCCAGCTACTGCTGTTCGCCATCGTCTGGATCGGGTTAATGGTGCTGCGGCGCATTCCCGGCCGGCTGCCGACGCTGGCGATGATGGTGCTCTCCGCGCTGATGGCGGGCCGCTATATCTGGTGGCGCTCCACGCAGACGTTGCAGTTCGCCACGGCCACCGAGGCCGCCGTGGGCTACCTCCTCTATGCGGCCGAGGTCTACACCTGGATCGTGCTGGGGCTGGGCTACCTGCAAACGGCGTGGCCGCTGAACCGCCAGCCCAAGGCGCTGCCGGCCGACCCGGAGGCATGGCCGACGGTGGACGTCTACATCCCCACCTACAACGAGTCGCTGGCTGTGCTGCAACCCACCGTGTACGCGGCGCTGAGCATGGACTGGCCGGCGCACAAGCTGCGCGTGTTCATCCTCGACGATGGCCGGCGGCCCGCGATGCGGGAGTTCGCGGCGGCGGCCGGGGTGGGCTACCTCACGCGGGAAGACAATTTCCACGCCAAGGCCGGCAACATCAACAAGGCGCTGGCGAAGACGGACGGCGAGTACATCGCCATCTTCGACTGCGACCACATCCCCACGCGCTCCTTCCTGCAGATGACCATGGGCGAGTTCCTGGCCGACCCGAAGTGCGCGCTGGTGCAGACGCCGCACCACTTCTTCTCGCCAGACCCGTTCGAGCGCAACTTCGACACCTTCCGGCGCGTGCCGAACGAGGGCAGCCTGTTCTACGGCCTGATCCAGGACGGCAACGACTTCTGGAACGCCACCTTCTTCTGCGGCTCCTGCGCGGTCATCAAGCGCGCGCCGCTGCTGGCGATCGGCGGGATTGCCGTGGAGACCGTCACCGAGGACGCCCACACGGCGCTCAAGCTGCACCGGCTCGGCTACAACAGCGCCTACCTGCGCACGGTGCAGGCGGCCGGGCTGGCCACCGAGAGCCTGTCCGGCCATATCGGGCAGCGCATCCGCTGGGCGCGCGGCATGGCGCAGATCTTCCGCATCGACAACCCGCTGCTCGGGCGCGGGCTGCACCTGTTCCAGCGCATCTGCTACAGCAACGCGATGCTGCACTTCTTCTACGGCATTCCCCGGCTGATCTTCCTGACCATGCCGATCGCCTACCTGTACTTCGGCCTGCACGTGATCAACACCTCGGCGCTGCTGATCATGGCCTACGTGCTGCCCTACCTGTTCGTGGCCAACGTGACCAACTCGCGGCTCCAGGGCCGCTACCGCCATTCGTTCTGGGCCGAAGTCTACGAATCGGTGCTGGCCTGGTACATCGTGCTGCCGACCACGGTGGCCTTCATCAACCCGCGCCTGGGCAAGTTCAACGTCACCGCCAAGGGCGGGCAGATTGCCGACGACTACCTCGACTGGACCATCTCCAAGCCCTACCTGGTGCTGCTGGCGCTCAACGTGATCGGGCTGGCGGTTGGCGTCGGCCACCTGCTGTTCGGCAGCACCGACGAGCCGGCCACGGTGCTGATGAACATGGGCTGGGCGCTGGCCAACCTGATCATGCTTGGCGCCGCCGTGGGCGTGGCGCGGGAGGCGCGGCAGGTGCGGGTCTCCCACCGCATTCCGATGCGCGTGCCGGCCACGCTGCTGCTGCCGGACGGCGCCACGCTCGCCTGCCGCACCGAGAACTACTCGATGGGCGGCCTCGGCCTGCTGCTGCCGGTGGAGGTGATGCTGGACGAAGGCGCGCGCGTGGGCGTCTGCCTGGCGCGCGGCACGCGCACCTACCACTTCCCCGGCCTGGTCACGCGCAACGTCAACCGCCACCTCGGCGTGCGCATGGAGGGGCTGACGGCCGAGCGCGAGATCGAACTGATCCAGTGCACCTTCGGCCGCGCCGACGCCTGGATCGACTGGCTGGACGACGAACACGCCGACGCCCCGCTGCGCAGCCTCAAGGAGGTGATCGAGATGGGCTACCAGGGCCTGCTGCGCCTCTACGACGCCTGCGCGGAAGCGGTCGACCTGCTGATCGGGCGCCGCCGCCCCCGCCAGCCTTAATTCATCACGCCGGCCATCACGCCGCAGGAGCCGAACCACACATCGCCATGGGAATCTGGAACCTCTACTTCCTCGCCAAGCTCTGGCTGTTTCACACGGGCCACCTCCAGCCGCACTGGCTGACGAACCTGGTGTTCGCGCTGTTCCTGGCGGTGCCGATGGAGTCGCGGCCGCTGCGGGTGCTGCGCCAGCTCATCGCCATCGTGGTCGGGGCGATGCTGGCCTACCGGGAATCGACGCTGCCGCCGTTCGCGCGCGTGGTGTCGCAGTTCTCGAACGTGAGCGCGTTCACGCCCGAGTACCTGCTCGAACTGGCGCAGCGCATCGTCTCCCTGCAGATGGTGGTGGCGATCGCGCTGGCGGTGCTGCTCTACCTGATCATCAACCGCTGGGTGCGGGTGACCACCTTCGTGCTGCTGGCGCTGATCGCCATCCCGTTCTGGCACGGCACCGGCGACGGCAACCCGCCGACGCGGCTCAACCAGATGACCGCGCGCGCGGCAGACACCCCACGCGCCGACTTCGCGGTGCGCGGCGGCTACGATGCCCAGCTGGCCGCCTTCCGCGAGCAGGAATCGACCCGCTCAGCCACCGCCCAGCCGCTGACGGCCACGCCCGACGCGCAGTTCGACATCATCGTGCTGCACATCTGCTCGCTGTCCTGGGACGACATGGACGCCGCCAAGGCCAGCAACCACCCGCTGTTCACGCGCTTCGACTACCTGTTCAAGAATTTCAGCTCCGCCGCGAGCTACAGCGGGCCGGCGGCCATCCGGCTGCTGCGCGCCTCGTGCGGCCAGGAACCCCACGCCAGCCTGTACTCGCCGGCGCCGGCCGAATGCCATCTGTTCGAGGCACTCGCCCAGGCCGGCTTCGGCCCCCACGTGCTGCTGAACCACGATGGCCGCTTCGACAATTTCCGGAGCTTTGTCGACAAGGAAGTGGGCGTGGCGGGCATCCAGCCCGAGTCCAACGAAGGCGTGCCCGTGGCGATGCGCGCCTTCGACGACTCCCCGGTGCTGGGCGACTACGACACCTTCGACCACTGGTACAAGCGCCGCCTCCAGCAGAACAGCGGCCCCGTGGCGCTCTACTACAACACGGTGACGCTGCACGACGGCAACCGGCTGCCGGGCAAGCGGCTGACCAGCCTGGAGTCCTATCCGCTGCGGCTGGCCAAGCTGCTCGAGGACGTCGACCGGATCATCGAGACCATCAGCAAGTCCGGCCGCAAGGCGGTGGTGGTGTTCGTGCCCGAGCATGGCGCGGCGCTGCGGGGCGACGAAAACCAGATCTCCGGGCTGCGCGAGATTCCCACGCCGCGCATCGTCCACGTGCCGGTGGGCGTGAAGCTGGTGGGCCTGCCGACCACAGCCACGGGCGGCATGGTGACGATCGACGCGCCGTCCAGCTTCCTGGCGCTGTCGCAGCTGCTGTTCAACCTCGTGGCAGACAGCCCGTTCCGCCAGGGCGCGCCGCCCACCGCCAGCTACAGCGAGAACTTGCCGCAGACGATGATGGTGGGCGAGAACGAAGGCACCGTGACCATGAAGCTGAGCAAGGGTTATGTGATTCATACGCCAGATGGCGTCTGGGTGGAGCAGAAATGAGCGAGTCGCCGAAGTCCCCGAAGACCCCGTCGGTGCCGCGCGGCACGCCGGGCGCCTATAGCGATATCGACGCCCTGGGCCGGCATGTCGAAGGCTTTGACGCGCGGCGTTACTTCGACCAGCAGGATGCGGTGCAGACCCGGGCGGCGGCGCAACGCTGGCCGCTGCTGGGGCGCGCGCTGGGGCATTCGCCGGACGACACGGACGACTCGTCGACCCGCACCGACGGCTAATGCCGCCACCCCACTCGAGTGGGGCTTTAACCATTGATTTACAAGGAAAACCGTCACATAGCCGACATGCATCCGCCGTAGACTCTGGGCCACTTTCCCCACCCTGGTTCCTTCGGTCATGTCTGGCGTCCTGGTTGATCCCTCCGCTGCCCGCCTGCGCTTCCGGCAGCCCTGTGCCGAGGATCTGGCCGTCATCACGCCTTCCGTGACGACCGACCACACGAATCAGGACGTGCTCGAGGTCTTTGCGCTACACCGCGACCTCAACTGCCTGCCCGTGACCGAGCGCGACAAGCCCATCGGCCTGATCAACCGGTCGATCTTCCTGTCGCAGATGAGCAAGCCGTACCACCAGGAACTCTACAACCGCAAAAGCTGCATCGCGTTCATGGACAAGGAGCCGCTGATCGTGGACGCCGCCATGAGCATCGACGCGCTGACGTTCCGCGCGGTCGAGTATGGCGAGAAGGCGCTGGCGGAAGGCTTCATCATCGCCCGCGACGGCAAGTTCATCGGTCTGGGGCACGGCCTGCAGCTGATGCGCGTGGTGGCCGACATGCAGGCCGAGCGCAATCGGCAGATCATGCAGAGCATCGACTACGCCAGCACGATCCAGCGGGCGATGCTGCGCACCTCGCGCCAGACGCTGGCCGCCACGCTGCCGGACGCCGCACTGGTCTGGGAGCCGCGCGACGTGGTGGGCGGCGACTTCTATCACTTCGCAGCATTCGACGACGGCTGGTTCGCCGCGCTGGCCGATTGCACCGGCCATGGCGTGCCGGGCGCGTTCATGACGCTGATTGCCTCGTCGCTGCTGACGCAGGCCATCGAGCAGCAGGGCCCGCGCGACCCCGGCGCGCTGCTGGCGGCCGTCAATCGCGGCATCAAGCAGATGCTTGGGCAGATCGACGGACCGCTCGACGGGCAGGACGGCCAGCGGGGCGAGCGCGGCATCGCCGAATCCGACGACGGCATGGACGCTGCCTTCTTCTGGTTCGACAACGCCACCCGTACGCTGACCTTCGCCGGTGCCAAGTGCGCGCTGTTCGTGCTGCAGCCCGGTGACACCGAGGGCCAGATGATCAACGGCGCCCGCATGGGCGTCGGCTACGTCGACACCGGCATGGACTACGCGTGGCAGAACGCGGCCGTGCCGATGCCGCCCGACACGGTGGCCTTCGTGACCACGGACGGCCTGATCGACCAGATCGGCGGCCCGCGCGAGATCTCGTTCGGCAAGCGCCGCATGCGCGAAGCCATCTGCGCCAGCCGCGCGGCATCGGCGGCGCAGATCAGCCAGGCGGTGCTCGAGGTGCACCGCGCCTGGCAGGGCCAGCACCGGCGCCGCGACGACCTGACCTTCTTCTGCTTCCGCGCCCGATAACACCGCGCCAGACTCTTACAGCGCCCCACCGGCCGCACGACACATGAACGCCGCACAATCGATTGACAAGGAATATGAGCCGTTCTTCGCGATGGCTCGGGAACGCAACGTGATCTTCTACTACGTCGGCTACTTTTCGCAGAACATCATCGCCGCCATGTCCGACGCGGTGCGCCTGCAGCTCGCCGTAAGCGGGGTCGATGGCACCACGCGGCGCAAGCTGTTCTCGTCCTTCGTGGAAATGGCGCAGAACATCGTCCACTACTCCTCGGACGCCCTGACCGCACCCACGCCGGAGAGCGAGCAGCAGCGCGGCCAGTTGCGCCATGGCTCGGTGTGCATCAGCATGGTGGACGAGCACTACCGCCTGATGTGTTCCAATCCGGTGGCGACGGTGCGTGTGCACCAGCTGCGCGCCACGCTGGAGCCGCTACGCACGATGACGCTGGACCAGATCAAGCAAGCCTACAAGCAGACCCTGCGCGCGGAGGCGCCGGAGGGCAGCAAGGGCGCCGGGCTCGGCTTCCTGACGATGGCGCGCGATGCCAGCGCGCCCCTCGAATACAACTTTCAACCGATCGACACGGATCCGGGATCGACGATGTTCCAGCTCGTCGCCACGATCTGACCTATCGGGAAGAGCCTCTGCCATGGAAAACCTGTTTATCGCCGCCACGCCCTCCTCGCCCGAGGTGAGCTTCGACTTCGAGCGGCACATCCTCTCGCTCAAGGGCGAGTCCTACCCCGAGAACGCTGCCGTGTTCTACGGCGAGGCCATCGCCCGCCTGCGCAAGTACCTGGCGGCGTGCGACGGGGTCTCGGTCACGGTCAACGTGGCGCTGACTTATTTCAACAGCTCGAGCACCAAGATGCTGTTCAGCATCTTCGACGCGCTGAACGACGCCGCCGAGCGCGGCAACCGCATCGAACTGCACTGGTTCCATGACGAGGACGACGACACCATCCTCGAATTCGGCCAGGAACTGCACGACGACTTCCCTGCGATTGCGTTCCACGACGTAGCGACCACCGGCAGTTGAACCCGCCCGCCGCCATCATGTCCGAGCCCGACCTGTTCGAATCGGAGAACAGCGTCCTGGCGCATGCCAAGGCCGTGTTCTGCGATGTCGATGCCGGCGAGGAATCGTATCGGCATACGCTGGGGCAGCTCATCAGCTACTACGAGCGGCTGATGCGCGAGACGCGCCGGCTGATCCGCCGCAGCGACCGTGAGGAACTGGAGATGAACCGGCTCAACCACCGGCTCCAGGAACTGGCGCAGGAACTCGAATACCGCGCCACGCACGACACGCTGACCGGCGCGCTCAACCGTGGCGCCGTGATCGACCGCGCCACGGCGGCGCTGGCCCGCGGGAGCCTCTCGATGATCGTGCTCGACATCGACCATTTCAAGCGGCTCAACGATGCCTATGGCCATCCGGTGGGCGACGCGGTGATCTGCGGCGTGACCGCCTGCCTCAAGGACACGGTGGATGCCGAGGGCGCCATCGGGCGCGTGGGCGGCGAGGAGTTCACCGCGCTGCTGCCAGGCGTGCCGCTCGAAGACGCGCTGGCGCTGGCCGAGGACATGCGCCATGCCATCGCCACGCATCGCTTCCCCTCCCCCGTGGACTGCCCGGTCACGGCGAGCTTCGGCGTGAGCTGGTCCGCCCAGGGCCGCACCTTCGAGCACGCATATGGCCGCGCCGACGAGGCGCTCTACGACGCCAAGCGCAACGGCCGCAACCGCGTGATGCAAGCCGCCGCATGACCCTGTTTTGCTGATCCATTGACTGGTCGGACACTGTCATCTGGAATACGGTGGTTTGCCCTCGCGAAGCCAAACGTTTCCGATAAGGCAAGCCTTGACTACTATCCAGAGTGATCCCTGATATCAGGACGGCGCAGGTCACCTCGCCGGCCAGGACAAGGAGAGGCATGCACCACATCGAGCCAGTGGAATGCGTCTGCGGCGCGACGCTCCACATCCGCGAATACCGGCTGGGCCTTGTGAGGACCCCACGCAAGGAACACGCACCCTGCCCCATCTGCGGGCGCACCGTCTACGAAACCGAGATGGACGGCTTCCTGCTGGTGGAAGTCGTCACGCGGCGCGCCCCGGTCATGCCGGTGGCGGCCAAGGTGCAGAAACGGAAGGCCCAGCGAACGTGAGCCCGCGCGGGCTATGACTTCGTGATGCGCTGGGGATGGGTCGCGTAGTACGCGAGGATGACTGACGCGGTGAACGCCATGCCGGCCACGGCAAAGGCGATCAGCGTGGGAAAGGCGACGCCGGATTTTTCCTTGGACATGCGGGACTCCTCGGACGAATGGTCACGGTATGGTAGCCCGGCCTGGCGCCGGCTGCTGACCCGACGTCGCCGAGGGTGCGCCGCGGCCTGGTCCATCAGGCGCTCCAACACCGTTATGTTGGAATCCCGCCTGGAAATGCAAAAAGCCGCCTCGATGGGCGGCTTTTTGCTACTGGCTGTTCTGGCGGAGAGACGGGGATTCGAACCCCGGATAGGCTATTAACCTATACACGCTTTCCAGGCGTGCGACTTAAACCACTCATCCATCTCTCCGGGAAGTCGGCGATTATAGCAGAGCCGTTCGGGCTGTCCAGCCCCCTCGGGGATGTGGTTGTGACCTGCCCTACCCTTTTCGCAGGTAATTGACAAGCCGGTCGATGACCGGTGCGTTCCTCGGCGTGACCAGGCTCACGAGGATGGCCACGGCAAACCCGGCCGGCACGCCGAAGGCGCCGGAGGCGATCGGGTCCACGCCGAACCAGCGGTTGCCGAAGATTCCGGTCATCTTCGTGAAGAACGGGTAGTTGACGAAGATGTAGTACATCGCCACGCCCAGCCCGGTGGCCATGCCCGCCACCGCCCCGGCCGCCGTGGTTCGGCGCCAGAAGATGGCCAGGACCAGCACCGGGAAGAAACTCGACGCCGCCAGCGAGAAGGCCGCCCCCACCAGGAACAGGATGTTGCCAGGCCGCAGCGAGGTCACGTAGGAGGCGAACAGCGCCACCGCCAGCAGCACGATCTTGGCGGTCGTCACGCGGCGCTGGTGGCTCGCCTGGCGGTCGATCATGTGGTAGTAGACGTCGTGCGACAGCGCGTTGGCAATCGTCAGTAACAACCCGTCCGCCGTGGACAGCGCCGCCGCCAGCGCGCCGGCCGCCACCAGCCCCGAGATCACGTACGGCAGCCCGGCGATCTCGGGCGCCGCCAGCACAATCATGTCCGGCTGGATCAGGATTTCCGCCCACTGGACGATGCCGTCGCCATTCACATCGCGGATGCCGAACACGGGCGGGTCGACCTTGCGCCATTGCACCACCCACTGCGGCAGCTCCGCGAACGGCGTGCCGACCAGGTGCTGGAAGAACTCGGCCTTGACCAGCGCCGCCAGCGTGGGTGCCGACACATAGAGCAGCGCGATGAAAAACACGGCCCAGGCCACCGAATTGCGCGTTTCCCGGACCGACGGCGTGGTGTACAGCCGCGTCAGGATGTGCGGCAGGCTGGCCGTGCCGAGCATCAGGCAGAACACCAGCAGGACGAAGTTGAGCCGCTTGGTCTTCCGCTCCGCCTCGGACGCCGCCGGGTAAGGCTCGGTCGATGGCGTGGCGGCATGGCTGCGCGCCAGCGCCTCCTCCCGCATCTGGCTCCACTGCTGCTGGGCGTCGGCGATATCCACGGGAAACGCCAGCCGCTCGCGCTCCACGCTCTTGATCTCGCGCAGCGGCGCGTTGCGCGTGCGCAGTTCCTGGAGCCGATCGTCCAGCACGCGCCGTTCTTCGTCGAATGACTGCGGCAGCCGCGCGATGCGCTCCTGCAGCATCACCGCCTGCTGGCGAAACAACTCCCGCACCTGCCGCTCCGCGGGATCGTGCTCAAGCCGCTTCTCGGCCTGTTCGATCTGGCCCAGCAGCGAGCCATAGCTGACCTGCGGCAGCGCCTCGCGATGATGCTTCCACGCAATCATCGACACGGTTAGCAAAAACGCCACAATCAGCATGATGTACTGCGCCACCTGGGTCCACGTGACCGCGCGCATGCCGCCCAGGAACGAGCAGACCAGGATGCCGGCCAGCCCGAAGAACACCCCCACGGCGAACTCCACGCCGATAAAGCGCGTGACGATCAGCCCCACGCCCTGGATCTGCGCCACCAGATAGACGAAGGAGCACAGGGAGGCCGCCAGCACCGCAATCGCCCGCACCGGCAGGTTGCCGCCGGGCTTTCCGTTGCCGTAGCGCGCCGCAAGGAAGTCCGGGATCGTATAGCCGCCATATTTGCGCAGATACGGCGCCAACAGGAACGCCACCAGGCAGTAGCCGCCGGTCCAGCCCATCACGTAGGCCAACCCCTCGTAGCCGGAGGCGAACAGGATGCCGGCCAGGCCGATGAACGACGCCGCGCTCATCCAGTCCGCGGCGATGGCCATGCCGTTGAACAGCGCCGGCACCCGTCGCCCCGCCACGTAATACTCGTTGAGGTCCGAGGTGCGGCAGATCAGGCCGATGCAGGCGTAGATCGCAATTGTGACGAACAGGAAGACATAGCCGAGCCACAGCGCGTCGGCGTTGGAATGCTCGAGCAGCCCCATCATGCCGATGAAGCCGAACAGCCCGAGCGTGAACAGACCGTAGTAGAGCAACAGCCGGCGCCGGAAGCGCGACTGGGCATCAGCCATGGGCGAACTCAAGAAAATGCCGGCACGCGGCCGGCATCGGATGGGAGGAAACCCGCACGGGCGGGGGCGCTTATTGCGCTTGCTTCAGTTGATCGAGGATGGCCGGATTCTCGAGCGTGGACGTATCCTGCGTGATTTCCTCGTTCTTGGCCAGCGAGCGCAACAGCCGGCGCATGATCTTGCCCGAACGGGTCTTCGGCAGGTTATCGCCAAAGCGGATGTCCTTCGGCTTCGCAATCGGTCCAATTTCCTTGCCGACCCAGTTGCGCAGCTCCGTGGCGATCTTCACCGCCTCGTCGCCGGTCGGGCGCGAGCGCTTGAGCACGACGAAGGCGCAGATCGCCTCGCCGGTCATGTCATCCGGGCGACCGACCACGGCGGCCTCGGCCACCAGCGGGTTCGACACCAGCGCCGATTCGATCTCCATCGTGCCCATGCGGTGGCCCGACACGTTCAGCACGTCGTCGATCCGGCCCATGATCGTGAAGTAGCCAGTTTCCTTGTCGCGGATGGAGCCATCGCCAGCCAGATACAGCGTGCCGCCCAGTTCCTCGGGGAAATAGCTCTTCTTGAAGCGCTCCGGGTCGCCCCAGATCGTGCGGATCATCGACGGCCACGGACGCTTGACGACCAGGATGCCGCCACTGCCATTCGGCACGTCCTGCCCGGTTTCATCGACGATGGCCGCCATGATGCCCGGCAGCGGCAGCGTGCACGAGCCCGGCACCAGCGGCGTGGCGCCCGGCAGCGGCGTGATCATGTGGCCGCCGGTCTCGGTCTGCCAGAAGGTGTCGACCACCGGGCAACGCTCGCCGCCGATGTTCTTGTAGTACCACATCCACGCTTCCGGGTTGATCGGCTCGCCCACCGTGCCCAGCAGGCGCAGGCTGGAGAGATCGTACTGCTTCGGATGGATCTTCTCGTCGGCCTCGGCGGCCTTGATCAGCGAACGGATGGCCGTCGGCGCGGTGTAGAAGATGCTGACCTTGTGGCGCTGGATCATGTCCCAGAAGCGGCCGGCGTTCGGGAAGGTCGGCACGCCCTCGAACACCACCTGCGTGGCGCCGGCCGCCAGCGGGCCGTAGGCAATATAGGTGTGGCCGGTGACCCAACCGATGTCGGCGGTACACCAGAACAGGTCGTCCGGCTTGATGTCGAAGGTCCAGCGCATCGTCATCAGCGACCAGAGCAGGTAGCCGCCCGTGCTGTGCTGCACGCCCTTCGGCTTGCCCGTCGATCCGGAGGTGTAGAGCACGAACAACGGATGCTCGGCATCCACCGGCTCGGCGGCGCAGGCGTCGGGCTGGCCGGCGGAGACGTCTTCCATCCAGCGGTCGCGGCCTTCGGTCCAGGCCACCTTGCCGCCGGTGCGGCGATAGACCACTACGTGCTTGACGGCCTCGCAGCCGCCCAGCGCCAGGGCTTCGTCGGCGATGGCCTTGAGCGGCAGCGCCTTGCCGCCGCGCATCTGTTCGTCGGCGGTGATCAGCGCCACGGCGCCCACATCAACCAGCCGCTCCTGCAGCGATTTGGCCGAAAATCCGCCGAACACCACCGAATGGGTGGCGCCGATGCGGGCGCAGGCCTGCATGGCGACCACGCCTTCCACGGACATCGGCATGTAGATGACGACGCGGTCGCCCTTCTTGACGCCGAGCGCCTTGAGACCATTCGCAAAACGGCTGACCTTGGCCAGCAGTTCCTTGTAGCTGACGCGGCTCACGGTGCCGTCATCCGCCTCGAAGACGATGGCGATTTTCTCGCCAAGTCCCTGCTCGATATTGCGTTCCAGGCAGTTGTACGAGGCATTGAGCTGGCCGTCCTCGAACCACTTGTAGAACGGCGCGTTGCTTTCGTCGAGCACCTTGGTGAACGGCTTGTCCCAGTGCAGCAGCTCGCGGGCGTGGCGCGCCCAGAACCCCTCGTAGTCGCGCTCGGCTTCGTCGCACAGGGCCTGATAGGCCGCCATGCTGGGAATAGCCGCCGTCTTGGCGAACGACTCAGGGGGTGGGAAAACGCGATGCTCCTGCATCACCGATTCGATGGCCGACATGGCTTGTCTCCTGTTTGGCTTAGGACTGCTTGCTTTTGGCTGGAAGGTACGCCCGGCGGCTTACTTAAACCTGACGGAGTCGCCATGCGCGACGGCGCATGCAGTGCTGCGATGCAGCAAATCAGATCGGAGGGAGGCGGGGGCGCAACCTGGCCACAAGTGCAGCCGGCTCTACTAGGCTAGCACCGGCACGTGCCGCAGCGCAAACCTGTCATCTGGACGATGGGACGCACAAGGTACAATCAGACCTGCCTTTGATTGTCTGATGACATTTACTTCACGTTTGCGCACCCCATGTCATACACCCCGCTCCGCCCCATCCCCCGCATCATCTTCGCCTCCCGCTGGCTCCAGCTGCCGCTCTACCTCGGCCTGATCGTCGCGCAGGGCGTCTACGTCTATCACTTCCTGGTCGAAGTCTGGCACCTGCTGTCCCATGTCACCACGTTCGACGAGACCAAGATCATGCTGGTGGTACTCGGCCTGATCGACGTGGTGATGATTTCCAACCTGCTGATCATGGTGATCGTGGGCGGCTACGAGACCTTTGTCTCGCGCCTGGGCATCGACAATCACCCCGACGAGCCCGAGTGGCTTGACCACGTCAATGCCGGCGTGCTGAAGGTGAAGCTGTCGATGGCGCTGATCGGCATTTCGTCGATCCACCTGCTGAAGACCTTCATCGACGCCGAACAACGCTCTCACCACACCATCATGTGGCAGGTGATCATCCACGTGGCCTTCCTGGCTTCGGCACTGGCCATGGCATGGGTGGACCGCATGGTGTCCCAACCGCACGTGCCGCAGCAGGCGCACTAACGCTCCCTCTCGCACCAGATGGCGTATTCGCCACTTACGGTGCTGCTTTCCTGGTGTCGACGGCTGTATGCATTCCCGCAGCCGGCGCCGCCACGGTGTATCATCCCGGGCTGTGTTTCACCGCTGCCCTCCCCCACAAAAATGACCGTCATCAAGCAAGAAGACCTCATCCAGAGCGTCGCCGACTCGCTGCAGTACATCAGCTATTACCACCCGATGGACTACATCACCAGCCTGGGCCGTGCCTATGAGTTGGAGCAGAGTCCGGCCGCCAAGGACGCGATTGCGCAGATCCTGACCAACAGCCGCATGTGCGCCGAAGGCAAGCGTCCGCTGTGCCAGGACACCGGCATCGTCACGATCTTCGTCAAGGTGGGGATGGACGTGCGCTGGGATGGCGCCACGATGGGCCTGTCGGACATGATCAACGAAGGCGTGCGTCGCGGTTACACGCACCCGGACAACGTGCTGCGCGCGTCGATCGTGAGCCCGCCCGAAGGCGCCCGCAAGAACACCAAGGACAACACGCCGGCCGTGATCCACTACGAGGTGGTGCCGGGCAACACCGTGGACATCCAGGTCGCGGCCAAGGGCGGCGGCTCCGAGAACAAGTCGAAGTTCGTGATGCTGAACCCGTCCGATTCCATCGTCGACTGGGTCCTGAAGACCGTGCCGACCATGGGCGCCGGCTGGTGCCCGCCCGGCATGCTGGGCATCGGCATCGGCGGCACGGCCGAGAAGGCCATGCTGATGGCCAAGGAATCGCTGATGGAGTCCATCGATATCCAGGACATCATCGCCCGCGGCCCGCAGGACTGGGTCGAGGAAATGCGCGTGGAACTGTACGAAAAGGTCAACGCGCTCGGCATTGGCGCGCAGGGCCTGGGCGGCCTGGCCACCGTGCTCGACGTCAAGATCATGGCTACCCCGACCCACGCGGCTTCCAAGCCCGTGGCGATGATCCCGAACTGCGCGGCCACGCGCCACGTGCACTTCACGCTGGACGGCAGCGGCCCGGCCAAGCTGGAAGCCCCGGACCTGTCGGCCTGGCCGCAGGTGGAATGGGCGCCGAACACCGAGACGTCGAAGAGTGTGGACCTGAACACGCTGACGCCCGAGGAAGTCGCTTCGTGGAAGCCCGGCCAGACGCTACTGCTGAACGGCAAGATGCTGACCGGCCGCGACGCCGCGCACAAGCGCATCGCCGACATGCTGGCCAAGGGCGAATCGCTGCCGATCGACTTCACCAACCGCGTGATCTACTACGTCGGCCCGGTCGATCCGGTGCGTGACGAGGTGGTCGGCCCGGCCGGCCCCACCACGGCGACCCGCATGGACAAGTTCACCGAGACCATGCTGGCCCAGACCGGCCTGATCGCGATGATCGGCAAGGCCGAGCGCGGCCCGGTGGCGATCGAATCGATCCAGAAGCACAAGTCGGCCTACCTGATGGCCGTGGGTGGCGCGGCCTACCTGGTGTCGAAGGCGATTCGCGGCGCCAAGGTGCTGGCCTTCGAAGATCTCGGCATGGAAGCCATCTACGAGTTCGACGTCAAGGACATGCCCGTGACGGTGGCCGTGGACAGCTCGGGTACGTCGGTGCACAAGACCGGCCCCGCCGAGTGGCAAGCCAAGATCGGCAAGATTCCGGTCGCTGCGGCATAACCGGCCAGGGCCCTGCGGCCCTGCCGGCGTTCCCCCTCTATATATAGAAGGGGAACGCCACTCTCCTCCCTTCCGTGAATCCCTCTCCCATCGGCGTTTTCGATTCCGGCCTCGGCGGCCTCTCGGTGCTGCGCGAAATCCGCGCGCTGCTGCCGCATGAGTCCCTGCTCTACTTGGCCGACTCGCGCTACGCGCCGTATGGCGAAAAACCCGAACGCTTCGTCGAGGCGCGCACGCTGCAAGTCTGCGAATGGCTGGTGGCACAGGGCTGCAAGGCGCTCGTCATTGCCTGCAATACGGCCACGATGCATGCCGTTCAAACCCTGCGCGAGACATTGCCGCTGCCGATCATCGGCGTCGAACCCGGCCTGAAGCCGGCCGCGGCGGCCAGCCGCAGCAAGGTGGTGGGCGTGCTCGCCACGGCCAACACGCTGCGCAGCGCCAAGTTCAATCGATTGCTGACGTCGCTGGAGGGCGAAAGCCGTTATCTGTGCGCGGCCGGTCTCGACCTCGTCGCCAGTATCGAACAGGGCGATGTCTCTGGCCCTGCGGTGCGCGCGCGGCTCGAAGGCCTGCTGACCCCGATGCTGGACGCCGGCGCCGACACGCTCGTACTCGGCTGCACCCACTATCCGTTTCTCTCCGACACCATCCGCGCGATGGTCGGCAATCGTCTCGCCCTAGTGGACACCGGCAGTGCCATCGCCCGGCAACTTGCGCGCAAGCTCGTTGAACACGACCTCGCCGCCGCACCCGATGCGGTGCCGCAAGACCGCTATGCGTCCACACGCGACGCCGCGCACCTGCGTGCGATGGCGGCGACGCTGCTGAACGTGGATACCCTCGCAGAAACCGTAGTCATCGAGCCAGCGCCGCCGCTCTGATCCGGGCGGCGCCTTGCCGGCTATTGGATGAACCCCAGCGGCTTGTGATGCCGCACCTCGGGCTTGATCGCGTGTTCCTGTCGTAATTGCGCCAGAAACTCGTCCGGGGTCAGCGCTTCGCCGAGCACCACCGACTGCCGCTTGACCGTGGCGAAGTCGCCCGGCGTCAGGCAATCCATCGAATCGAGTTCGCGCTGGATCGTCTCGGTCATGCGCGCGGGATCGCCTTCGAGCGCCTCATCCACGAACATCGTCACGCGTTGCTGCGGCTTGAGCGACAGGAAGCGGATCTTGAACGAGAACCGCCGCAGCGCCGCTTCGTCAATCCGGTCGAACAGATTGGTCGTACAGAGGAAGATGCCATTGAAGCGCTCCATGCCCTGGAGCATTTCGTTGACTTCCGACACCTCGTAGTTGCGCACCGCCTGCTGCCGGCTCTGCATGAAACTGTCGGCCTCGTCGAGCAACAGCACCGCACCGTCCTCTTCTGCACGCGCGAACATCGCCGCGATCTGCTGCTCCGTCTCACCGACGTACTTGCTCATCAGGTCAGAAGCGCGGCGGATCATCAGCGGCAGGTCCAGTTCCGCCGCGATGTGCTCGGCCAGCGCCGTCTTGCCAGTGCCCGGCGGCCCATAGAAACACAGCGTGCCGCGCTGGCGCGCGCCGAGCGCCTGGACGATCTTTTCCACCGCGTAGCGCGATTCGATATTGAGGTTGTCGAGCCGGTAGCGCGTCACCACGGGCCGCGCCTCGGCCTCGGGGCGCAGCCCCATCGCGCGGTCGGCGTGTTCGAGCTGGCGCAGGATCAGCGCCTCCACGGGTTCATCGACGTCGCTGCGCGCCAGTTCCACGAACCGCGCCGCCGATTGCACCTGCGCCGGCGTCAGCGTCTTGCGCGCGGCCAGCGTGGCGATGAACGCGTCGCTGACATCGAGTCCGCCCAGATGCTTGCGGATGATGTTCTCGCGCACCAGAGGTGGCGGAATCTTTAATTCCAGATGGAACTGGAAGCGCCGCAGGTACGCGGGATCGATCTGACGGATCGAATTCGAGATCCAGATCACCGGCACGGGATTCTGTTCGAGCGTCTGGTTGACCCACGCCTTGCCGTTGACCGAGCCACGCGTGTCTTCCTGCCCGAACAGGCTCATCAGCTCGCGCGCACTGCCTGGGAATACGTCTTCCACCTCATCGAACAACAAGGCCGTACGCGGCCGGCCGCGCAGGAAGGCCTGCGACACCTGCAGGGAGCGATAGCGGTCCTTGCCGGAGAGCGAGTTGCCGTCGCGGTCGAAGCAATCCACCTCGTAGAGTTCGCAGTCCGCCTCGCGCGCCAGCAGCCGCGCGAACTCGGTCTTGCCAGTGCCCGGCGGGCCGTAGATCAGCACGTTCACCCCTGCGGCGTTCTGGCGCGTGGCGTTGCCCAGCAGCGCGGACAGGTAGCGCGCGTCGGTCTCCACATGCGGATAGTCGCTCGTGCCCAGCGTCGGCGGCGCAGCGGGCCGCGTGAACACGGCCATCATCTCCGCGTCGCTGGCGTAGTTGCCGAGCAGCACGTGCAGCAGACGATCGGACAGGCGCATCAGGTCGCCGAGGTCCGTGACGCTGTTCTCGGGCAGCGGCTGCTCGATCAGGTTCAGCGTCTCGAGCCGCGAGCCGGGACGTAGTGAAACAGCGATATCGGCGGGGCTGGCACCAGTCAGGCCGGCCAGGATCTGGAACGCCTCCTGGCTGTGCGCGACCTTGCAATCGACCATGACCGCGCGCAGATCGCGCTTGTACTTGGCCAGCGCTGCATACAGCAGCAGCTTGCGTTCATGCTCGGGCAGGTTCAGCACATGGCTGAGCATGTCGATGTTGCGCACCAGCAGCACCCGCTCGCCATGGAGGCGCGAGGCAATCGCGGCAGCCGACGCATCGAACACGGCGAACATGTCCTTCGCATGGTGCTTCACGTACTCATCGAGATAGTAAAACAGCGCACTTTCGTCGAAGGCGCTATTCCATTGGCCATGCCGCTCGAGGAACTCTTCTGGGGTCAGCCGCGAGGCGCCCTTCCACGCGGGCATGTCCGCGCAGCGCGCGGACAGGAAGCGCTGGACGCGCAGCACCACGCCATAGGGCCAGACCATTTCCTGGGCGCTGACCGTCAGCACGTCGTTGATATTGCTGCGCAGATTGAAGCGCGGCCCCAGCGCGCAGACCACGCGCAGCGCGAACTGGGCGCACATCCAGTCAAGGGCCGAGGTCCCCGCCACGCCGGGCGCGGCACGCAGGAGCGTCGAGCGGTCGTCTTCAGCAAAACGGGTGAAGTCCATGGCCATTCCCTTCGCTTGGGCTGGCGGGCGTCCGGACCGCGGGGGCGCCACCAGTACCAGGCTGCCGATGTTTGTCACACTGTTATCACGCTGCTTTCTTCCATCCTAGCGCGGTTTGCCGCCGATGGGGCATTGCAGACACCCACCGACGCGCGGGCGCCCACGCACCCACCTCACGCAATCGGATATCGTAATTCGACGATTGCATTGCACAATGCGCAACAAATAAGAATCATTATCGTTTATACTGTGCCGCTACGCTGCCCAAGAGTGGCGCTCCCCAGCAACCCCGTTTCACGGTTTTCTCCGGTTCACGTGGCTGTACATCAGGAGCGTTATCATGGAATTGCTATTGAGCCTGCTGGTCGGATGTGGCATCTCGCTGATCCTGTTCTATCGCAAGTGAGCGAGTACAGACGCGCGCCGCCTGCCCATTTCGAATACCTGTCGTATCTCTCATGTTCGATCAACGTTTCCTCAAGATCACTGTTGCTGTCCTGTTGTTCCACGTCGGGCTGCTTTACCTGATCCAGAGCGGCCTGGCGCGCAAACTGACCGAAGCGGTCATCGCGCCCGAGATCATCGCCCGTATCATCCCGATGGAGCCGCCCAAGCAGCCTCCGGCGCCGGAGCCGCCCAAGCCGCAACCGCAGACGCCCCCGAAGCAGGTGAAGGTGGTAACACCGCGCCCGACCCCGCCGAAGCCGCAGCCGACCCCGGAACCCGTAGCCTCGCTGCCGCCCTCGCCGACGGCCATCGAAGCCCCGCCGGCCCCCCCTGCCCCGCCGGCGCCTGCCGAACCGCCTTCGCCGCCCGTATCGGCCAATGCCGCGCCGCGCGCTGTCGGCATCGGCGAGATCGCCTGCTCGCCGCCGCAAGTGGCCTATCCGTCGCAATCGCGCCGAATGGGTGAAACCGGCAAGGCTGTTGTTCGTCTGACGACCGATGAGTCTGGCCGCGTGGTCAAGACCGCGGTGGTCACGTCGAGCGGCTCGAGCCGACTGGACCAGGCTGCAGTGGATGCCGTGCAGCGCATGCGTTGCAAGCCCTATTTGGACAATGGCCGCGCCGTGGCCGTGACCGCCCAGCAGCCGATCAACTTCGAGCTGAACTGATTTCCCGGAATTTTCCGATCTTTCCCAAACACTGACACCAGGAACCACCATGCAGGACCTCGGACTCTCCCACCTCTGGTCGCAAGGCGACTTCGTCATGCGAGCGACCGCCATCATTCTGCTCATCATGTCGCTGTTGTCGTGGATCGTGATTCTCACCAAGGCGTGGGATCTGGTTCGCCTCAAGAAGATGGCAAATGGCGCGGAAAAGCGCTTCTGGCACTCGGATGACTTCGACCACGCGCTGGAAACACTCGGCGCGAGCGATGCCAATCCGTTCCGCACGCTGGCCATGACCGGCAAGGAAGCGGCGCAGCACCACCGCGCCAGCCAGCCGCAACTGCACGACCAGCTCGACATCTCCGACTGGCTGACCCGCTCGCTGAAGAGCTCGATCGACGAGGCGGTGTCGCGCATGCAGTCGGGCCTGGCGGTGCTGGCCTCGGTGGGCTCCACCGCGCCGTTCGTCGGCCTGTTCGGCACGGTGTGGGGCATCTACCACGCGCTGATCGGCATTGGCGCCTCGGGCGTGCCGACCATCGACAAGGTGGCCGGCCCCGTGGGCGAAGCCCTGATCATGACCGCCTTCGGCCTGGCCGTGGCGATCCCGGCGGTGCTCGGCTACAACGCACTGAGCCGTGGCAACAAGGGCGTCATCAACAAGCTGAACCGCTTTGCGCACGACCTGCACGCCTACTTCGTGACCGGCGCCCGCGTGCGCCCGGGCTCCTCCGCCCGCACGGCCGACGACGGCTCGGTGCGGCTGGCTGTCAAGAACTAAGCGCGACACTCGCGCCAGAAGGAACGCATCATGGCATTCGGCACGCTCGACGGTGACGATGACGAGGTGATGAGCGAGATCAACATGACGCCGCTGGTCGACGTCATGCTGGTGCTGCTGATCATCTTCATCATCACGATTCCCGTCATCAACCACGCGGTGAAGATTGATCTGCCGCGCGCGACGAACCAACCGAACGACACCAAGCCGCAGAACATCAACGTCTCGGTCGACGCGCAGGGCAAGGTGTTCTGGAACCAGCAGGAAGTTGACGAGGCTGCGCTGGAACAACGCATCGCGGAAGCCGCGCAACAGGAGCCGCAACCCGAGTTGCACCTGCGCGCGGACCGCGAGGTCCGCTACGAGCGCGTGGCTGAAGTCATGGCCGCCGCGCAGCACGGCGGGCTCGGCAAGATCGGCTTCATCACGGAACCGAAGCACTGATCTCCCCCGCCTCGAACATGAAGGGCACCCCTCACCGGGTGCCCTTTTTGTTGGCGCCCGGCAGCGAGCCAGGTTGCGATTTCCTGTCGATCCGTGACGGCCTTGGCACAGGTGTAACGGTTAGTGAAGATCACTTGTAATGATAACAATTCTCATTTATGATCCTCTTCATCGTAACCAACACGCATCGCTTCCCCTACGTGAAGCGCTTCCACGGAGAAGACCATGAGCACAATCAGCCTGCCGATGTCGCAACCGCGTGAAGTCACGCGCCGCCGCCTGTCCCTGCGCCGCGTCGAGGTTGCCTCGCAGGCGCGCCGCGAACCGTCGACGGCATCGTCGGCTATCGAGACCGTGAAGTCGGCGGTAGCCGGCCTGCCCGCCCGCCTGGAAGCGCTGATGCGCGCCGACGCACCGGCCGAAGGCAACACCGCGCAAGCCGTGCCGCTGGACGCCATCATGCGCGGCGCCACGACGCTGCCGATCCTGCATAACGGCGACGTGTACACGCTGCGCGTGACGCGCTACGGCAAGCTGATCCTGACCAAATAATCGACAGTCTTTTGTGGGGACCACCCCTTCGCGGGGTGTTGGGCAGTAGCCAGACGATCGGTACACGCTGACAGGGAAGATTTCCAAACCCCTTGCCTGTCAGGCCGATGCCAGCCATGCCGCCTTTTTATACCGCCCCGCAGGCGTTGCGCCTGCGGGGCTTTTGCATTGGCGGCTCGCAATGCGATCCCGCCGTGCAATCAGACGCCGAGCGCAGCGATACCAGCGCGTGCGATCTGCGCGTCTTCGGTAGACTTCACGCCGGACACGCCTACGGCGCCCACGACCTGGCTGTTCACGACGATGGGCACGCCACCTTCGAGCATGCCCTGCAGGTGCGGAGCGGTCATGAACGAGTAGCGGCCGTTGTTGATCATGTCTTCGTAGATCTTCGACTCACGACGGCCCATCGCAGCCGTGCGGGCCTTTTCCGTGGCGATGTAGGCCGAGATCGGGGCCACGCCGTCCAGGCGCAGCGAGCCGAGCGGGTGGCCACCGTCGTCGACGACCACAATCGTGACAGCCCAGTTGTTGGCCTTGGCTTCGACCTCGGCAGCCGCCAGCAACTTCTTCACGTCATCGGCCGTCAGTACGGTTTTTTGCTGCATACCTCTCTCCAGTCTGTTCATCAGTGTGAGGCCGCAGTATATCGCGCCGTCCGGGGCAACAATGGTGACATGACCAGTACAAGGACTTTTGACTTGACGGTTATCCCGCAGCCCTTGTCGAGCGGCCGCCAAAGAAAAAGCCCGCAGGCGGCGGGCTTTTCTGGATCCGGTTGAGACGAGCCGGTCAGGCGCCGTCGCTGAAGGAACTGCGGGGATCGGTCACGCGTGCGCCGTCGGTGTAGACATCGCGCTTATCGTTGGCGCGGGCACCATCGGTATAGGCATCGCGTTGATCGGTCACGCGCTGGCCACCGCTGTAGACGTCGAACTTGGCCGGTGCGGCAAAGGCCGATACCGACAGCACGGAAAGCGCGCCGAGGGCGGCGACGGCAGCGATGCGTTGCTTGATCTTCATGAGAATCCCCTTATTGATGTTAGTCGTGGGCGTCGCGCCATCAGGCGGATGCTTGTGGGAGCGGCGTCACCCAAGGAGTTTAGGGGGAAACCCTGAGGCCGAAGTCCAGCCGCATTGAGCGGACGCATCAAATTCTTTGAGCAATAAAAATCGTCGGGAACTCCCAGGCGCAATCTTCCACCATCGATTGTCAGAAAACGCCGGCGAGCCGCCAAGAGAGCGTCACGCAGAAATAGAAAAAGCCCCACGAAGGGGCTTTTTCCGACGATGGCCTTTCAACGACCTTACTGAACGATTACACCACTGCGTCCGGTCGCGATTCGCGTCTTAGTCGCGCCAGCGGCCATGGCCCCGACCGTGGCCGTGACCATGGTAATGGTCGCCGCGATATCCCGGCGGGCCGTAGTAGTAGCGCGGACCCGGGTAATAGCGGGGACCGTAGTAGACCGGCGCCGGACGCACCACGACAGGCGGCGGGCCATAATAAACCGGAGCCGGCGGCGCGTAGTACACCGGCGGCGGCGGCGCATAGTAGGCGGGACCACCCACCACCACACCCGGAACGCCAATTGCCACGTCCACGTTCACGCGTGCCATTGCAGCCCCAGACGCCAGCGCGGCGGCTACACCGAATGCTGCGAACAACCAACGTTTCATGATCGTGCCTCTTTGAGTTAGGTCAAGCTGATAACTCGTATTGTAGGGGTTCGCGATTTTCGAGGTGAAACGGCGGGTTCTACATTGTTACCGGCGGTAACAGCAACGTCACATGGCGAAGTGGCGCGTGTTGGCTTGCGTCCTGCGGACGAAGCCACCACAATACCGGGCTTGCCGTGCGGCCGTGGAGAAATTGGTAGACTCAGCAGACTTAAAATCTGCCGCTCTTACGGGCTTACGGGTTCGAGTCCCGTCGGCCGCACCAGCGCGCTCCATATCGCTTCCCATCGCGCTACACCGCGCAGCGCAGCGCTCAGACGAGCCACGCGCACAGCAGCGCGCCGACCACCATCAGGAAGACAAACAGCACCGCGGCGAGCGCCAGCGGCTTGCGTCCTGCACGTAGCAGATCACCGATTCGGGTATGGAGTCCGATGGCCAGCATCGCGCAGGCCAGCAGCCAGTTGTCCAGGGCGACCAGGCCAGGCTTCCACTCGCCCGGCACCATGCCGGCAGAGTTCACCGCCATCACCGCGACGAAACCGAGCGCGAACCACGGCACGGACTTCAGCAGCGCGCGCCAGTTGCGACGGCCGTTGCCGCCCGCGTCGCCACCGCTTGCACGCGGCCACAGCGCCATGATCAACAGCAACGGACCCAGCGCCAGCACGCGGACCATCTTGGCCACCACGGCGGCGTCAGCGGTGGCATCGCTCACCATCTTGCCGGAGGCGATCACCTGCGCCACCTCATGCAGCGTGGCACCCGTAAAAATGCCAAACGCGCGTTCCGTCACGGGGAGATGCCAGTGTTGCGTCGCCAGCTCGTAGAGCCACGGATAGAGCAGCATGCCGACCGTGCCGAACAGCACCACGGTGGCCACGGCCACCGCCGTCTGCTTGTCATCGGTACGCACCACGGACGAGACCGCGATGGCCGCCGCCGCACCGCATACGGCGCTGCCTGCGCTCACCAGGATGGCCTCGCGCCGGCTCAGGCCGAAAAACGCCGATCCCACCCACGTACCGAAGAGCAGCGTGGCCACCAGCATCACGAGCGGCACCACGACGCCACCCAGGCCCAGTGCAGCAATCGCCCCGAACGTCAGCCGCAGGCCATACAACGCCACGCCAAGCCGCAGCAGATGATGGCGCGCGAACTGCATGCCCGGCGCCAGGGGCGTCAGCCAGTGCTTCGGCATCGTATTGGCCGCGACCATGCCGGCACACATCGCCAGCGTCAACGCGGACAGCCCGTATTGGGACACGGCGGGGTGATCGGCCAGCACCAGCGCCAAGCCCGCAATGGCACCAAGCGGCAGCAAAGTGACGAGACGGATACGCCACAGGTTGAAACCGGTGGGGGCGAGCGTGAGCGGGGTGGCAGGGGTCGTGGACATAGCAGTTCTTCTAGGGATTACCTGAAGGGTACGCATGCCGCCTTGACCAGTAAAACGGGTAATATCGTTATGACTTACCGTTATTATCGATAAAGCCATGGAGCAACGCCCGCTTCGCCTTACCTTGCGCCAGTTGCAGGTCTTCGTGGCCGTGGCCCAGCACGGCAGCACCACGGCCGCGGCCGAGTCGCTCGCGATGTCCCAGTCGGCCGTCAGCGCGTCGCTGGCCGAACTGGAACGTGCGCTGAACGGCCCCTTGTTCGACCGCGTAGCGCGCCGCCTGAGCATCAACGAAACCGGGCGCCAATTCTTTCCGCGCGCGCTGTCCCTGCTCGACCAGGCGCACGAACTCGAGCGATTTGCCTCGGAAGGCGGCGTGCAGCTGCGCATCGCGGCCAGTAACACCATCGGCAGCTACATCCTCCCTGCCCTGCTGGCGGGGTTCCGCAATGCGCAGACCGGGCCGTGCGAACTGGACATGCGCATCGGCAATACGCAGGACGTGCTGCACGCCCTCCTCAAGTTCGAGGCCGATATCGGCCTGATCGAAGGGACCAGCCATGAGCGGGACTTGCGCAGCATGCACTGGTGCGATGACGAGATGGTGGTGATCGTGGGGCCGGCGCATCCGCTGGCGATGGTGGCCGAGCAGCCCGAGTTGCTGCACGACATGCTGCGCGAGGCCGACTGGATCGTGCGCGAGCCGGGCTCCGGCACGCGCGAGATCATCGAATCGCGCCTCGTGCCCGCCCTGGGCGCGCTGCGCTTTGCGCTGGAGCTAGGCAACACAGAAGCCATCAAGCGCGCCGTCATGAGCGGATTTGGCGTCAGCTGCCTGTCACTGCATGTCGTCGGCGATGAAATCGCGCGCGGTGAGTTAGTACCGCTGCGCGCCGGCCTGCCGCGCGTGATCCGGCCACTGCAACTGGTCGTGCATCAGGACAAATTCCCGACTCAGGGGCTGCTCGCCTTTACCGAATACCTACGCGGCGCGGCACCCGTGCTGTGTGCCTGAGCTGCGATACCGGCGTTAGAACAACTGAACGGCTAGAACGCAAAACGGCGCCACAATGGGCGCCGTGGGCTTGAAACGTCGGTAAAACTTGGAGGCGGAGGTCGGAATCGAACCGGCGTACACGGCTTTGCAGGCCGCTGCATAACCACTCTGCCACCCCGCCAGGTGACGATGCAGGATTGTACGACAATCCTGTCAAACAAAAAGGGAAGCCACGCTTCCCTTTGGGATTGGAGCGGGAGACGAGTCTCGAACTCGCGACCTCAACCTTGGCAAGGTTGCGCTCTACCAACTGAGCTACTCCCGCGTACAAACTTTCTACTTCTACTACTTACCGCCAGCCCGACGATGCTACCGTCGAACCTTACTTAACCTGGAGCGGGAGACGAGTCTCGAACTCGCGACCTCAACCTTGGCAAGGTTGCGCTCTACCAACTGAGCTACTCCCGCAGGGCCCTGCATCTTACAGAAAAGCAGACTATCGCGCAACTTCTTTTAAACACGCAGCTTTGTGCTGGTATTTCGCGCTAAGTACCGCTTATCTTGCTGCTTTCGTCTTTCGTCGTCAGCAGCGAGAACGAGATTATTGCAAAGAGGGGGCCGGGGCGTCAAGGACTTTTTCGCGCAACGCTTCACTTTTACTTCTGCGCGCCCGCACTACCCGTGACATTGCTGCGCTCGCGGATCTGCGGCCACGCCAGCTTCATGTAATAGAACATCGACCACAGCGTGAGCACCGCCGCCAGATAGATCATCCAGCCGCCGAGCAACGAGGCATCGATGCCGAACAGCGAGTCGTTGAACAGCAGCAACGGAATCGCAATCATCTGCACCGTGGTCTTCAGCTTGCCGAGGAAATTCACGGCGACGCTCTTGGACGCGCCGATCTGCGCCATCCATTCACGCAGCGCGGAAATCGTGATTTCACGTCCGATGATGACCAGCGCGATCAGGTCCGCCACGCGGCCCAGCGCCAGCAGGGACAGCAGCGCCGCGGTCACCATGAGCTTGTCGGCCACCGGGTCCAGGAACGCGCCGAACGACGAGGTCTGGTTCCAGCGTCGCGCCAGGAAGCCATCCAGCCAGTCCGTCGCCGCGGCGATGACGAAGAACGCGGCCGCGGTCACGTTCTTGGTATGCATCGGCAACCAGGTTTCAGGCAGGTAATAGACCCCGACCACGAGAGGGATCATGGCCACGCGAAGCCAGGTCAGCAGGATGGGAATATTCAGGGGCATGGGCGGAGCGTTGGAAAAGGAACGGGCCGATCCGGCGATGGTCTGGAAGGCGAATGCCGCGATTGTCGCCGATTTCCAGCCGAACCCGCCAGTTTCGGGCTGAAATGGCTGGCAACCGGCCGGGCGGGCCGGTCAATGCAACTGGCGGTAGATCTCCTCGGCCAGGGTGCGCGAGATGCCTTCCACGCTGGCAAGTTCGTCGATGCTGGCAGCCATGACGCCGCGCAGGCCGCCGAAACGCGTCAGCAGCTTTTGCCGCCGGCGCGCGCCCACACCCTCGATTTCCTCCAGCCGCGACGTGTTGCGCGCCTTGGCGCGCCGCGCCCGCATGCCGGTGATGGCAAAGCGGTGGGCCTCGTCGCGGATCTGGGCGACGAGCATCAGCGCTGCGCTGCCCTGCCCCAGTTCCAGCGACGGGCGGCCATCGGCGAAGACCAGTGTCTCCAGCCCCACCTTGCGGCCTTCGCCCTTCGCCACGCCGACCAGCAGGCCGATGTCGAGCCCAAGCTCCTCGAACACCTGGCGCGCCACCTCGACCTGCCCCTTGCCGCCGTCGATCAGTACTACGCGCGGCATGCGCGGCACGCCGTCCGGGGCGCCTTCTCCGCCCAACTCGCCGCCATCTTCCTGGATCTGCTCCACCAGCTTCTGGTACCGGCGCGTGAGCACCTGACGCATGGCCGCATAGTCGTCGCCGGGCGTGATGTCCTGGATGTTGTAGCGCCGATATTCGCTGTTCTGCATCTCATGGTGGTGGAACACCACGCAGGATGCCTGGGTGGCCTCACCCGCCGTGTGGCTGATGTCGAAGCACTCAATGCGGAGCATCGTCAGGTCTTCCATATCCAGGGCGATGGTCTCGGCAAGCGCACGCGTGCGCGCCTCCTGGCTGCCCTGCTCCGCCAGCCGGCGCGCCAACGCCAGCGCCGCGCCTTGCGTCGCCATCTCGAGCCAGATCTTGCGCTGGCCCTGCGGCTGCCGCACCAGCGCGATCTTGCGGCCTGCCTGCATCGACAGGGCCTCCACCAGCGCGGCATCGGCTGGCAGATGGCTCACCACGATGATCGGCGGCGGCGCCTGATCGAGATAGTGCTGGACCATGAAGGCCGACAGCACGCGGGCCGCGATGCGGTCCACGGACAGCGGCCCGGCTTCCGGCACCACCTGCTCGCCTTCGCCCTCCCCGGCATCGTCGCTATCTTCGACGATCATCGCCGCTTCGTCGGCATGCGCGGGGAAATAGGCTTTGTCGCCAAGATGGCGGCCCCCGCGCACCATCGCCAGATTCACGCACGCACGCCCACCCTGCACGGCCACGGACAGAATGTCGATGTCGCGCGCCTGCCCCACCTCCTCCACCGCCTGCCGCTTGAGCACCGTGGAGAGCGCGGCGATCTGGTCGCGCACAGCGGCGGCCTGCTCGAAGCGCAGTTGCACCGCGTGCTCTTCCATCTTGACCTGGAGGCCGTCGAGCACCTCGGTCTCGCGGCCCTGGAGGAAGCGCGCGGCGTTATGCACGTCGCGCGCGTAATCTTCCTCGCTGATCGCCTTCACGCACGGCGCCGTGCAGCGATGAATCTGATGCAGCAGGCAAGGCCGGGTGCGGTTGTTGAACACCGTGTCCTCGCAGGTGCGCAGCTGGAACACCTTCTGCAGGATCTGCATGCTTTCGCGCACCGCGTAGGCACTCGGGAACGGGCCGAAGTACTGGTGCTTGCGGTCCGTCGCCCCCCGGTAGTAGGCCATGCGCGGGAACTTGTGGCCGGTCAGCTTGAGGAATGGATAAGACTTGTCGTCGCGGAACAGGATGTTGTAGCGCGGGGCGAGTGCCTTGATGAGATTGTTCTCAAGCAGCAGCGCCTCGGCCTCCGTCCGGACCACCGTGGTATCGATGCGAGCGATCTTCCCCACCATCATCGCGATGCGCGGCGACAGCTGGGTCTTGTTGAAGTAGCTCGAGACACGCTTTTTCAGGTCGCGCGCCTTGCCCACGTAGAGCACGTTGCCGTCGGCGTCGAAATAGCGGTACACGCCCGGCAGGCCGGGCAGCCGCGCCAGGATCTGCCGGGGATCGAATGCCGGGATGTCGGCGGGGGCCTCGGCCGGGAGATCCACGCGGACCTCGGCGGGTGCATCGTTCGAAGCGTCGTTCGGGGAAACCGGTTCCTGCTCGGGCATCGGGGGACAAGAAAGTTTGGGCGGCAAGGCGCGCAGGGGCTGGCCTCGCTCTAGAATCGCAAGTTTAGAGCAAATCTTCCGCGTGCCCTCGCGGAACGGGACGCCGCCATGCCCATTCAATCCTGCGACATCTTCTGCACGGTCGTCGATAACTTCGGCGATATCGGCGTTTGCTGGCGCCTGGCGCGCCAACTCTCACAGGAGCACGGCCACGCGGTGCGACTCTGGGTGGATGACCTGGGCAGCTTCGCGCGGCTGGCGCCGGAGATCGACCCGGCGCGCGCCTGCCAGCACCTGGGCGGCGTGGAGGTGCGTCGCTGGGATGCCTCTCCCGGTGCCCCGTTCGAGCCGCTGCCGCCGCACGACCTCGTCATCGAGGCGTTCGCCTGCCACCTGCCCGAGCCCTTCCTGGCCGCGATGGCCGCCGCGCCGCGCCCGCCGGTATGGATCAACCTGGAATACCTGAGCGCCGAGGCATGGGTCAGCGAGCACCATGCGCTGTCCTCGCCCCATCCGAAGCTGCCGCTCGTGAAGTACTTCTTCTTCCCCGGCTTTGCGCACGGCACGGGCGGGCTGCTGCGGGAGTCAATGCTGGGCGCGCAGCGCGATGCCTTCCTATCCAGCCGCGCCGCGCAATCGACACTCTGGTACCGGCTCGGCACGCAACCCCTGCCAGATGCGTTGCGCGTAAGCCTGTTCGCCTATACGAATCCCGCCCTACCCGCCTTGCTGGCCCAATGGCGCGACGGCGCCACGCCCGTGCAGTGCCTGGTGCCGCAAGGCCCGGCAGCGCAGCAGGCGGCCGCGTGGTTCGGCGCCCCGGCGGAGCAGGTGGCCCCCGGCACCTCGCTGACGCAAGGCAACCTGACCCTCCAGGTGATTCCGTTCGTGAGGCAGGAAAACTACGACGAACTGCTCTGGGCCTGCGACGTGAACTTCGTGCGTGGCGAGGATTCCTGCGTGCGCGCGCACTGGGCCGCGCGGCCCATGGTCTGGCACATCTACCCGCAGGACGACGTGGCGCACCATGTGAAGCTCGATGCGTGGCTCGAGCGATTCAGCCGGTGCGGCGTTTCGCCGGAGGCTGCCCAGGCCATGACCGCCTTTTGCCATGCCTGGAACGGCCATGGCGCCACCCCGCACGCGCCCGACTGGGCGCAGTTCCACGCACAATTGCCTGCTCTCGCTACGGCCATGGACCGCTGGCAGCGGCAATTGCAGCACTTGGGCGACCTCGCGGCAAATCTGGTGGTCTTTTGCGAAAATCGGGTAAAATAACGGGTTGATTTTGATGATGGCGAGCCAAAAAGAGCAACTGCCGGCCGCGCGCCTTCGCCATACCGCATATCGCGAATCGGGGTCATGAGCGCCCCGGATTACTTTTTTCAGGAAGATAGTTCAGATGAAGATCGCACAAGAACTCCGCGTCGGCAACGTGTTCATGATCGGTTCCGACCCGATGGTCGTGCAGAAGGCCGAGTACAACAAGTCGGGCCGTAACGCCGCCGTCGTCAAGATGAAGTACAAGAACCTGCTGACGGACGCCCCGGGCGAGTCGGTGTTCAAGGCTGACGACAAGTTCGAAGTGGTGATGCTGGATCGCCGCGAATGCACCTACTCGTACTTCGCCGACCCGATGTACGTGTTCATGGACACGGACTACAACCAGTTCGAAGTCGAGCAGGACAGCATGGGCGACGCGCTGAACTACCTCGAAGACGGCATGAACGTGGAAGTGGTGTTCTACAACGAGAAGGCCATCTCGGTGGACATGCCGACCACGCTGGTCCGCGAGATCATCTACACGGAACCGGCCGTCAAGGGCGACACGTCGTCGGGCAAGGTGCTCAAGGGCGCCAAGATCAACACCGGGTTCGAGCTGCAAGTGCCGCTGTTCTGCAACATCGGTGACAAGATCGAAATCGACACGCGTACCGGCGAATACCGCAGCCGCGCCAACTAAGGCGTCGCCGCGAGACAGCAAAAAGGGCAGCTTCGGCTGCCCTTTTTGTTTTTGCCCGCCGACGTCGACGTGTCAGGCGATCAGGTCATGCTCGCGCAGCAGGCGCAGTGCGGCACGATAGTCGGCATCCTGTTGCAGTTTGTTCCAGTCCAGCGGACGCTTGCGACCGAACAGCTTGCGGATGCGGCGTTGCGACACCTTGTCGCCCTTCAGATCGTCCAGTTCCTTCAGCAACTGGTCGGCGCGCTCCGGATGGTTGCAGATCAGCACCATGTCGCAGCCCGCATCGAGCGCGGCTCGCGCGCCCTGGGTCACCGTGCCGGCCACGCTGGCGCCTTCCATGCTCAGGTCGTCGCTGAAGATCACGCCCTCGAAGCCGAGTCGCGTACGCAGTACATCCTGAAGCCAGAACGGCGAGAAGCCGGCCGGGTTCGGGTCGACCTTCGGATAGATCACGTGCGCGGGCATCACGGACGCCAGCGCATTGCCCATCCAGTCATACGGACGCGCGTCGAGGGCCAGAATCTCTTCGACGTCACGCTCGTCGACCGGCACGGCCACGTGCGAATCAGCCTCGACGAAGCCATGACCCGGGAAATGCTTGCCGCAGTTGCTCATGCCAGCCAGCAGCAGGCCGTGCGTGAGATGGTTGGCCAGCATCGTCACCACGCGTGGATCGGCGTGGAACGCGCGGTCGCCGATCACGGCGCTGCGGCCATGGTCGAGATCGAGCACCGGCGTGAAGCTCAGGTCGATGTCGCACGCGCGCAGTTCGGCGGCCAGCACGTAGCCGCACGCGATGGCGACCTTGGTGGCCGTCATCACATCGCGATCCCACAATTCGCCGAGTTTTGCCATCGCCGGCAGGTGCGTGAAGCCATCGGTCTTGGCGCGCTGCACGCGGCCGCCTTCATGATCGATGCAGATCAGCACGTCCTCGCGCACCGCGCGAATCGCCCGCGTCAACGCGGTCAACTGGGCGCGCGACTCGAAATTCCGTGCGAACAGGATCACGCCGCCCGTCAGCGGATGGGCGATGCGACGCATGTCCTCGGCGTCGAGCTGCTTGCCAACCACGTCGAGCACCACCGGGCCCGGATGCTTGCCGGAAACTTTCTTGATCATAGGAATATCTTGAGTTCAGGCTGCGTAGGTTCAGGATGCGGTGTCGGCCGGCTGGCCGCCCCGCTCCGCGATGGCGAACGCCACCGCGTACTCGTGTTCGTCACTGACACTGACCCGGATGGTCAGCCCGCGTTCCTGCACCCAGTCGGCCAGCTCACCGGTGCATTGCGGCGTGGGCTCGCCCGACGGCAGGTTCAGCAGTTCCATGGCGCGCCACGTCATCGGCCAGCGCATCCCCAGGCCGATGGCCTTCGAGAACGCCTCCTTGGCCGCGAAGCGCGTGGCCAGGAAGGCCAGCCCGCGCTTCTCCGAGCGCGCCTTGCGCGCGTGATAGACCTTCAGCTCACGCGGGCCGAGCACCTTCTCCGCGAAACGGCCGCGCGTGCGCTCCATCACGCCCTGCACGCGATCGATCTGGATGATGTCGGTGCCGATGCCGTAGATCACGCCGCCTGTCCCGGCACGGGATAACGGGTGCCAAGGCGCGCGGCCACCATGATGGCCTTCATCTCGCGCACCGCGTTCTGCCAACCGACGAACACCGCATGCGCAACGATCGCATGGCCGATGTTCAGCTCCTTGACGCCGGGCAGCGCCGCGATCTGTTGCACATTGGTGTAATGCAGGCCGTGGCCGGCATTGACGACGAGGCCCTGGCGGATGCCTGCGTCCACGCCTTCGGACACACGACGAAATTCCGCCGCCTGCTCCTCGGGCGTATGGGCGTCGGCGTAGCGGCCGGTGTGGATCTCGATGACCGGCGCCTTGCACGCGGCCGCGGCCGCGATCTGGTCCGGATCAGGATCGATAAACAGCGAGACGCGGATGCCCGCATCCGCCAGTTGCCGGCAGGCAGCGCTGACCTGCTCGAAATGGCCGGCGACGTCGAGACCGCCTTCGGTAGTCACTTCCTCGCGCTTCTCAGGTACGAGGCAGACGTCCTGCGGACGGATTTCGCAGGCGATATCGAGCATTTCGCGTGTGATTGCGCACTCCAGGTTCATCCGGGTGGCGAGCTTCGGGCGCAGTGCGCGCACGTCCGCGTCGCGGATATGGCGGCGATCCTCGCGCAGGTGCAGCGTAATCACGTCTGCGCCGGCGATTTCCGCCTGGAGGGCGGCCTCGATCGGGTCAGGGTAGGCGGTGCCGCGCGCATTCCGCAGCGTGGCCACGTGGTCGATGTTGACGCCAAGGTCGATGACGCCGGGATTCGCGTGAAAAATCATGGCTTTACAGAAATTGCAGGTCGATAAGGATTTGCCGCGTTTTCAGCGGCGCACCCTGCAGATAATAATGCAGCAGGAAACGCATCAGGGCGCGGCTTTGTGTGGCGGTCTGGGCGCGGCCGTAGTCGTCCCGCCCCATGTCCAGCAAGGTCTGGCCGGACACCACGGGCCAACTCGACGGATCGCTCGGCTGCGCGCGGCGCACGCCGCGTTCGGGGTGATACACGTAGTCGAGGCCCGGTTGCACCGACTCCCCCGTGCTCACGCACTGGTCGAACGCCACCGCGAACCCGGTCTCCTGCAGCAACACGCGCTCGAAGCTGCGTAGCACCAGACTGGCCGGCTCACCATGCGCGAGCCGCGTCAGCGTGATCATGTAGTGCTTGAACAGCGCCGGATGTGCATCCTCGCGCGGGCAGAAGCGCAATAGCAATTCGTTGAGATAGAAGCCCGATAGCAGCGCATCGCCGGCCAGCGGAAGCATGCCGCCCATGTATTCGGCCTTAGTCAGCGTCTTGACCTCGCCGCGGCCGGTCCAGGAGAGCGAAATCGGATGGAAGTGCTGAAGCACCGAGCGCAGCGCCGAATGCGGCCGCTTGGCGCCCTTCGCCACCATGGCCATGCGGCCGTGGTCGCGCGTGAAGACGTCCAGAATGAGACTGGTCTCACGATAGGGATAGGCGTGGAGCACGAAGCCGGACTCGTTGGTCACGCGTAGCTCGGTGCGCGCGGGCACGATCCGCATGGCCCGGTCCATCATCTCGCGGCCGGCGGCCACGGCCGGGGACAGCCCGGTACCGCCCTGCACCTCCAGCAGTTCGGCGGCCTCCTCGGCGATGGGATCGGCGCTCCGCGCGCGCCTGGGCGCGGCTCGGGGCGCGTCAGGCATCTTGCTCACTCGTAGCCGTAGGCCCGCAGTCCGGCTTCGTTGTCTGCCCAGCCGCTCTTGACCTTGATCCACATCTCCAGGTAGACCTTGCCGTCGAACAGCTTCTCCATGTCGAGGCGCGCCTCGGTGGAGATCTGCTTGAGCTTGGCACCCTTGTTGCCGATGATCATGGCCTTGTGCGCGTCGCGCTCGACCAGGATCGTCGCAAACACGCGGCGCAGCCGGCCTTCGGTCTCGAACTTGTCGATGATCACGGTGCTCGTGTACGGCAGCTCATCGCCAGTCCAGCGGAAGACCTTCTCGCGGATGATTTCCGAGGCCAGGAAGCGCTCGCTGCGGTCGGTCATCGCATCGGCGTCGTACATCGGCTCGCCTTCGAGCAGGTACGGACGGATGATGGCCAGCAGCCGCGTGATGTGATCGTGCGTCTTCGCCGACATCGGCACCACTTCCCGGAACGGGAACAGCTGTCCCATCTTTTCCAGGAACGGCATCATCACCTCGGCGCGGTTCTCGCCCAGGCGATCGAGCTTGTTGGTGACCAGTAGCACCGGCACGTTCTTCGGCAGCAACGACAGCACCTTCTCGTCATCGGCGCTGAAATAGCCGGCTTCCACGACGAACAGCACCAGATCCACCGTAGACAGCGTGGACGTGACTGCGCGGTTCAGCGAGCGGTTCAGCGCGCTGGCGTGGCGGGTCTGGAAGCCTGGCGTATCGACGAAAACGAACTGCGCGTCATCGGTGGTCTGGATACCGACGATGCGATGGCGCGTGGTTTGCGCCTTGCGGGACGTGATGCTGACCTTCTGGCCGACAAGTGCATTCATCAACGTGGACTTGCCCACGTTGGGGCGGCCAACAATGGCCACCGTGCCGCAGCGGAACGCCGTGGCATCCGAGGGTGCCTGGGCGTCCTGCTGCGGAGGGGTAGATTCGGTCATTCCTTCAACCTGAGAGACAACTGGGGATCCGGTGGCACCGGCTGCTTGCGGGTCTTGCCCGTGCGCTCGGCCCGGCTGCGCTTGAGCAGCTGGGGCACGAGCTTCTGCACCTCATCCAGCGCGAGCTTGGCCGCCGCCTGCTCGGCCGCACGGCGCGAGGCGCCGGTGCCGAACACGCGCACCTCCAGTTTAGGCACGGTGCATTCGACTTCAAACTGCTGGCTGTGTGCGGCACCGTGTGTGGCGATGACGTTGTACTGCGGCAGGGCGATCTTGTGGCCCTGCAGATACTCCTGGAGCAGGGTCTTGGCGTCCTTCCCCAGCGTACGGGGGTCCACCTGCTCCAGAATGGGGATATACAGCTTGCGGATCAGCGCCCGCGCGGCGTCAAAGCCGGCATCGAGGAACACTGCGCCGACAATGGCCTCCAGCGCATCCGCCAGAATCGACGGACGGCGGAAGCCGCCGCTCTTCAACTCGCCCTCGCCCAGGCGCAGGGCGTCGGAGAGCTGGAGCATCTGGGCGATCTCGTACAGCGCCTGCTGCTTGACCAGGTTGGCGCGCACGCGGGAAAGATCGCCCTCATCGAGCTTGCCGAACATGCCGTAGAGCATGTCGGCCACGGCGCAGTTCAGCACCGAGTCGCCCAGAAATTCCAGGCGCTCGTTGTGATGGGCGCTATGACTGCGATGGGTGAGCGCCTGCTGCAGCAATTCGGGCTTGCTGAATCGGTAGCCGAGACGTTGCTGCAAGGCGTCGAGGATCATGTCGTTACTGCGTTCCCGAATAGGTAATCAATAGACTCATCGGACCATAGACGGGAATCTCGGTCCGGTACGAAAAACCAATGCTGCGTATCCTGCCGGCTTCGTCCTCGATCACGTCGAGATCGTCGCCCTTGAGCGCCTCGATGCGATCGATCTGGGCCTGCTTGTCGAAGTTGGCCGCCACATCCTTGCGGTTGACCGACCGATCCTTCGCGTAATTCACTGCCCGCTTGACCGAGAAGTATTCGAGCATGCTGGGAATCGCCTTTACCGCCGGCAGCACCACCGCAATCACGATAATGATGACGATCAGCAACGACCCCAACGAAAATCCACGTGATCTTTCAAGCACACCCACGCGGATATTTCCCCTCTTCCCCGAAAAACCCAACTTCTGACCCATTTTGCGCTTCCCTCGTTTTTTGAGTGTATTTGCGCTGCGCGAGGCGTCCGACCGTTACTTGAACGACCCCACGCGCCCAAAATTGCCGAGGTTCATCCAGATCACGAACGCCTTGCCTACGACGTTCTTGTCCGGGACGAAGCCCCAGTAACGTGAATCCAGGCTGTTGTCACGGTTGTCGCCCATGACGAAATAGTGCCCTTCCGGCACTTTACACGTCAGCCCCTGCTGATTGTAAGTGCAGTTCTCGCGGAACGGGAAATCGGGATCCGCGCCCGCCACGAACGCCGGACGGTCGGCATCGTTCAGGATGCCATGCGCCACGCCGCCCGGCAGCGTCTCGGTGAAATGCTTCGAATAGGACAGCCGCTCCTCGTCGAGGTAGTCGGGCAAGGCGCTGTACTCGGCCGGCTTGCCGTTCACGGTCAGCTTCTTGTTCTCATAGCGCACCATGTCGCCGGGCACCCCTACCACGCGCTTGATGTAGTCGAGCGACTCGTCCTTCGGGTAGCGGAACACCATTACGTCACCGCGCTGCGGCGTGCCAACGTCGAGGACCTTCTTGTTCACCACCGGCAGGCGGATGCCGTAGTCGTACTTGTTGACGAGGATGAAGTCGCCGATCAGCAGCGTCGGGATCATCGAGCCGGACGGGATCTTGAAGGGCTCCACCACGAAGGAGCGAAGCACGAACACCGCGAGGATGACCGGGAAGAAGCTCGCCGAGTACTCGAGCCACCACGGCTGGCGCAGCTTTTCCTCGGCCAGCCGGGCGCGCGAGGCGTCCAGCTCGGTGCTACCGTGCACCGCCTGCATGTCGCCGCGGCGCGCGTCGAACTCGGCCAGGGCCAGATGCGCCACGCTACGGCGCTGGCGCTCGAAGACCAGCTTGTCGGCAACCCAGGCAATGCCTGTAATGACCACCAGCACAAAAAGGATCAGTGCAAAATTCATGACGGCTTGGCGTTGATTTTTTAGAAGATCGTCTTGTCACCCAGCCAGCGGACTTGGCGCTGGCCTGCGGCTTACTTGTCGTCCACCTGCAGGATCGCCAGGAAAGCCTCCTGCGGGATCTCCACGGTGCCCACCTGCTTCATGCGCTTCTTGCCCGCCTTCTGCTTCTCCAGCAGCTTCTTCTTCCGCGAGATGTCGCCGCCGTAGCACTTGGCCAGCACGTTCTTGCGCAGCGCCTTCACGTTCTCGCGGGCGATGATGTTCGCCCCGATCGCCGCCTGGATGGCCACGTCGTACATCTGGCGCGGGATGATTTCGCGCATCTTGGCAGCCACCTCGCGCCCGCGATATTGCGAGTTCGAGCGGTGCACGATCACGGACAGCGCGTCGACCTTGTCGCTGTTGATCAGGATGTCCACCTTCACCACGTCCGATGGGCGATATTCCTTGAACTCGTAATCCATCGACGCATAGCCGCGCGACACCGACTTCAGCCGATCGAAGAAGTCCATCACGATCTCGGCCATCGGGATCTCGTAGGTCAGCTGCACCTGCTTGCCGTGGTAGCTCATGTTGATCTGCGAGCCGCGCTTCTGCGTGCAGAGCGTGATCACGGAGCCAACGTAGTCCTGCGGCATGTACAGGTTGACCGTGACGATCGGTTCCAGGATCGCCTCGATCCGACTCGGATCGGGCATCTTGGCCGGATTTTCCACGGTCAGCACCGTGCCGTCGCGCATCTGCACCTGGTAGACCACCGTCGGCGCGGTGGTGATCAGGTCCATGTCGAACTCGCGCTCGAGGCGTTCCTGCACGATTTCCATGTGCAGCAGGCCCAGGAAGCCGCAGCGGAAGCCGAAGCCCAGCGCCTGGGACACTTCCGGCTCGTATTGCAGCGAGGCGTCGTTCAGGCGCAGCTTCTCGAGCGATTCGCGCAACGCCTCGTACTGGTTCGATTCCACCGGATACAGGCCGGCGAACACCTGCGGCTTGACTTCCTTGAAGCCCGGCAGCGGCTCGGTCGCCTTGCGCGCCATGGTGGTAATGGTATCGCCCACCTTGGCCGCCTTCAGTTCCTTGATGCCCGCGATCACGAAGCCTACCTGCCCCGCAGAGAGCGACTCGCGCGGCATCGACTTCGGCGAGAACACGCCCACCTGCTCCACCAGATGCTGCGCGCCCGTGGCCATCAGCAGGACCTTGTCCTTCGGGCGCAGCGTCCCATTGACCACGCGCACCAGCATGACCACGCCGACGTAATTATCGAACCAGGAGTCGATGATCAGCGCCTGCAGCGGGGCCGCGGGGTCGCCCTTGGGCGGCGGCACCTTGGCAATCATCGCCTCGATCACGTCTTCCACGCCCTGGCCGGTCTTGGCCGAGCACGGCGTGGCGTCGTGGGCGTCAATGCCGATCACGTCCTCGATTTCCTGGATCGCATTGGCGGGGTCCGCCTGCGGCAGGTCGATCTTGTTGAGCACGGGCACCACTTCCACGCCCAGTTCGATGGCCGTGTAGCAGTTGGCCACGGTCTGGGCTTCCACGCCCTGCGAGGCATCCACCACCAGCAGCGCGCCTTCGCAGGCGGACAGCGAGCGGCTGACTTCGTAGCTGAAGTCCACGTGCCCCGGGGTGTCGATCAGGTTGAGGTTGTAGACCTGGCCATCGCGCGCCTTGTAGCTAAGCGCCGCGGTCTGGGCCTTGATGGTGATGCCGCGCTCCTTCTCGATGTCCATCGAGTCGAGCACCTGCGCTTCCATCTCGCGATCGGACAGCCCGCCACACCGTTGAATGATTCGGTCGGCCAGGGTCGATTTCCCATGGTCGATGTGGGCAATGATCGAGAAATTACGAATGTGGTCCATCTAGCGTTCTGGGGAGCGCCGGCGCGCCAGGTGGGACGGGGGCGCGGGAGCATAAATAAGGTGGGGCGCAATGCGTGCGCCAATCCGCGATTTTACCGGATTTTCAAGGACTTCCGGCGCGGTAAATGGTGTCGGAACCGTGATCGGAACTTTCCGTGCAGGCGCCCGAAAATGGCGTATCGCGCACCTGAAAACACATCGCGCCGGACATCGAGTCCGGCGCGATGGGTGGTTCTGGCCAGGGGACTCCCCCGGACCGTCTTACCGCGCCTGACTCGGGCGCAGCGTCAGCACCTGGGTAGCGTCGCCACGGCGCACGAACACGGCCGCCATCTTGTTCTTGTCCAGCGCCTTCACCATGTCGTTGAACTGGCGCGCGTTGGTCACGTCGGCGTCGCCCAGGCGCAGGATGATATCGCCCGGACGGATGCCGGCACGTGCCGCCGGGCCGTCTGCCGCCTCCACTTCCACGCCGGACTTGATCTTCAGCTCCTTGAGCTTGGTCTCGGCTATGTCGGTGACGATCATCCCCAGCGCGTTCGGCTTGGCGGCCGGCGCGGCTTCGTCCGCGCTACCGCCCCGCTTGTCGCCCCGGCGCGCCACGGCACGGGCATTGTCCGGCTCGAGTTCGGTCACCGTCACGGAAACGTCACGCGTCTGCCCCTTGCGCCACASCTGCAGCGGYACRCGSGTGCCCGGCTTGRTGTCGCCGACCATGCGCGGCAGGTCCGACGCCTTTTCGATGTCGCGGCCGTTGAACTTCAGGATGATGTCGCCCGCCTCAATGCCAGCCTTCTCGGCCGGTCCGCCCGGCTCCACGCTGCCGACCAGTGCGCCACGCGCACGGCCCAGGCCCAGCGAGTCCGCCACTTCCTTGGTCACATCGCCGATGGCCACGGCGATCCGGCCACGGGTCACCTTGCCGGACGACTTTAGCTGCTCCGACACGCGCATCGCTTCGTCGATCGGAATCGCGAACGAAATGCCCATGTAGCCGCCGCTACGGCTATAGATCTGCGAATTGATGCCGATCACTTCGCCGCGCAGATTGATCAGCGGCCCGCCCGAATTACCGGGGTTCACGGCCACGTCGGTCTGGATGAACGGCAGGTAGTCGCCCGTGTCGCGGCCCTTGGCCGAAACGATACCGGCGGTCACGCTGTTGTCGAGCCCGAACGGCGAGCCGATGGCGAGCACCCACTCACCCGGGCGGATCTTGTCCGAATCGCCAAGCGGCAGCCGCGGCAGGTTGTTCGCTTCCACCTTGATCAGGGCCACGTCGGTGCGGCGGTCGGAGCCGATCAGCTTGGCCTTGAATTCGCGCTTGTCGGGGAGCGTCACATAGATGGTCTCGGCGTCCGCCACCACGTGGGCGTTGGTCATCACGTAGCCATCCTGGCTGATGATGAAGCCGGACCCTACGCCACGGCTCTGTTCCTCGCCCTGCGGCGGCTGGCCACGGCGCGGCGGGGTCGGCCCACCCGGTGCGCCCGGCATCGGCACGCCGAAGAAGCGACGGAAGAACTCGGCCATCTCGTCGTCTTCGGGCGAATTGCCACCACGCGAGCGGATGCGCTCGGTGGTCCGGATGTTGACGACGGCCGGGCTGGCCTTCTCCACCAGGTCGGTGAAATCGGGCAGGTTGTAGTTCGAGGCAGCCGCCTGGGCATGCCCCACCTGGGCAACAGCCGGACCCAGCACGAGCATGGCAGCCATGACCATGGTTCGCACCAGGGCTGGGGATTTGGAAATCATCGACAACTCCCGGGAGATCAGCGAGAAACGGATGCCTTGCCGGACGTCGGAGCCGATCGACCCCGCAAGGCGGAACTTCAAGCGCTACTGGCCTGCACCAAGCGGCCGGCCCGGGGTTCGCTGCCCCGGCGCCAGCGCGCTCATGCGCTCAGTGTACCGTCTTGGGCGGGCGGTACTCCACGCCGGCGGCGAACTGCCTGACCGTGGCGGCCGGCACCTCGCCCACCACCGTGATCCAGTAGTCAGCCACGCGGCGCACCACGACCTGCGTGGCGCCGAGCGAAGCCACGCCTTCTCGGCGTGCGCGTTGTTCCGATACGGGTTCGATAAAGATCGACAACCCGGTCAGACCGTCGCTGTAGACGATCTGAAGCACCTCGAAGACCTGCCCCGGCTTGCTGCCCTGGGCGGGCGGGCGCAAATCGCCCAGCGGGCGGCGCACTTCGCGGATCTTCTGGAAACCCTTGAGCGGCGAACCGATGATCCACCCCTCGTCGGCCACATTGGCCGGCTGGTAGGTGACTTCGTAGCGGTTCCACGACTGCGAACTCTTGATGGCGGACAGGATGCGTTGCTTGTCCGACGGCACGCCGATATCGACCTGCGAGAACGCCACCTGCTCGAGCACCTTGCCGCCCTCGCCGATGGTCTGGGCGCGCATCAGCAGACCCGAGCCCTTGTCGGCCCACAGGCGCACCGCGTAGCGCGCGGCGTCGTGAGGTTCGAGCGAGAACACCTCGCACTCGACGCCCGCCACGCGCTCGCCGGGCAGCTTGCGCATGTCGTACAGCTCGAGCACATCGCTCTTGTTGGTGGCGAGCAGCGCCGGGAAGCGGTCCTTCGCCTCCTGTTTCTCCACGACCACGAGCTTGGCTTCCGGAATCAGGCTGTGCACGACGTCGTTCTGGCGCAGCACCTCGCGCGGTTTGCCGTCGAGCGTTTCCAGGCGTTCGTACTCGTTGTGGACGAGATCGCTGTAATGCTGGATTCGCGACGCATGCATGACGCTGCCCCGCTGATAGATCAGCGTGCCGACATAATTCTCGCGCTGGGCGGCACGGTGGATCTTGTTGAGCCACGCCGTGGCGTCGCGTCGGTTCAGCGTATTGTCAGACGGCTGCGCCGTTGCGGCGGCAGCGGTCAGACACAAGGCCAGAAAAAAGGACCTGCGCAGGCCCTTCCTTCTGTGTACGCCCGCTACGTCGGCGAGCGACATTCCTTTATGCATGTCCGGCATTATTCCTGCGAATTTTCCTGTGAGAAGTTTGCGCCATTCGCCACTGTGCGCATGGTCGGCACAAAGGCTTCGGTCGCGACCGACGTGCGATGGGCACGGAGGTATTCGTCAAGGCGCGGATCGCGAATCATCTGGGCGCTGTCAGCGGCCACGGTCACGATCGAACCGGCCTTGGCCGGCGTGGCGGATTGCTCGACGCGGGCCACGACGGCATCGGGCGTACCGATATCACCCGGACCACGCATCTGCGGCACCACAACCCAGCTCACGGCCGCCACAGCGGCGGCGATGGCCGTGCCCGGCATCACGCGGCGCACCCACGACGGGCGCACCAGCAGGCGTTGACGGCCAGCGGCAGCCACGGCGGGCACGAGCACATGGGGCTCGGCTTCCAGGCGTGCGGAGAATCGGGAAAGAAACGCATCGGTCGATCCAGCGTGCGTCAGCTCTTCCGAACGCAGCGTGTCACCGATCAGCTGGTAGACGGTCCAGTCCGTCATGCCGGTGTCGCTCTTCGCGAGACCCAGCACGGCGTCCACTTCGTTCGGCGCCAGCTCGCCATCCATCAAAACGGAGATTTGCTCCGATGCTTCCACTACATGAACCGACTGCTTATGAGCCTGACCCATTTCCCACCCCAAGAAATTCCATTGAACACCGATAAATCCCGTACTGCTGCTTGTCGTTTATCGATGCAGGAATTGGCTGCAACGCTGGCTGCACGACATTCTTCAACTTGCTACCTCTACCACCGCTTGCCCTCGGCTGTTCCCAGCAGGGGGCGCAACTTGTCGGCAATCGCCTCGCGGGCGCGGAAGATCCGTGACCGCACGGTGCCGATCGGGCAACCCATGGCTTCGGCGATTTCCTCATAGCTGAGGCCCTCGATTTCGCGCAGGGTGATGGCGGTACGCAATTCCTCCGGCAGCGCCTCCATCGCGCGGTTGACCGTCTCGGCCACCTGACGCGTGTGGAGCATGGACTCCGGCGTATTGATATCCCTTAGTTGCTCGCCGTCTGCAAAAGTTTCAGCCTCTTCGGCGTCAATATCGCTGGACGCCTCCGGGCGGCGGCCCTGCGTGGCCAGGTAGTTCTTGGCGGTGTTGACGGCGATGCGGTACAGCCACGTGTAGAAGGCGGATTCGCCCCGGAACTGGGGAAGCGCGCGGTATGCCTTGATAAAGGCATCCTGCGCCACATCCTCCACTTCAGCGGGATCGCGGACAAGGCGCGAAATGAGCCGGATGATCTTGCGGTGGTATTTGGCCACCAGCAACTCAAAGGCTCGTTTGTCGCCCTGCTGGACGCGTTCAACTAGAAGCTGATCGGCTTCGCGTTCGCTCACGAATGGTTCACCTGCAGTGTATCTCTTGGTTTTGTCGTCACGACAAACGTTGTATTTTACCTACGAATCGGGACCCACCGGGTGTCGCGAAGCGCATTCTGTGACCGCCCGTCCGCATGTTTGGTTCCGCATGCCGAAATGAAGCGGGGCTCGCCGTGGCGAGCCCCGTGATACCCGTCGCGGTCAGACGCGGCGGAAAACAAGCGTACCGTTGGTGCCGCCAAAACCGAAGTTGTTCTTCACGGCCACGTCGATCTTCATCTCACGTGCCGTATTCGCCACGTAGTCAAGATCGCATTCCGGATCCTGATTGAAGATGTTGATCGTCGGCGGCGAAAGCTGGTTGTGGATCGCCAGCACGGTGAAGACCGACTCGAGGCCACCGGCACCGCCCAAAAGGTGACCGGTCATCGACTTCGTCGAATTGACCACCATCTTGTAGGCGTGTTCGCCGAAGGCCAGCTTCACGGCGTCGGACTCGTTCTTGTCGCCCAGCGGCGTGGACGTGCCGTGCGCGTTCAGATACTGCACTTCGTCGGCATTGACGCCGGCGTTCTTCAGCGCGGCCACCATGCAACGGCGCGGGCCGTCGGTGTTCGGGGCGGTCATGTGGAACGCGTCGCCGCTCATGCCGAAGCCGATCAGCTCCGCATAGATTCTGGCGCCACGTGCCTTGGCCGACTCGTACTCCTCGAGCATCATCACGCCGGCACCCTCGCCCAGCACGAAACCGTCGCGGTCCTTGTCCCACGGACGCGAGGCCGTAGCCGGGTCGTCGTTGCGGGTGGACAGCGCGCGGGCCGCGGCAAAGCCGCCAATGCCCAGCGGCGAAACCGTCGACTCCGCACCGCCGGCCAGCATCGCGTCGGCGTCGCCAGCCTGGATCAGGCGGGCGGCCAGGCCGATGCTGTGCAGGCCGGTCGTGCAGGCCGTCACGGCCGCGAGGTTCGGGCCCTTCAGGCCGTGGTAGATCGACAAATGGCCCGAGATCATGTTGATGATCGAGCCCGGAACGAAGAACGGCGAAATCCGGCGCGGGCCGCGATTGGCCAGCTCCATCTGCGTATCTTCGATCATCGGCAGTCCGCCGATGCCGGAGCCAACCAGCACGCCGATGCGCTCGGCGTTTTCCTCGGTCACTTCCAGGCCGCTATCCTTCAGCGCCTGGGTACCCGCCGCGATACCGAAATGGATAAACGTATCCATACGGGGGGCTTCCTTCGCCGGAACATATTCCTCGACGTTGAAACCCTTCACTTCGCCAGCAAAATGCACGGCGAGCGCGGAGTGATCGAATTTGGTAATGGTGGCRATRCCGGACTTSCCGGCRACCAGGTTGGCCCAGCCTTCGGYAACCGTGTTTCCGACCGGAGACACAAGGCCAAGCCCAGTGACGACGACGCGACGACGGCTCACTATGATTTCCTACGAGTGCGTGAAGCGGAATTGGATTGATTCAGGATCTCGCCGATCGGGCCGTTAGTCATTGCATGCGGCGCGCAATACGGTTTGAGATCATTCCGATTCTGCTTCTTCGAACAGACGAAAGCCACAGAAAACAACCGGACAGGACCGTGACGGCCCCACCCTTGTGCCTTCTGTGGCTCGGAATACGAAGACGACGGCTTAGGCCTTGACGTGCGCGGTGGCGTAGTCGATGGCCTGTTGCACGGTCGTGATCTTTTCGGCTTCCTCATCAGGAATTTCCATGCCGAATTCATCTTCCAACGCCATCACGAGTTCAACCGTGTCCAGCGAGTCCGCGCCGAGATCGTTCACGAACGACGATTCGTTCTTGATGTCTGCCTCGGCCACGCCAAGCTGTTCAGCCACGATTTTCTTGACGCGTTGTTCGATATTGTCCATGTAACCCTCCAGGGAAGTTCGACAAAAAGTGGGCGCATTTTAGCAGGTTTGGACCACAAAAAATCCGCCTGCCATCTATTGCAAGAATCGCGCCCGTTCGGTTTGAAAAACAACTGCTTCGCCCGCCATCTTTCGGCTTCTTCGCCGAAATGTACGTCGGGTAATGCAATCAATTCATGTACATGCCGCCGTTCACGTGCAGCGTGGTGCCCGTGATGTAGGCGGCCTGCGGACCGGCCAGGAACGCCACCGCATGCGCGATGTCTTCCGGCTGGCCGAGTCGTCCCAGCGGGATCTGGGTCTTCAGCGCCGTATGCTGCTCGTCCGACAGGACCTTGGTCATGTCGGTGTCGATGAAGCCCGGCGCCACGCAGTTCACGGTGACGTTGCGGCTGCCGATCTCGCGCGCCAGCGCGCGGGCCATACCCTCCACGCCGGCCTTGGCCGCCGCGTAGTTCATCTGGCCCGGGTTGCCCGTGGAGCCCACCACCGAGGTGATGTTGATGATGCGGCCGGTACGGGCCTTCATCATCGGGCGCAGCACAGCGCGCGACAGGCGGAACACCGCCGTCAGATTCGTGTCGATGACGCTCGTCCAGTCATCGTCCTTCATGCGCATCGCCAGCTGGTCCTGGGTAATGCCGGCGTTGTTCACCAGCACGGCCAGGCCGCCGTGGGCCTTCACGATCTCTTCGATCACGGCTTCGCAGCGTACGGCGTCGTTCACATTCAACACCACGCCACGGCCCTGCAGGCCCTCGGCCGTCAGGTATTCGCCGATGGCGGCCGCGCCGGACTCGCTCGTGGCGGTGCCGATCACGGTGGCGCCCTGACGCGCCAGTTCCAGGGCGATGGCCCGGCCAATGCCGCGCGACGCACCCGTCACCAGGGCGACCTGATTTTCCAGAGTCTTGCTCATGTTGCGATGTTCCTTGGCTTACTTCAGCAGCGCCAGCGTRTCTTGCAGCGATGCGGGGTCGAAGATCGCGCCGCCGACGAGGTTGCCGTCGATGCGCTTGGTCATGCCGGCCAGCACCTTGCCGGGGCCGCATTCGATCACATGGGTCACGCCTTCGGCGGCCATCTTCTGCACGCACTCTACCCAGCGTACCGGGGCGGCGGCCTGGCGCACCAGGGCGTCCTTGATCTGGGCCGGGTCGTTGGCGATGGCCACGTCCACGTTATTGATGACCGGGATCGACGGCGCCGAGAACGCCAGCCCTGCCATGCGCTCCTTGAGGCGGTCCGAGGCGGGCTTCAGCAGCGACGAATGGAACGGCGCCGAGACTGGCAGCGGCAGCGCGCGCTTGGCGCCCTTGGCCTTGGCAATCTCGCAGGCCTTTTCCACGGCGGCCTTGTGGCCGGCGATCACCACCTGCGAAGGGGCGTTGAAGTTGACGGCCTCGACCACGCCGGCGACGGACGCCTCGGCACAAGCCGCACGCACGTCGTCATCGGACAGGCCGAGAATGGCGGCCATGCCGCCCTGGCCCACCGGCACGGCTTCCTGCATCGCCTGTGCGCGGAAGCGCACCAGCGGCACCGCATCGGCGAACGGGATCACGCCTGCAGCCACCAGCGCCGAGTACTCGCCCAGGCTGTGGCCAGCCACCAGGGCCGGGGCCGGGCCGCCGGCGTCCAGCCAGGCGCGGTACACGGCCACGGCGGCGGTCAGCATCACCGGCTGGGTGTTGGTCGTCAGGTTCAGCTCTTCCGCCGGACCTTCCGCGATCAGGCGGCCGATGTCCTGGCCCAGCGCCGTGGAGGCTTCCTCCAGCGTGGCGCGGACCACCGGGTTGTCGGCGAACGCGTTGAGCATGCCGACCGATTGCGAGCCCTGGCCAGGGAAAACGAATGCGAATTTCATCGGGAATCCAGTCTTAACGATTCAGACGAGCGTGTCGGGGCGCACGCGCCCTCTCAGGCACGCCGCGCCGGACCGCATCTTACATGCGCAGCAGCACCGCGCCCCAGGTGAAGCCGCCGCCAACGCCTTCCAGCATCACGGTCTGGCCCGGGCGGATGCGGCCGTCGCGTACGGCCACATCGAGTGCCAGCGGGATCGACGCCGCCGACGTATTGCCATGCTCGTGCACCGTGGCGATCATCCGCTCGGCCGGCAGGCCCAGCTTGCGCGCCGTGCCCTGCATGATGCGGATATTGGCCTGGTGCGGCACCAGCCAGTCGATTTCATCCGACTGGATCTCGGCCGCAGCCATGGCCTCGCGCGCCACTTTGTCCAGCACGTTCACGGCCAGCTTGAACACCGCCTGGCCGTCCATGTGCAGGAAGGCATTGCCGGTGATGGCGCCGCCCGAGACATTGCCCGGCACACAGAGGATGTCCACGTGGCTGCCATCGGCATGCATGGCCGACGACAGGATGCCCGGCTCGTCCGAGGCGGTCAGCACCACGGCGCCGGCGCCGTCGCCGAACAGCACGCAGGTCGTGCGGTCGTTGAAATCGAGGATGCGGGAGAACACTTCGGTGCCGATCACCAGCACGTTCTTGTGGGAGCCGCTGCGGATGAACTTGTCCGCCGTGGAGAGCGCGTAGACGAAGCCCGAGCACACGGCCTGCATGTCGAAGGCCGCACAATGGTTCGTAATGCCGAGCTTCTGCTGCACCAGGCAGGCGGTGCTCGGGAACACGAAGTCGGGCGTGGAGGTGGCCACGATGATCAGGTCGATGTCCTGGCGCTCGATGCCGGCCGCCTTGATCGCCTGCTCGGCCGCCTGCACGGCCAGGTCGCTGGCCGTGACGTCCGGCTCGGCCCAGTGCCGCGCCGAAATGCCGCTGCGCGAGACGATCCACTCGTCGCTGGTTTCGATGCCACGCTCGGCCAGCTGTGCTGCCAGCTCTTGATTGGTGACACGCCGCGGGGGCAGGTAGCTCCCGGTACCGATGATTTTTGCGAACTTGGTCATGTCTGTCGGATCGTGATGCTCACCCGGGCCGCCCTTGGACAGCCGCCACGGCCCCCGCCACTCAGGGGGCACGAAGCTTCAGGCGGCATGGGTATCGGGATGTGGGTCCGGTGCGTCGGTCTCCGGGCCGCCGGTCGCGGGCGCCGCGGCGCCGGACTTGTTGGCGAAGACCCTTGCTATACGTTCGATTACGCCGTTTCTGGCCGCATCATACCCGCGTTTGATCGCCCATTCAAAAGAGTGGGCGTCGGCGGAACCGTGACTCTTGATCACCAGCCCGCGCAGGCCCAGCAGCGAGGCGCCGTTGTAGCGCGCAGGGTCCAGCCGGCGCGCCAGGCGCGACAGCACGGGCATGGCCACGGCGGCCAGCAGCTTGGTGAACCAGGAGCGCGTGAACTCTTCCTTGATCATGCCGCCGATCATCTTGGCCAGGCCCTCGGTGCTCTTGAGCGCCACATTGCCGACGAAGCCGTCGCAGACCACGATGTCCGTCGTGCCCTTGAAGATGTCGTTGCCTTCCACGTTGCCGTAGAAATTCAGCTCGGAAGCGCGCAGCAACTCGCCGGCGGCCTTGACCACCTCGTTGCCCTTGATCACTTCCTCGCCGATATTGAGCAGGCCCACCGTGGGGTGATCCTTGTGATCCACCACGGACACCATGGCCTCCGCCATGCGGGCGAACTGGAGCAGGTGCCCCGGCTCGCAGTCGGCGTTGGCGCCCAGGTCGAGCACCGTGGTGCCCCAGCCCTGCTCATTGGGAATGGTCGTAGCGATGGCTGGCCGCTCGATGCCCTCGAGCGTCTTCAGCACATAGCGCGACACGGCCATCAGCGCGCCGGTGTTGCCGGCGGAGATGAGCGCGTCGGCGCGGCCTTCCTTGACCTGCGTGGCCGCCACGCGCATCGAAGAGTCCTTCTTCTTGCGCAGCGCCACTTCCACCGGGTCATCCATCGTGATGACCTCGGTTGCCGCCACCACGGTGACGCGCGGATGATCGGTGGCATGCAGCTTCTTGAGCTGCGCGCCGATGGCGTCGGGCAAGCCGACGAGGATCATCTCGGCGTCATCGTGACGGGAAAGAAAACTGATCGCCGCCGGCACGGTCACGGACACTCCGTGATCGCCGCCCATGCAGTCGATAGCGAGCTTGATCGTCATTGTTTCCAGATACGGAATGCGCACCGGCATCCGCCGCCTCGGTTTGCGGGGACGCAACCAGCCGGACGCGCGGATACGTTGCCGGGTGGGCGCCGAGCGCCCAACAAAAAAGCGGCAACGAGCTTGCCGCTTTCCTGTTTTACACCTGACAACGTGCGCGAGCGAGACACAGGGTCACGCCAGACGACCTGGTCAGTCGTTCTTGGTCTTGATGACCTTGCGGCCACGGTAGTAGCCGTTCGGGCTCACGTGGTGACGCAGGTGGGTCTCGCCCGTGGTCGGCTCAACGGCCAGGGGTGCGACCGACAGATGGTCGTGCGAACGATGCATGCCGCGCTTGGACGGCGACTTCTTGTTCTGTTGAACTGCCATGATGACTCCTTCGAGAATTTTCCGATATTAACACACGCATCCTGCGCGAGGCGTAGCCGGGGCCCGGCCGGATGCTTGACCTGCTACCCGAGGACGGGTGCGCCGGCCGCTCTGTTGCGGCGTCAGTGCTTCGTCTTCAGGCCGGCCAGCGCCGCAAAGGGCGATGGCCGCTTTTCCTCTTCGGGCGGAGCCTCAGGCTCCACCTCACCGTCCGCGCCGGTCACGAGCGACTCGTGCACGGCCGGACAGACCATATGCTTGGGTGCCGACGGCAACGCCAGCAGCACCTCGTCTTCCATCAGTTCCAGCGGCGAAAACTTCTTCGACCCGACGATCACGTCGACGTCGTCGTCATCCATGGGTGCCGAATCCGCCGCTTCTTCGCTGGCCATGACCTCGAAGCGCATCGACGTGTCGATCGGCTCCGGGTAGACCTGCAGGCAGCGCTGGCAATCGAGCCAGACCCGGCCTTGCATGGTCACGTCGACGAACAGCCGCTGCGACACCGCTGCGCCAACTTCCACAGCTTCCTCGCGCATGAAGCCGGTGAGCGTGTAGTGAAACGTCTCGTCCGGTGCCGATGCTGGCGCATCCGCGGCCGTCTCGGCTAAGATGCGCGGCAAATCGCGCGTCGCCACGTCGCCCGCCACGCTGCCACCCTTGCGGCAGAAGGCGAACAGATCGGTTTCGCGCAGATCGAATGCCGCGGCGGACGCCGCTGGCTGGGTCGGCTGACTCATGTACGCTGAATCGCTGGAAAAATGCCTTGTTTGCCACACCTGGGACGATCCACGCCATCGAGGGCGGATACGCCTGCCGCGATGGCTTCCGATCACGGCCGGGCACGAATGTGCCTGTGTGGCTAAACGCGCGATTATAAGCTGAAAAACGGGAGCCGGTCAAAGTATACAACCGACCATTCCCCTCTCCTTCCGACGCTACCTCTATATATATGTCGTCCTCCGCTATCCACCCGCCCCTGATCCTCGGGTCGAGTTCTCCATACCGGCGCGAACTGCTCGCGCGGCTGCGCATTCCGTTCGACGTGGCCGTGCCAGACATCGACGAAACCCCGCTGGCCGGCGAGGCACCTGAAGCCACGGCCCTGCGCCTCTCGCGCCGCAAGGCCGAGGCGATCGCCGCGCGCCACCCCGGCGCGCTGGTTATCGGCTCGGACCAGGTCTGCACACTCGACGGCGCCCAGATCGGCAAACCCGGCAGCCACGAGAAGGCGCTGGCCCAGTTGCAGCAGATGCGTGGACGAACCGTCACATTTCATTCGGCGCTATGCCTGCTCGACAGCCGCACCGGCGAAGCCCAACTGGCCGATGTGCAGACCCGGGCGACCTTCCGCGACCTGCCCGATGCCGAACTCGACGCCTACCTGCGCCTGGAGACCCCCTACGACTGCGCCGGCAGCGCCAAGGCCGAGGGGCTGGGCATCGCCTTGCTCGCCCGCGTGGAATCGGACGACCCCACCGCGCTGATCGGCCTGCCGCTGATCGCGCTGACCGGCATGCTGCGCGCCGCCGGCTACCCGTTCTTCGGAGCCTGAACGATGGCCGGTACCCTGTTCCTGATCCCCAACACGCTCGGCAAGCGCGACGAATTCGATCCGCTGCCCGATGTCATCCCCGCCGGCGTGCAGCAGATCGCCGCGCGGCTCGACTACCTGGTGGCCGAGAACGCCAAGACGGCGCGCGCCTTTCTGAAGAAGCTGGGCGAAACCAGCCCGCTGGCGCACCCGATCCAACAGATCGAGATCCGCGAACTGAACGTGAATACGCGCGCCGAGGCGCTGGCCGCGCTGCTGGACCCGATCGCCGGGGGCCGCGATGGCGGCCTGCTCTCCGAAGCCGGCGTGCCGGCCGTGGCCGACCCCGGCGCGGACCTCGTCCGGCTGGCCCACGCGCGCGGCGTGACGGTGCGGCCGCTGGTGGGGCCGAGTTCGATCCTGCTGGCGGTGATGGGCTCCGGGCTGAACGGCCAGAGCTTCGCGTTCAACGGCTACCTGCCCGTGGACGCCGACGAGCGCGCGCGCAAGCTGCGGGAACTGGAAGCGCATTCGCGCAAGGCACGCCAGACGCAGGTCTTTATCGAGACCCCGTACCGCAACGCCGCGCTGCTGGAAGCGCTGCGCCAGCATTGCGCCGGCACCACGATGGTATCGGTGGCCGTCGATCTGACGCTGCCCACCGAAACCATCGTCACGCTGCCGCTGTCGGCCTGGCGGCCGGAGCGGGTTGCCCTGCAAAAGCGGCCGGCGATCTTCTCGCTGCTGGCCGCCTAGTCGTGCTTACCGGAGCGACTGCGCGCCGGTCGACATCATCATGGTCTTCATCGCCGCGCTGCCCATGGCCGCGCCGAACCGCTTGGCCACGCGCTCGGCGATGTTTTCCTTGACCGTGTAGTCGACGATATCCTCGGCCTTGAACAGGTCACGCGCCACGTAGTCGGTGCTGCCCACGCCATCGGCCAGACCCAGCGCCACGGCGCGCTCGCCGGACCAGAACAGGCCCGAGAACAGGTCCGGATCGTCCTTCAGCCGGTCGCCGCGGCCTTCCTTCACCACGTCGATGAACTGCTGGTGGATCTCCTTGAGCATGGTCTCGGCATAGACCTTCTGGCGCGGCACCTGCGGCGAGAAGGGGTCGAGCATGCCCTTGTTGGCGCCCGCGGTGTACAGCCGGCGCTCCACGCCGAGCTTCTCCATCAGGCCGGTGAAGCCGAAGCCATCCATCAGCACGCCAATCGAGCCGACGATGCTGGCCTTGTCGACATAGATCTTGTCAGCCGCCGCCGCCACGTAGTAACCGCCCGAGGCGCAGATTTCCTCCACCACCACGTAGAACGGCTTGCCCGGATACACGGTGCGCAGGCGCTTGATCTCGTCGTTGATGATGCCCGCCTGCACCGGCGAGCCGCCCGGCGAGTTGATCTTGAGGATCACGCCGGCCGCATTCGTATCGGCGAAGGCGGCCTGCAGCGAGGCATTGATCGATTCCGCGCCGGCCGGCGTGCCCGCCGCGATCTCGCCTTCCAGCGACACCATCGCGGTATGGCGCCCCGTGGTGCTGGCGATACCATCGCCCTTGAAGTCGATCACCGCGTACAGGATCAGCGCCAGGATGCCCAGCCCGACCAGCCGGAAGAAGATCTTCCAGCGCCGCGCCGCGCGCTGCTCGCGCAGCGTGGCCATCAGCACCTTCTCCAGCACGTCGCGCTCCCAGCCGCCGGTGGCGCTGCCAGCGCCCACCGGGGCGGCAGTGCCCTGCCCGCTCAGCCGCGCGCGGCGCTCGTCGGCCTCGCGCCGCGCCGCGTCGTCCCCGGCGCGCAGCTCGTGCTCGAGTGGAAAATCGGCCTGCCGGGCCGTTTCCAGGCGCTGGCTATCGTCGGCCTGTTGTTCGTGTTCGTCTTGCGTTTGACCCGGTTCGACCGGCGGTTTTTGCTGTTCTGTCATGCGATGGACTCGATAAAGTCAGACGGCGGCCCGGCGGATCATTCAGGTGGCGTCGGGCGGGTAAAAAGGCGGTTCGGGGAGCCAGTAGACAGCACCCTCACGTTCCTCGGTCCGGAGCTTGGCCAGCGCGGCGCCCCGGCAAGGGCCGCCCACGCAAAGGCCGGTGTCTGGCGCATAAACCGCGCCATGTGTCGCGCACATCAAGTATAGGCCCGCGCTATCGAAAAACTGCCCCTCCTGCCAGTCCAGTTCCATCGGCACGTGCGCGCACTGGTTTAGGTAGGCATGCGCAACGCCGTCGAAACGGACCACGAACGCGCCGATCTCGCGCGCTTCCACGCGCACCGAGAACCGCACGCCGGCGCCGCCATCGACGAGTTCGTCGCTGGCGCACAGGCGGTGCGGCGGCAGGCTGGCCTCAGGCATGCGTGAGCAGCCATTCCTGGAGATCGGCGATCGACGTGGCGCAGTGCACCGGCGCCATCGCGCGCAGCGAATCGGCCGGATGCGCGCCGTAGCAGACGCCCAGCCCGTGCGCGCCGGCGTTGACCGCCATCTGCAGGTCATGGGTGGTATCGCCCACCATGACCGTGCGCGCCACGTCCTGGCCCAGCTCTCGCGTCAGTTCCTGCAGCATGGCCGGGTGCGGCTTGGAGAACGTCTCGTCGGCGCAACGCGTGCCATCGAACAGCTTGCCGAGGCCGGTGGCCGCCAGCGCCCGCTCCAGGCCCACGCGCGTCTTGCCCGTGGCCACGCCGAGGAAGTAGTGCTCGCCATGCAGGGCCTCGAGCATCTCGCGCACGCCATCGAACAGCACGAGGTCCGCATCGCGCGTGAGGAAGTGGTAGCGGTAGCGCTCGGCCAGCCGCGGATAGTCGGCCGGGTCGAGCGTGGGCACGGCATAGGACAGCGCGTCCTTCAGCCCAAGCCCGATCACGTGGCTCGCAGCGCTGTCGTCCGGCACGGGCAGGCCCAGGTCGCGGCTGGCCAGCTGGATGCATTTGGCGATGGTCGGGGTGGAATCCATGAGGGTTCCATCCCAGTCGAAGACGATCAGGTCGAAGCGCTGCCTGGCCATTGAGGTCCTTGGTCGATGCGGAAAGTGGTGTGGCGGCTGCAGAGGCGGCGATGCGACGCGTCAGTCCGCAGCGCGGTGTTGACGCAATTGTTGCAGAAAATCAACACACTCGGCGGGTAACGGCGCCGAAACGGTCAGCGGCTCGCCCGTGGACGGGTGCGCCAGCGTCATTCGGTGCGCGTGCAGGAACATCCGCTTGATGCCAGGCTTGGCATTGCTGCGCGAAAGTGCCTTATTAAGCGCAAAATCGCCGTACTTCTCATCGCCGACGATCGGGAAGCCGGACGCCTGCAAGTGCACGCGGATCTGGTGCGTGCGGCCGGTCTTCAGTTCGGCCTCGAGCAGGGTGTAGCCCGGGAAGGCCTCCACCTTGTTGAAGATGGTGTGCGCGGTCAGCCCATCGGCCTGCACGCGCACGCGCCGCTCGCCGTCGGGCGTGCTGTATTTATATAGCGAGAGCTTGACGTGCTGCCGCGTATTCTGGAATTCGCCGGCTACGCACGCGAAGTAGCGCTTGTCCATGCCCGTGCCGCGCATCTGCTCGTGCAGGTGCACCAGCGCCGAACGCTTCTTGGCCAGGATCAGGATGCCGGACGTCTCCCGATCCAGCCGGTGTACCAGTTCCAGGAACTTCGCCTCGGGCCGCGCGCGGCGCAACTGCTCGATCACCCCGAACGCCACGCCCGAGCCGCCATGGACGGCCACGCCGGCCGGCTTGTCGATAATCAGCAGCCAGGCGTCCTCGAACAGGATTGGGAATTCCGAGGACGGCACGAAAGCATCGGCATCCTGTGCCTTTTCCGCCACCCGCATGGGCGGGATCCGGATCACATCACCCAGCTTCAGCCGGTAAGTGGCGTCGATCCGGCCCTTGTTCACGCGTACCTCGCCCGAGCGCAATACCCGGTAGATATGGCTCTTGGGCACACCCTTGGAGACCTTCAGCAGGAAGTTGTCGATGCGCTGGCCCTCGGCACTTTCGTCCACCGTGACGTACACCACCTGGAGCGCGCCGGGCGCGACGCGCGGCTCCTTTTCAATTTGATGGCGTAACTCATTCATTTTCAATATAATTTCCCGGCTGTTCCGGCCAAAGACCGGCAGCGCACGACCTGTGTAAGCGATTCTGTGAGCAATATAGGCGCGGGCCCACGTTGGGCTGGCGGGTGGCGAGACCGATGGGGATTGCCACCAATATCCGCGCAGGATCACGCATTTTACACTTCGGGTTGCCATCAACCCGGCCCGTCTCCCGCATTTTGCGTACCCCGCAGGCGCCAGATGGGCAAATGGTGGAAATCAGCAGCACGCACGCGCCGCGCCGGCGCGCAGGAAGTTGCCCAGAGGCAGCTTCGGCGAGAAACGGCGGGCACGTGGAAACAGAGTGATCCAGGTAGAACAGAATTCAATGTGGATGCCCGACAGGCATCCACATCGGTGAGAGAAGACCGCCCGCACCGGGAACTCGGTGCCGGCCGGCAGGCGAGCCTGCCAACCGACCTGCAATATCGGCTAGTCGTATTACCGGCGCCCGGTCGCAGAACTCCAAGAAGCAGCGGCGCGCCCGCCAGGAGACAGGTCAGGTTGACATTCGGCCCCGCTTGCCGCGTCCGGAAAACTTGCTCTTTGACGCGTCTTGGCCATTCCCGGCCGGCCGCGATGCCGCGAAGCCAGTGCCGTTTGCATTGTGCGTTGCCGCATCGCCCCCGGCCATTCCGGGCATCCGCCGCAAGTCGCTGTATCAGGAGCAGTGCCATGGCGCTCTCCCCGACCCAGCGGACGCCTGCCTAGACGTCGACAGCCTCTCTCTTTCACCCGCGCCCCGCCCGGCCGCGTCGTATTGCGCGCCGGCGACTCCGGCAATTCTCCCGCCCCCGCTCTATTTCCTCGCGTGTTCCATGGATCGTCGCGGACACCTTTCGTGTGACTTCCGCGACACTGGAATGAGGTATTGCGATGAAACGCATGCTGTTCAACGCGACGCAACAGGAAGAATTGCGCGTCGCGATCGTCGATGGTCAGAAACTGATCGATATCGACATCGAAACCGCCGGGCGCGAGCAGCGCAAGGGCAACATCTACAAGGGCGTCATCACCCGCATCGAGCCCTCGCTGGAAGCCTGCTTCGTCAACTACGGCGAAGAGCGCCACGGCTTCCTGCCGTTCAAGGAAGTGGCCCGCGCGTTCTTCAAGGACGGCGTGGACGTGCGCAACGCGCGCATCCAGGACGCCCTGCACGAAGGCCAGGAACTGATCGTCCAGGTCGAGAAGGAAGAGCGCGGCAACAAGGGCGCCGCCCTGACCACCTTTATCTCGCTGGCCGGCCGCTACCTGGTGCTGATGCCGAACAACCCGCGTGGCGGTGGCGTATCGCGCCGCATCGAGGGCGAGGACCGCCAGGAACTGCGCGAGACGATGGGCCAGCTGACCGTACCGGACGGCATGAGCATCATCGCCCGCACCGCCGGCATCGGCCGCGCGGCCGAGGAACTGCAGTGGGACCTGAACTACCTGCTGCAGCTGTGGAAGGCCATCGACGGCGCCGCCGGCGACAACAAGGCCCCGCTGCTGATCTATCTGGAATCGAGCCTGGTCATCCGCGCCATTCGCGACTATTTCCAGCCCGATATCGGCGAGATCCTGATCGATACCGACGAGATCTATGAACAGGCACGCGCTTTCATGAGCGTGGTCATGCCTGACAACATGAACCGCGTGAAGAAGTACCGGGACGACGTGCCCCTGTTCTCGCGGTTCCAGATCGAACACCAGATCGAGTCTGCCTATTCCCGCATGGTGATGCTGCCGTCCGGCGGCGCCATCGTGATCGACCATACCGAAGCCCTGGTTTCCGTTGACGTGAACTCGGCCCGCGCCACCAAGGGCGCGGACATCGAGGAAACGGCGCTGCGCACGAACGTGGAAGCGGCCGACGAGATCGCCCGCCAGCTGCGCCTGCGCGACCTGGGCGGCCTGATCGTGATCGACTTCATCGACATGGAGTCCAGCAAGGCCCAGAAGGACGTGGAAACGCGCCTGAAGGACGCCCTGCGCCACGACCGCGCCCGCGTGCAGATGGGCAAGATCAGCCGCTTCGGCCTGATGGAACTGTCGCGCCAGCGCCTGCGTCCTTCGCTGTCGGAAGGCTCGCACATCACCTGCCCGCGTTGCAATGGAACAGGTCACATCCGCGATACCGAATCGTCCGCCCTGCAGGTGCTGCGCATCATCCAGGAAGAGGCGATGAAGGAAAACACGGCCGCCATCCACTGCCAGGTGCCGGTGGAAGTGGCCGCTTTCCTGTTGAACGAAAAGCGTCAGGAAATCAACCTGATCGAGCTGCGCTTCAAGGTGAACGTGCTGTTGATCCCGAACAAGCACCTGGAGACGCCGCACTACAAGCTGGAGCGCCTGCGCCACGACGATCCGCGCCTGGAGGAATCCACGGCCAGCTATCGCATGGCCGAGGCCGCCGCCAAGGAACTCGAGGCGGACACGAGCTACAGCAGCCGCAAGAAGGAAGATGCGCGTCCGCGCCAGGAAGCCGCAGTCAAGGGCATTACGCCCGACGCGCCGGCCCCGGTGTCGGTGCCCCGCCCCGAGCGCGCTCCGCGCCCGGAAGCCGCTGCGGCAAGGCCGGTACCGGCCACGCAGCCCGTGGCAGCCGGCGGTTTCATCGGCTGGCTGAAGGGTCTGTTCGGCGCACGTCCGGCCGCCGCCCCGGTGGCCGAGCCGGCCAAGCCGGCCGCTGACGCCCAGGCACGCGGCGACGGTCGTCGCGAACGCGGCCAGCGTGGCGAAGGTCGCGGCGAAGGCCGTGGCCAAGGTCGTGGCGAACGCGGTGAACGTGGCGAACGCGGTGATCGCGAACAACGTGGTGAACGCGGCGAGCGTGGTGAACGCCAGGGCCGTGGCCAACGCGGTGAACGTGGCGAGCGCAGTGAACAACGTGGCGCCGAGCGTGGTGAGCGCGCGGAACGCGGGGATCGTGCAGAACGTGGCGAGCGGACTGAGCGTGGTGAACGCACCGAGCGCACCGAGCGCACCGAACGTGGTGAGCGTCCGGCACGCGCCCCGCGCGACGGCCAGCAGGCCACGCCGGCCATCGCCCGTCAGCCCGAAGGTGGCGAAGCCCGCCAGGAAGGCAACCGCCGCGAGCGCAACCAGGAACGCCGCGAGCGTCAACGCGAACGTCAACGTGAGCGTGGCGATACCCGCGAGACCGAGGAAGCCCTGAACGCCGAAGGCGCGCCGCAGACCGCATTCGAAGCGGCGCAAGCCGCTCCGGCCGTGGCCGTGGTGGCAGCCGCCGCCGCGACGGAACTGCCGGAAGGCGTGGAAGCCGTGGCGACGGAAGGTGCTGAGGGCGAAGAACGCCGCCGCCGTAACCGTCGTGGCCGTAACCGCTATCGCCGCGAGCGCGAAGATGGTGTGCAAGGCGCCGATGGCGAAAACGGCGAGAATGGCGACGCCAACGACACGTCCAACCTGGCCGAAGTGGCCGCAGGCGTGACCGAGACGGAATTCGCCCCGGTGGCCGCCCAGGCTGCACCGCAAGTCGTGGCCCAGCCGGAACCGGTTGCCGTGGCCCAAGTGGCTGAAGTCCCCCGCGTGGCCCACGTGGCGGAAGTCGCCGAAGTCACCGAAGCCGTGGAAACGCGTGAGACGGTGGAAACCGTGGCCCGTGTGGAACCGGCCGCCTACGCCCAACCGAGCCAACCGGCCCAGCCCGTGAGCCCGGCCCCGGTGGCCGAACCGGTGTTCGCACCGGTCAGCGCCCCCGAAGCCGCGCCGGTCGTGACGCCCGCACCGGTCTACACCGCCCCGGCGGTGGAAGCCCCGGCACCGGCGCCGGTCGAAGCTGCGCCGGTCGTGGCAGCCCCGATCGTGGCCGCCCCGGTTGCCGAGCCGGTCATCGCGACGCCTGCCGTCGCGCCGACCCCGGTGGCAGCACCGGCCGCCGCCCCGCTGCGTGCCGATGCCCTCGAGCCGATGCTGGCTTCGGCCGGCCTCCAGTGGGTGCACACGGACACCGCCAAGCTGCAATCCGCCCAGGCCGCCGCCGCCAACGTAGCACCGGCCCCGCGTGTGCAACGCGAGCGCAAGCCGCTGCCCCCGCTGCCGGAAGGTCCGATGGTCATGGTCGAAACTGACGCTCAGCGCGACCAGCAGCAGCAACAGCAGTAAGGTCGGCCAGCGCAAGCTGGCAGCCCAAAAGGGAAAAGGGACGGCCGAAGCCGTCCCTTTTTTCATGGGGCGCCACATATGATGCGGGCATCACACCGCTGTACTGGCGCCGCCACCGCCCCACTGTGCCCCTGCGAAGTGCACGGTCGCCGCCGGCGCGTCAGCCACCTCGGCTAGAATGGCAGACAGAACCGCCCCGGATGCACACATCGCGCCGGAGAGCGGCGTCGCCACCCCCAGGCCATGACCGACACCGTCATTCCCATCCTCGACCTGCGCGACCATCGCTATCGCTCGATGGTGCCAAGCATTCCGTCCCGCCTCGACACACCCTCGGGCCTCGTGGCGGACACCCGCGGCCGGCCGCTGCACGATCTGCGTATCTCGGTGACGGACCGCTGCAACTTCCGCTGCGTGTATTGCATGCCCAAGGAGGTGTTCGACAAGGACTACACCTTCCTGCCGCATTCCGAGTTGCTGAGTTTCGAGGAGATCGAACGCACCGCGCGCCTGTTCGTGTCGCAGGGCGTGGAAAAGATCCGGCTGACCGGCGGCGAGCCGCTGCTGCGCAAGAACATCGAAAAACTCGTGGAAATGCTGGCGCGCATCGAGACCGTCTCGGGCAAGCCGCTGGACCTGACGCTGACCACCAATGCGTCGCTGCTGGGGCGCAAGGCGCAGTCGTTGCGCGATGCCGGCCTGTCGCGCGTGAGCGTGAGCCTGGACGCCATCGACGACGCCACGTTCCGCAAGATGAACGACGTTGACTTCGCGGTGCGCGACGTTCTGGACGGCATCGAGACCGCCCAAGCCGTCGGCCTGGCGCCGATAAAGGTCAACATGGTGGTCAAGCGCGGCACCAACGACGCCGAAATCGTGCCGATGGCCCGCCATTTCCGTGGCAGCGGCATCATCGTCCGCTACATCGAATTCATGGACGTTGGCGCCAGCAACCACTGGCAAATGGACGAAGTATTACCTTCCGCCGACGTGGTGCGGCGGATTGACGAAGTATTTCCGCTCGAGGTGATTCCCGCCAACTACTCGGGCGAGACGGCCGAGCGCTGGCGCTATCGCGATGGCGCGGGCGAAATCGGCGTGATTTCGAGCGTGACGCACGCGTTCTGTGGCGATTGCAGCCGCATCCGGCTGTCCACCGAGGGCCGCCTGTACCTGTGCCTGTTCGCCACCGAGGGCTACGACCTGCGCGCGCTGCTGCGCGGCGGCCATAGCGACCTGGAAATCGCTAATGCCATCGCCCAGGTCTGGCAAGGCCGCACCGACAACTATTCCGAGCAGCGAGGCGATCCGGCCGTGCGCCTGGCGCGCGCCGAACGCAAAATCGAGATGTCCTACATTGGCGGCTGACCCGGGCCATCCCGGCCCCCGGCGCCGCCTCACAACTTTCCGAAAGTCATGATCGCACGCGAAGACATCACGGGCCTGATCCTGGCCGGCGGCCGGGGTAGCCGCATGGGTGGCACCGACAAAGGCCTGCAACCGCTGCGCGGCGTGCCGATGGCGATGCACACGCTGATGCGCCTGACACCGCAGACCGGCGCGATGCTGATCAACGCCAATCGCAACCTCGCCGCCTACGAGTCGTTCGGGGTGCCCGTGGTCACCGACTCCGTGCCCGATTTCGCGGGCCCGCTGGCCGGCATGATGGCCGGGCTCGAGCAGTGCAGCACCGGCTGGCTCGTCACGGCGCCGTGCGATACGCCGTTCCTGCCCACCGACCTCGTCGAGCGGCTGGCGCAGGCGATCGAGGCCGAAGGTGCCGAGATGGCGATTCCGGTCACGGTGGATGCCGACGGGCACCGGCAAACCCAGCCGGTGTTCTGCCTGATGCCGGTCACTGCGCTCGATAGCCTGATCGCCTACATCAATGGCGGCGGGCGCAAGATCGAAACCTGGGCGGCCAGCCACCGGCTCGCGGAGGTGCCGTTCCCCGACGCCGACGCGTTCGCCAACATCAATACGCTGGACGAACTACGCACACACGAGGCCCGCTGAGCGCATCGCGCGGGTTAGACTCGGGCATCCGCCCTTACCCGCGTTTTCCCCCGCGTTCTCCGCCATTTTTCGCTGTTTTCGCTTCTTTTCGCCGCAGACTGCTCATGCCATCCCTGCAATCCGTCATCTCCTGCCTTTCTGACTACGACCCGACCGCCCTGCCCGTGGCCCAGGCCAACGCGATTATCGGCCAGGTGATCGAGCCGGTGCGCGGCACCGAGCAACTGGCGATTCGCACCGCGCTCGACCGCGTGCTGGCCGAGGACGTGATCTCCTCCATCGACGTGCCCGCTCACGACAACTCGGCGATGGACGGATACGCCTTCCAGAGCGCTGCGCTGGCATCCGGCGGCGACGTGGTCCTGGAAGTCATCGGCACGGCCTACGCCGGCAATGCGCTCGACGCGGCGCCCACGGCGGGCCAGGCGGTGCGCATCATGACCGGCGCGATCATGCCCGATGGTTGCGACACTGTGGTGCCGCAGGAATTCGTGGATGTGCAGGCGGGCGGCAACCAGATCCGTTTTGCGGCCGATGCCGTGCGCCCCGGTGACAACCGCCGGCTGCGCGGCGAAGACCTGGCCCGCGGTCAGGCGGCACTGGCCGCCGGCCGCATTCTCCAACCGGCGGACCTCGGCCTGCTGGCATCGCTCGGCGTGGCCGAAATCAAGGTCCGGCGCCGGCTGCGCGTGGCGTTTTTCTCCACCGGCGACGAACTGCGCTCGATTGGCGAGCCACTCGGCCCCGGCTGCGTCTACGACTCCAACCGCTACACGCTGCACGGCATGCTGCGGCGGCTCAATGTCGAGTTGATCGACATGGGCGTGGTCCGCGACGACCCCGCCGCGCTCGAAGCCGCATTCCGCAGTGCCTGCGAAAACGCCGATGCGGTGATCACGTCTGGCGGCGTGTCCGTGGGCGAAGCCGACTACACCAAGCAGATCATGGCGCGGCTGGGCGATGTCACTTTCTGGAAGATCGCCATGCGTCCGGGCCGCCCGATGGCATTCGGACGCATTGCATCGAACGGTCGGGAGGCCCTGCTCTTCGGCCTGCCCGGCAACCCCGTGGCCGTGATGGTCACCTTCTACCACTTCGTGCGCGGCGCGTTGCACCGACAGATGGGCGCCAACGTGCCGCCGCTGCCGCTGATGCGCGTGCGCAGCGCGGCAGCCATCCGCAAGAAGCCCGGCCGCACGGAATACCAGCGCGGCATCCTGGCGCCGGCGGCCGATGGCGGCTGGGAAGTCCGTATCACCGGCCAGCAAGGCTCGGGCGTGCTGCGGTCGATGAGCGAGGCCAACTGCTTCATCGTGCTGGGCCACGAGCAGGACGCCGTCGCGGCTGGCGATCTGGTCGAGGTGATGCTGTTCGACGGGCTGATGTAATTCGTTGCAATCCGCCATGCGGAACACCCAAGGCATAGGTGCGCCGCATTGATGAGCGGAATCAATGACCGAATCGGCGGTCGTCGTATGACAGCGCACGTTGCGGTGTCGTTTTTTGTGCGCCCCGCGAGTGACGGACTATGCGTCGCAAGCCCCAGTCGCTACACTTGCAGCACGAAAAATCAACTCCCCAATATCTTGTCTGTCGTCATGAATCAGGAGATCGCGTACCTCCACCCCGTCAAGACCGCGCGCGCACTGGTCCTGGTCTATTTGTGCTTCTCGGTGCCAATCGTGGCGATGGGCCTGTTCGTGGCCTTTATCCGCTATGGCGACCTGCCGGGGATTACGGTTTTCACCGCGCTGATCCTGAATGCACTGATTGGCTTCGGCCTGTTGTGGCTCGGCTGCAAGGCCTACAACTGGGTAGCCGCCCGCTTCGGCGGTATCGAAGTGCACGTGCGCGAACTCACGCCCGAAGATCACCAGTAACGTCGCCGTTGGCGGCTTGCGCCCCGCCGGCGTCCTCCTGGGACGGAGGTGCTTGCACTTCCTCCGGTGATCCCGCCGTTGCGGCGGTTCCCAAAAGCTGTTCGGCGAGTTCCCCGGGCAGCGCCTCCACCGTGCGCAGCTTGCGCTCCATCTGACGGGTCCGCACCTCGGCCTGTTCGATATTGCGCGCCGCGCGCACCAGCGTATCGCGCGTCTTGGCCAGCACCTCGCCAAACTTGCCGAATTCGGTCTTGACGGCACCCAGCACTTCCCACACCTCGCTGGAACGCTTTTCCAGCGCCAAGGTCCGGAAGCCCATCTGCAGGCTGTTGAGCAAGGCGGTCAGCGTGGTCGGCCCGGCCACGGTTACGCGGAAATCGCGTTGCAGCAGGTCCGTCAGGCCCGGGCGGCGCAGCACCTCGGCGTAAAGCCCCTCGGTCGGCAGGAACAGGATCGCGAAGTCAGTGGTGGCCGGCGGCGCCAGATATTTCTCGGCAATCGACTGTGCCTCCCGGCGCAGCGCCACCTCGAGTTCACGGCCGGCCACGGCCACGCCGTCAACGTCACCGTGCTCCTGGGCATCGACAAGGCGCTCGTACTGCTCCTTCGGAAATTTCGCATCGATCGGCAGCCAGACCGGTCCGCTGGACGGGTCACGGCCCGGCAACCGGATCGCGAACTCGACCCGCGCCCCCGAGTTGCGCACGGTCTCGACATTCTTGCCGTACTGGTCTGCCGTGAGGATCTGTTCCAGCAGCATCTCAAGCTGCACCTCACCCCACGTGCCGCGCGACTTCACGTTGGTCAGCACCCGCTTGAGATCGCCCACGCCCTGCGCCAGCACCTGCATCTCGCCCAGCCCACGATGCACCTGCTCCAGACGGTCCGACACCAGCTTGAACGACTCGCCGAGCCGCTGCTCGAGCGTCGCATGGAGCTTCTCGTCCACGGTGCGTCGCATTTCCTCCAGTTTCGCGGCGTTATTTGCCTCGATGTCGCGCAGCTTCTGCTCAAGCGTGGTCCGCACCTCGGCCAGCCTGCGATCGTTGGACTCGGACATCTGCGCGATTTGCTGGTTCTGCACCGTGGCAATACTGGTCAGGTGCGCCGACAAGGTCTGCTGGAAGCGCAGCATCTGCCGACCAGACTCGTCGCGGCCATCCCGGGCGGCCGCGCTCACTTCGCCACGCAACACGCGCTCGAGCCGGTCGAGGCCATCAAGCAGTTCCGCGGATGCCGCCCCGGCGCGCGCGCGCCACAGCAGCACCGCCAGCAGGATTACCGCCACGAGGGTGGCGGCAAGCGTCAGGACGGAAATCAACGTCATCAATTCAGGAATATCCGATTCAGCGGCGGCGCGCCATGACCTCTGGGTTGATCACCGAAGGCGGGTTGCCTGCCTTGGGGCCGGCATCGAGTGCCGCGATCAGGTTGTCGGCGGCCAGATTGGCCATCGCGCGACGCGTCTTTTCCGATGCGCTCGCGATATGCGGCGTCAACACCACGTTTGGCACGGTCAGCAGGTCTGGGTGGACGCTCGGCTCGCCCTCGAACACGTCCAGGCCGGCCGCGAAGATCTGGCCATCGCGCAATGCGGCGGCCAGCGCGGCGTCGTCGACGATGCCACCGCGCGCGAGGTTGATCAGGGTGGCGGTCGGCTTCATCGCCGCCAGCTCTGCCGCGCCAATCGCGTGATGGCTCTCCGGGCTGTACGGCAGCACCAGCACGAGGTGATCCGTCTGCGCAAGGAGCTCCGCCTTGCTGACGTAGCGCGCATTGAGCGCGCGCTCGGTCTCCGCCGGCAGCTGGCTGCGGTTGTGATACAGCACGTTCATGCCGAAGCCGGCCGCGCGGCGGGCCAGCGCCTGTCCGATACGACCCATGCCAAGGATGCCGAGCGTGCTGCCGTAGACGTCCATGCCCACGAGCATGTCGTAGCTCCAGCGCTTCCACTTGCCGGCCCGCAGGTAATGCTCGGACTCCGTCACGCGGCGGGCGGTGGCCATCAGCAATGCCCAGCCGAAGTCGGCCGTGGTTTCGGTCAGCACGTCGGGCGTGTTGGTCGCCACCACGCCGGCGGCGGTGAGGGCCGGAACGTCGAGATTGTTGTAGCCGACCGCCATGTTGCACACCGCGCGCAGCTGCGGCAGCGCGGCAACGACCGCGCCGTCGATCTTGTCCGCCGCATTGGCCAGCACGCCGGCCTTGCCCGCGAGGCGGGCCTTCAGTGCGGCGGCGTCCAGCACCAGGTCTTCCTGGTTGCTGTCGACATCGAAATATTGCGAAAGACGTTCGATGACGTCGGTGTAGATCGCGCGGGTAACGAGGACGGAGGGCTTCATGGCAGTCACACGTGGAAAAAGAGGAACGTCATCACCAGGAACAGCGGCAGCAGCACGGCGCCGGACCATGCCATGTAGCCGAAGAAACTCGGCATGCGCACGCCGCGGCTTTCGGCAATGGCCTTCACCATCAGGTTGGGGGCATTGCCGATATAGGTATTGGCGCCCATGAACACCGCGCCGGCCGAGATGGCGGCGAGCGTCGAGGCGTCGCGCGTCATCAGGGTGGCGGGGTCGCCGCCGGCGGTGTTGAAGAACACCAGGTAGGTCGGCGCGTTGTCCAGGAACGAGGACAGGATACCGGTCGCCCAGAAGTACATGCTGTCGATGGGCTGGCCGGAGGAATCGCTAACCGCGTGGATCACCGCCGCGAACGCGCCGTCGGTGCCGGCCTTGAGCATCGCGATGACCGGGATGATCGTCAGGAAGATGCCCGCGAACAGCTTGCCCACTTCGAGGATCGGCTCCCAGTTGAACTCGTTGCCGCTGCGCGCGCTATGCGGCGTGGCGACCAGCGACACGATGGTAATCCCCACCAACAGCACATCACGGATCAGCGCCGGCAGCGTGACCTCGGTGCCCATCACGTCGAATACGATGCCCGGCTTCCACAGCCCGCTCATCAGCACCAGTGCCAGCACGCCCACCAGCAGCAGGAAGTTGATCTTGCCGTCGATCTGAAGGCGCGTGGAATCCGGCGTGGGGTCCTGCGCCCGCGGCAGTTCCTCTTCCTTGTTCAGGAAGTAGTGGCGGTCGACCACATAGAACAGCGCCAGCAGCGCCACGCACAGGAACACCGTCTCGGGGAAGATGTTGCGCAGCGTCCATGTGAACTCGACGCCCTTCAGGAAGCCCAGGAACAGCGGCGGATCCCCGAGCGGCGTCAGCGAACCGCCCGCGTTGGCCACCAGGAAGATGAAGAACACCACGACGTGTGCCACATGGCGGCGGTTGTCGTTGGCGCGCAGCAGCGGCCGGATCAGCAGCATGGCCGCACCGGTGGTGCCCATCAGGCTGGCCAGCACGGTCCCGAGCGCGAGGATGCCGGTGTTCAGCCGGGGCGTGCCGTGCAGGTTGCCACGCACGCAGATGCCGCCGGCCACCACATACAGCGACCCCAGCAGCACGATGAACGGGATGTACTCGCCTAGCAGCGCGTGCACCGTGTTGGCCACGGCGGCATGGACGCCGAACTGCATGGCGAACGGCACCAGGAACAGCGCGCCCCAGGCCGCGGCCACCTTGCCGTAATGGTGGTGCCAGAAGTGCGGGGCCAGCAGCGGGAACAGCGCGATGGACAGCAGAACGCCGGCGAACGGCACGCCCCAGAGCGGCGACAGCGTGGCGCCATCGATCTCGGCGGCACCGGCCATGGACGGAAACAGGGCGATGACCGCAAGCATCGCGGTGGGCCACGGTGCCAGGGCACGTCGTGCGCGTCGCATCATCGGGCAGGTTCTCCTTGTCTCGAAAGCGGCCAGTGTAAAGCAAACCCCTTTGAGACTGGTCTGAAAATGCTGCTGGAATTACCCGGAATGTGACGCCCGGCGGCCCTCGGATTGGACCTGCGCTGTCCCTCAGTCCTGGTCGACGAGGATCACGTGCACGCGGTACGGGCCATGGGCGCCGAGGACGATGGTCTGCTCGATGTCGCCCGTGCGTGACGGGCCGCTGATGACATTGGTGGCGCGCGGCAGCTGGCCATGCTCGGCACGCATGCGCGCGAAGGCTTCCTCGAGGTTCGCCACGATGCGCGAAATCGGCACCACGGCGATATGGGTCTCGGGCAGCAGCGCGGCCGAGGCGAAGGTCTGCGGCCCCGACAGCAGCATCAGCGAGCCGGTCTCGGCAATCGCCACGAAGCAGCCGGTGATGCCGACGAGGTCGCCATGATCATGATCGACCTGCGGATCGCGCGCCGGCGGCCGGCATGCCACGTCCAGCCCCTGCGCCTGCCACGGCAGGTCGCCCAGGCTGTCCCACGCCACGGCGCGGCGCACGAGGCCCAGGCCATCCAGATAGCGCGAGACGGCGCCCGGCACGTCGGCCAGCGTGGCCACGCGCTCCACGGTGGACGCCATCTTCTGCGCCTGCAGGCTGAACGCCTCGATGCGATCGGCGGCGATGTCCGGCTGTGGGCCCTGCGGATGGCGTGCGAGATAGTCGTCCACGGCCTCGCGCTCGCCGGTGGTCACCTTCGCCCCCCTGCCCTGGGCGGCGCGGATGCGGGCGAAGATGCGGTCACGGGCGGCGTTGGTTTCCATGGCGTAAGGGGTTGGTTCCTGGGGCTGGCCGATTATAGAAGGCCGCGCCGGCACGCGGGCGCCGCCGGGCGTGAATGTTGTTAAGCCGGGGGCTGAATCGCGAACACCTGGCGCAGGTAGGCCAGGTAGCCGGGGTCGTCGCACATGGTCTTCTCGGGCGTGTCCGAGAGCTTCGCCACGGGCTGGCCGTTGCATCGCACCATCTTGATGACGATCTGGAGCGGCGTGTAGCCGAGGTCGTTGGTCAGGTTGGTGCCCACGCCGAACGCCAGCTTGCAGCGGCCGCGGAAGCGCTCGTACAGCTCGATGACCTTGGGGATGTTGAGCGCATCGCTGAAGATCAGCGTCTTGCTGCGCGGATCGACGCGGTGGTAGGCGTAATGCGCGAGCATGCGCTCGCCCCACTCGAGCGGATCGCCCGAATCGTGCCGCACGCCATCGAACAGTTTGCAGAAGAAGAGATCGAAATCGCGCAGGAAGGCATCGAATCCATAGGTATCGGACAAGGCGATGCCCAGGTCGCCGCGATACTCCTGCGCCCAGTGGTCGAGCGCGTAGACCTGCGAGTCGCGCAGGCGCGGGCCGAGCGCCTGGCAGGCCTGCAGGTACTCGTGGGCCATGGTGCCGAGCGGGGTCATATTGTGCAGCCGCGCGAAGTGGACGTTGCTGGTACCGGCGAGCTGCGCGCCAAGGACGCCGCGCGAGGTCAGCAGCACCTCTTCCTGCCAGCCGCCCGAGAAACGCCGGCGGGTGCCGTAGTCCGCAATCACGCAGTCGGCGTACGGTGCCGCCTTCAGCAGCGCGAGCTTGGTCTCCAGGCGCCGACGACCCTCGGCCAGATCCGGCTCCGGTTGGGTACGGCGGAAATAGACCTCGTTGACGATGGCCAGCAACGGCACCTCGAACAGGATCGTGTGCAGCCACGGGCCGCGGATCGTGATGTCGATTTCGCCGCCGCCCTTCTCGGACGCCGTGATCGCGACGTGCTTTTCGCTCAGGTGGAACAGGGCCAGGAAATCGACGAAATCGCTCTTGATGAAGCGCATGCTGCGCAGGTAGTCGAGCTCTTCCTCGGTGAAGCGGAGCTGGCAGAGGCTGGCCACTTCGGCGCGAATTTCGTCGATATACGGGGTCAGGTCGACGCCCGCGTTGCGGCATTTGAACCGGTACTCGACCTGGGCCTGCGGGAAGCGGTGCAGCACCACCTGCATCATCGTGAACTTGTACAGGTCGGTGTCTAGCAGGGAGCGGATGATCATAGCGTGGCGCAAACGGCATGCCGGGGACGAGGTCCACATGCTAACCGAAACTGGCCGAATGGCCAGGGAAGGCCCCGGGATGGACTAGCTGCCATCGAGCCAGCGCAGGCCCGGCTGCGTGCCCGTCGACACCCCCGGCTGCGCGCCCGACTGCAGGCACCAGAGCGGCGCGCCGCCGCCATCGGCGCAGGTGACCAGCGTGGCCCGCGCGCGGGTGACCGCGGAGGGCAGCGGATCGGCAAAATTGCCCAATGGCACCATGATCCGCTCCTGATAGACCTGCTGGCCGGCCCGGTCGAACCGCAGCACCTGCACCTGCGTGCCCGGCGGCGGATGCAATTCCGGCCCGCACGGCACCAGGCCCTCGCGGCTGCAGTTGGCCATGCTGTCGCCGGCCGGGGCCCGCACCACGCTGAAACTGTCCCAGTCGAAGGCGGTCAGCGCGGCCAGCGCCACGGGCTGGTCGGTGCGCGCCCGCCATGCCACGAGCCGCGAGACAACGCTGTCGGCCATATTCCCGCCGCCTCCGCCCATCGGCTGCGCGCCGGCGGCCGGCGCCAGCGAAATGGCGATCAGCAGGCAGGTCAGGCGGTACGAAATCGGCATGGCGCGTCCCGAAAATCGAGCTAGAAGGCGAAAAAATGACCCGAAAGCCCCCGGGCCACACAGGGGAATACTAGTCCGTTGCGGGCCTTTCGTGGCGCAACAGGCGGTTGCGAGGCCGATTCTGGGCCATTTTTGGCCGGTTCGCGCCCAAAAGCACATAAAGAAATAAGAAAACTATCTGACCCGGCTATATAGACTCGCTATCCTTGCGGGAAGGCTCGGATACAATATCGGTCTTTGAAAGGCCACGGCCCCCGTGCGCCCCGACTTCCACCGATTGACATGCGCGTGCGCGCGTGTCCGGCGGCCGGGCGCGGCGGCATCACAAGTGGCCTGAACTGTTTCCCATCGAAGACCGATCCGCTTTTTGGAACCGAAATGACTCACGTTGTCACCGAATCCTGCATCCGTTGCCGCTACACCGACTGCGTTGATGTGTGTCCGGTCGATTGTTTCCGCGAAGGCCCGAACTTCCTGGCCATCGACCCTGACGAATGCATCGACTGCGCCGTGTGTGTGGCCGAGTGCCCGGTCAACGCGATCTATGCCGAGGAAGACGTCCCCGGCGATCAGCAGAATTTCATCGATCTGAACGCCGAACTGGCCCGTTCGTGGCCGTCCATCACCAAGACCAAGGCCCCGCTGGCCGAGGCCGAGGAATGGAAGGACGCCACCGACAAGCTGCAATACCTGCAGCGCTGAGCCCGGCAACACCACAACAAGAAAGCCGCCCCACGCGCTTTCCGCAATACCGGGCACAGCGTGCCCACAAACGTATCAGGACGAATATGGACTTGAGCATTCCAAATCCCGTGGCCGACGCGACCCAGCAGGCCGGCGGCAATCCCGGCGGCCAGCCGCTGGAAATCGACGCGCTGATCGTTGGCGCCGGCCCCGTTGGCCTGTTCCAGGTCTTCGAACTGGGTCTGCTCGAAATCAAGGCGCACGTGATCGACTCGCTCAAGGTAGTGGGCGGCCAGTGCGTGGAGCTGTACCCGGACAAGCCCATCTATGACATCCCGGCCGTGCCCATCTGTACGGGCCAGGAGCTGACCGACAACCTGCTCAAGCAGATCGAGCCGTTCGAGCCCACGTTCCACCTGGGCCAGGAAGTCGCCGTCGTGGAGCGCCGCGAGGAYGGCCGTTTCTTCGTCGAGACCTCGACCGGCACGCGCTTCATCACCAAGACCATCTTCATCGCCGCCGGCGTGGGTTCGTTCCAGCCGCGTACCGTGAAGGTGGAAGGCATCGACAAGTTCGACGGCAAGCAGTTGTTCTACCGCGTGAAGGATCCGAGCCGCTTCCACGGCCGGAACCTGGTCATCGTGGGCGGCGGCGATTCCGCGCTGGACTGGACGCTGGACCTGGTTGGCAAGGCTGAATCGGTGGTGATGATCCACCGCCGCGACGGCTTCCGCGCCGCGCCGGCATCGGTCGCCAAGATGAAGGAACTGTGCGAACAGATGGAGATGCAATTCCTGGTGGGCCAGATCAGCGGCTACGAGGAACGCGACGGCCTGATGACCGAAATCAAGGTCACGGGTGCCGATGGCGTCACCCGCCGCCTGCCGCTGGACGACCTGCTGGTGTTCTTCGGCCTGTCGCCGAAGCTCGGCCCGATCGCCGAGTGGGGCCTCGAGCTCGAGCGCAAGCAGATCAAGGTGGATACCGAGAAGTTCCAGACGAACATCCCGGGCATCTTCGCCGTGGGCGACATCAACACTTACCCGGGCAAGAAGAAGCTGATTCTGTCGGGCTTCCACGAGTGCGCGCTGGCCGCGTTCGGCGCCGCCCCGTACATCTTCCCCGAGAAGAAGATCCACATGCAGTACACGACGACTTCGCCGAAGCTGCACAAGATCCTCGGCGTGGAATCGCCGGTGTTCGACTAAGCTTGTCGAGTGCCGATGCAGAAAGACCGCCCTCGGGCGGTTTTTTTGTTTGCACAAATCAAAAAGCTCGCTATAATGCGGCCTCGCTGTCGAACACGACACGCAGCAATCGGCGGAAACGCCCGCTGCAGGCCGGTTTCGAGGCGAACCAGAGTTTTTGCAGCAGCTTTCGATGGATAATAAAACGTTGAAAAGTTGTTGACGAAACGAAGAGAGGCTGGTTATAATTTCCTTCTCAGCTGTTCCCCGATAGCTCAGTTGGTAGAGCGCCGGACTGTTAATCCGTAGGTCCCTGGTTCGAGCCCAGGTCGGGGAGCCAAGAAATACAGAAGCCAGCAGGTTAGCGCCTGCTGGCTTTTTTGTTTTCTGCTTGCCCTTCGCAGCACCCTCCCCTCTCAGTAGTTTCCCAAACCCCGGACCCGCACGACCTCGGTGCCGCTGAAGCGCCTGGCGACGAGTTCATCGATCGCGCGCGCCTGGGCCTCCGGCGCGAGACTGCTGTCCGCGCGTATCGCATCCCGCTCTGCCTGATAGCTCACCAGACGTTGCTTCCAGTGGGCCTGCTGCTGGTCGAGCGCGCGGAATCGCTCGGCGGCCTCGGGGCCGAAGCGCTCGGTTCGCAGGCGGTCGATCGCCTCCTGGCTGGCACCGCTTGCGCGCAGTGACTCGGTGTCCTGCGCCAGCTGCGAAATCTTGCGCGTTTGTGCCAAAGGCCGGGACAGCGACTCGGGTAACTGCTGCGCCAGCGCATCGAGGCGCTGCTTGCGCTCATCCGGGCTCAGCGTGTCATCCGCCAGGACCCGGCGCTGCTCGACGGTATAGCGATCCAGCGATTCCTGCTCGGCGAAGAAGCCCTCGGCCATCACTTGACCCAGATGCTGACGGCGCAACAAGGCGAGGGTCTGATAGACGCGTTCAAGATCGCCGGGCGATTGCGACGGTAGTTGCACGTGGGACGCCGCCTCGAGATAGGTCATATAGCGATCGAACGCCGCCATGACTTCGTCTCGCGCGGTTGCTGGCGTGGCCTGCTCCAGCAGCCACGTCCGGAGGCTCTCCCGCACGCCAGACAGCCGCGCGGGATCCCCCTCGGCCATGCCGATCATGTGGTGAAACAGGTTCTTGAGCTTGCGATTGAAGATCAGACTGCCGTTGCGATCGAGGTCGACCCCACCGTCGACTGCCACGCCCCGCAGGTGGGACGGAATCGGCAAGGAAGCAGCCGTCGCGTCATCGTCCGATGCCACCTGCCCCATCGCTGGGGGCACGGCGGCATCCGTCGTCGCAACGGGTGTGGCGGGCGGCGATGCCGGGTCGCCTGGCAGCGACCGGATCGCCACCACGGCCACCACCGCAACGACGGCCCCAGTCATAGCGCGCGTACGGATGCCCATACCGATTACAGCCCTGCTTGCTGCAGCCGGTTGGCGTGCTGGCGATAGATGGTGATCGGATTGGTCTCGAACACRTTGCTCAGCCCTGACAACTGGTTGATCTCGTCGAGGTGGTTGAGGTGATAGGCCTTGATGAACTGGCCGAGGTGCATGCTGCAGGTCGGGATCGCGCCGTCACTCGTCTCGGTGTTCGCCGCGTTGAGGGCGATCAGTGCGGCGTCGCTGGCATCCGCGCCGTTGGTCACCACGCGGTCCCCACCCCACGAGTAGTAGCGCACCCCGTTGGCGACGGGCGCGCCGGTGCCGCAGTATGTGCTGGGAAGCCCACCCGGGAACTGGGCGTTGAGCGCGCTCATGCCGGGCGTCGACAGGGAGGCCAGCGCCGCTGCCGAACTCTGTGGCTGGCCGCCACCCGACAGCAGGTCGATCAAGGTGCCGACAGCCGTCGTGACGCTGTTCACCACGGACTGGCTGAAATTGCCGAGGCCATTGGCGGCGTCGGCGAACGGCACCCCCCAGTTCGGCGCGCCGACCGCCGTGACCGACGCCACCAGATCGGGGCGCACGCCGGCCACATAGCGGGAGGTCGGCCCGCCATGGCTGTGGCCGATCAGGTTGACCTTCTCGGCGCCCGTCGCGGCCAGGATCTGCTGGATCTGCTCGAGCGCCTGCTCGCCGCGCGTCTCGGTGCTGTTGACCGCCGACACCTGCAAGACATACACGTCGGCGCCATCGGCCTCCAGCGCCAGCGGAATGCCGTAGAAGTAGCTGTAGAAGCCGGCGAGGCTGTCCCAGCCGCCCCAGCCGTGGATCAGGACAATCGGATACTTGGTCGTGGTGTAGCCGGCATGTGCCGGGCTGGACACCGTGAACAGGCACCCGAGTATGCCCAGCGCGCATGCGCTCTGACGCAGCAACTTGCGAATCATGGCCCTTCTCCTCGTCTTGTTGTGGTTAGCGAGAATCCATGAAAGCACAGCGGCAGCCTTCGCCTGCCCCCTCGCGGCGGGTGGACTGGAGGTGGCCGGGGCCCCTCCATCGGCGCCATCCATCCCACCTTCGCACGTCCTATCGGGCACTTTTCCACGAATTTTTCGCGGATATGCGGCCCGTGCGCGCCTTGATCTTGACTCCGGGCTCGTATACCTGTAAAAGCTTACCGGCGTATCATTTGCGCAATATCCAAGGAAACAGGTATCTCGCCAAGTTTTTTACTACGTAGGAAAATTTGGCCCTTCACCCCTGACACTGGCAGTCCGGACCCCGGTCCAAGCTTGCAGGTTCGACGGGGGCGCACCTCGGCATTCGCCGCAGCGTGCAATACCACCGTCGCAGAAGGCTCCGGAGCCCCACAGCGACGACGTTTCCCCCTCGTATGAACCCGCCGCCCCGCGGCATTCCCTCAAAGGACTGAGTTGACTAAGATCGTTCTGAAGCCGGGTGAACCCGTTGAAGTTGCAATGCGTCGTTTCCGTCGCGCCATTCTGCAGACTGGCCTGATCGTGGAACTGAAGAGCCGTACCGCCTACGAAAAGCCGACGACCGAGCGCAAGCGCAAGAAGAAGGCTGCCGAGTCGCGTCTGCGTAAGCGTCTGCGCATGCAAATGCTGCCGAAGAAGCTCTACTGATTCGCGCATTGCATAAAAAACCGCCAGCATGCTGGCGGTTTTTTTTCGTCCCAATTCACCCCATCAAGTGCGCGTGGCGATCAGCGCGCCGGCCCCGATCAGGGTGATGCCGCCGGCACGTTGCACATTGGCCTGCGCACGGCGCGTGGTCAGTCGGGTGGCCAGCGAGCGTGCGAGCAGGGCGTAGATCATGGCGTTGGCGCTGGCCAGCACCACGAAGGTCGGGATCAGCACCCCAGCCTGCGGCCAGAACGCCTGATGCGCGTCCAGGAACTGCGGCACGAATGCCACGAAGAACACGATGCTCTTCGGGTTCAGCGCCGTCACCAGCCACGCCTTGGCGAAACGCTGCCCCGCGCTGCCTGCCTGCGCCGGCACGTCGAGCGCGCTGGCACGGCTGGCCGAGCGCAACGCCTGCACACCCAGATAGACCAGATAGGCCGCCCCGGCCCACTTCAGCGCCGTGAACAGCGTGGCCGAAGCCGCCAGCACCGCGCCCAGTCCGGCCATCGACAGCGTGAAAGCCGTCAGATCCCCCGCCGCTACCCCGGCCACCGTGGCAAACGCGCTGCGGCCTCGGTGGGCGAGTGCATCGCCAATCACAAGCAAGATCGTCGGCCCCGGAATAACCAGCAGCACCAGGCTCGTCAGCGCGAACGCCAGCCAGTGTTCAAACGTCATGATGTTCTCCTTGTTGTTGTTGGATCTGGGTCGCGCCCCGCTCAGACCGGCAGCGGAAATACCAGGCACGTGGTGGTGGCGTAGGCGTAGAGCTTGCCCTGCGCGTCCGTGAGCCGCCCTTCGGCAATGCCGATCTGGTTGGTCAGGCTCACGACGTTGCCCTCCGCGCGCACAGGGCCGGTGCTACTGGTCAGCGGGCGCACGTAGTTCACCTTGAGTTCCAGCGTCGTATAGCCCTTCCCGGCCGGCAACATGCTGTGTACGGCACATCCCACGCAGGAATCGAGCAGCGTGGCCGCGTAGCCGCCATGCACGGTGCCGAGCGGATTGTAGTGCTCCGGCCCCGGCGTGCCCTGGAACACCACGCGGCCCGCCTCGAACGCCACCGGCACAAAGCCGACCAGATTGCCGATGGGGATGCCCGGCAGCTTGCCAGACAGGATATCGTCGAAAAACTCCGCCCCGGAGCGCGCGCGCAGCTGGTCGCGCGTAATCAGCCCCACCGGTGCCAGTTGTGCCCGAACACGCTCCTCGTCGGCCTGCCACTGGGCCAGCACTTCTTCCACACTCATCTTGTCTCCCCTGTCATCGCGGAGGATTGGCCCCGCACTCCGGAACGATACCCGCAAACCGGCATAATGGCGGGATCGCATTCACCGGGCCTTCGCCTTGACTGCTGCTACCCCTCCCATCCTGCAGATGCGCAACGTGCGCAAGCTGTATGGCGACACGGTCGTCGTCGACAACCTCGACCTCGAAGTCCAGCGCGGCCAGTGTTTCGGCCTGCTCGGCCCCAATGGCGCCGGCAAGACCACCACGCTGCGCATGCTGCTGGGCCTCACCACGCCGGCCTCCGGCACGCTCATGCTGTGCGGGGAGCCGATTCCGCAGCGGGCGCCACAGGCGCGCATGCGCGTGGGCGTGGTGCCGCAGTTCGACAACCTCGACCCGGATTTTTCCGTGATCGAGAACCTGCGCATCTTCGGGCGCTATTTCGGCCTGTCATCCGCCGAGATTGCACGGCGCGTGCCGATGCTGCTGGAGTTCGCGCGGCTGGAGAACCGGGCCGACGCGCAGGTACGCGACCTCTCCGGCGGCATGCGCCGCCGCCTGACCGTGGCGCGGGCACTGATCAACGATCCGGACCTGCTGGTCATGGATGAGCCCACCACCGGCCTGGACCCGCAGGCGCGCCACCTGATCTGGGAGCGATTGAAGTCGCTGATCGCGGCGGGCAAGACCATCCTGCTGACCACGCACTTCATGGAAGAGGCCGAGCGCCTTTGCAATCACCTTTGCGTGATCGACGGTGGCCGCAAGATTGCCGAAGGCAAGCCCCACGAACTGATCGACCGGGAAATCGGCTGCGATGTGGTGGAGGTCTACGGCGACGAACTGGAGCCGCTGCGCCAACGCGTGACGCCGCTAGCCGAACGGACGGAGATGCGGGGCGAGACGCTGTTCTGCTACGTGCGCGAACCGGGCCCACTGCTGGCCGCGCTGCACGGGAATGGCAGCGTGCGCTACCTGCACCGGCCGGCCAACCTTGAGGACGTGTTCCTCAAGCTGACCGGCCGCGACATGAGAGACTGAAATGAGCGAACAGGACCCCCGCACGCCCGACGTGGCGGCCACCGTGCCACGCCCCGCGCCGCCACCCCGCCAGCACTATCCCCAACCGCTGCTGCCACGCAATGCGCGCAACTGGATGATGGTCTGGTATCGCAACTACATGGTGTGGAAGAAGCTCGCCATTCCGTCGATGATCGGCAACCTGGCCGACCCGATGATCTACCTGTTCGGCCTCGGCCTGGGGCTGGGCCTGCTGGTCGGGGAGGTGCACGGGGTGTCGTATATCGCCTTCCTGGCGGCGGGCACCACGGCGTCAAGCGTGATGATGTCGGCGAGCTTCGAGTCGATGTATTCCGCGTTCTCCCGCATGCACGTGCAGCGCACGTGGGAGGCCATCATGCATGCCCCGCTGACGTTGGGCGACGTGGTACTGGGCGAGATCCTCTGGGCGGCGAGCAAGGCCGTGCTGTCCGGCGTGGCGATCATGCTGGTGGCGGGCGCGCTCGGCTACGCGCAGTTCCCGGGCGCGCTGGCGGCGCTGCCGGTGATCGTGCTGGCGGGCATCGCCTTCGCGAGTCTGGCGATGATCGTCACGGCACTGGCGCCGAGCTACGACTTCTTCATGTTCTACCAGACGCTGGTGATGACGCCGATGCTGCTGCTCTCGGGCGTGTTCTTCCCGTTGGAGCAATTGCCGGCCGGCGCCCAGGCCGCGACGCAGGTCTTGCCACTGGCCCACGCGGTGGCGCTGATTCGCCCCCTGATGCTGGGTCGTGCGGTGGAACATGGGGGATTGCACCTGGCCGTGCTGGCGGTGTACGCCGTGGCCGCGCTGCTGGTGGCGCTGGTGCTGCTGCGGCGCAGGATGCTGCGCTGAGGGGTACGCCCTCTCCCGGCACCGGGAGAGGGGTTAAAACGATACGACTTACTGGCCGAGCCCGCGCAGCAGGTCGGCCTTCAGGTCGACCACCGATTCCAGTCCCACGGACAGGCGGATCAGCCCTTCGGTGATGCCCGCCGCCGCCTTCGCTTCCGGCGCCACGCGGCCGTGCGTGGTGGTGTACGGATGCGTGATGGTCGTGCGCGTGTCGCCGAGGTTGCCCGTGATCGAGCACACCTTCGTGCTGTCGATCACGCGCCAGGCATTGGCGCGCTGCTGCTCGGGCGTGGCGCCCTTCAGCTCGAACGAGACGATCGCCCCGCCGCCGCTCTGCTGGCGCATGGCGATGTCGTACTGCGGGTGGGACTTCAGCGCCGGGTGGTACACCTTGGCCACGGCCGGGTGCGACTCCAGGAACTCGGCCACCGCCAACGCGCTCTGCGAATGCCGCTCCATGCGGATGGCCAGCGTCTCCATGCCCTTGAGCATCACCCACGCATTGAACGCGGACAGCGTCGGGCCGGCCGTGCGCACGAACGGGAAGAGCTTGCCCATGATGTAGTCGTGCTTGCCGACCACCGCGCCGCCCAGCACCCGCCCCTGGCCGTCGATGTGCTTGGTGGCCGAGTGCACCACCACGTCCGCGCCGAACTTGATCGGCTGCTGCAGCGCCGGCGAGCAGAAGCAGTTGTCTACCACGAACAGCGCGCCCGCATTGTGGGCGATGTCGGCAATCGCCGCGATGTCCGAGACCTCGGTCAGCGGATTCGACGGCGTTTCCAGGAAGAACAGCTTCGTATTCGGGCGCACGGCGGCGCGCCACGCGGACAGGTCGCCCGTGTCCACGTAGGTCGTCTCCACGCCGAACTTGGCCAGGATCGTGTTGAACAGCGTCATGGTCGAGCCGAAGATCGACCGCGAGCTGACCAGATGGTCACCCGATTGCAGCGACGCCAGCGCCACGGAGAGGATCGCGCTCATGCCCGATGCCGTGGCCATGCACGCCTCGCCGCCCTCCAGCGCCGCCAGCCGCGACTGGAACATCGACACCGTGGGGTTGGTGAAGCGCGAGTACGTGTAGCCCTCTTCCGAGTTGGCAAACCGCTCGGCCGCCTCTGCGGCGCTGTGGAAGCAGAAGCTCGAGGTCAGGTACATCGCCTCGGAGTGCTCCATGAACTCGCTGCTGCGCAGCGTGCCGGCGCGCACGCCGAGGGTATCGATGCCGAGGGACTCTGGTTGGAACGGTTCGCTCATGCTGCTGGCTGTCTTCTGATCGGATTAATCGTGGTTGCCCGAGCGCTGCAGATGCAGTTGCGAGCGCTCCGTGTCGGCATTGGTGCCGTCGCGGTCAGCCTGGCTGCGCGCCGTCTCCAGGCGCACCAGGTATTCCTCGTCGATATCGCCGGTGATGTAGCGGCCATCGAAGCACGAGGCGTCGAAGTCGCGCAGCGCCGGATTGATGTCGCGCACGGCCTGCTTCATCGCTTCCACGTCCTGGTACACGAGCTTGTCGGCGCCGATCATCTGCGCCACTTCCTCGTCGGTGCGGCCGTGGGCCACCAGTTCGCTGCGCGTGGGCATGTCGATGCCGTACACGTTCGGGTACTTCACCGGCGGCGCGGCCGAGGCGAAGATCACCTTGTTGGCGCCGGCGTCGCGGGCCATCTGGACGATTTCGAGCGAGGTGGTGCCGCGCACGATGGAATCGTCGACGATCAGCACGTTCTTGCCCTTGAACTCCACGCCCATGGCGTTGAGCTTCTGGCGTACCGACTTCTTGCGCACGGCCTGGCCCGGCATGATGAAGGTGCGGCCCACGTAGCGGTTCTTGAAGAAGCCCTCGCGGTAATCCACGCCGAGCGAGTTGGCCACCTGCATGGCGGCCGGGCGGCTCGAGTCGGGAATCGGCATGACCACGTCGATGTCGCCGGAGGACACTTCGCGGCGGATCTTCTCGGCCAGGTAGTCACCCATGCGCAGGCGCGCGTCGTAGACGGGCACGCCATCGATGCACGAATCCGGGCGGGCCAGGTACACGTACTCGAAGATACAGGGCGTCAGCACCGGGTTCTCGGCGCACTGCTTGCTGTAGAACTTGCCGTCCATGTCGATGAAGATGGCCTCACCGGGCGCCACGTCGCGCTCCATGCGATAACCCATGCCTTCCAGCGCCACGGATTCCGACGCGATCAGGTATTCCTTGCCCGTCGGGGTGTCGACGCTGCCGATGCAGAGCGGGCGGATGCCGAACGGGTCGCGCACAGCCAGCAGGCCGTAGCCGGCGATCTGGGCGGTAATCGCATAGGCACCCTTCACGCGGCGATGCATGCCGGAGACGGCCTTGAAGATCGCCTCGGGGTCCAGGGACAGGCCGTCGCTGCCGCGCTGGAGTTCGTCGGCCAGCACGTTCAGCAGCACTTCGGTGTCCGAATGCGTGTTGATGTGGCGACGGTCGCGGCGGAACATCTCCTCGCGCAGCTGTTCCGAGTTGGTCAGGTTGCCGTTGTGGGCCAGGATGATGCCGTACGGCGCGCTCACGTAGAACGGCTGGGCTTCTTCCTCGCTCGAGGCGGAGCCGGCCGTCGGGTAGCGCACCTGGCCGATGCCGGACGTGCCCGGCAGGCCGCGCATGTTGCGGGTGCGGAACACATCGCGCACGAGGCCGTTGGCCTTGTGCATGTGGAAGGTGCTGCCGTTGGCCGTGGCGATGCCAGCTGCATCCTGTCCGCGGTGTTGCAACAGCAGCAGGCTGTCATAGATCAATTGGTTGACAGGGCTGGTGGAAACCACGCCGACGATACCGCACATGCCGCACTCCCAGGAAAGGCAACTTTGATTCAGGGGCGCGGTCCCGGCTGCAATCCGGTAGGAGGCGTCGGGACCCGCGTTGACTTCAGGTCTTTACATACTTGGCCAGGTCCGGCGGCAGCCATTGCCGCAACTCGTCCATGGCCTGCATCACATAGGGGCGCGACACCGCGTCGCGCCAGAATTGTTCTTCCGGCAGCTTGGTGAGCCCGGCCAGCACCACGACCAGCATCACGATCAGCACGCCGCGCGCGAGGCCGAATACCAGCCCCAGGCCGCGATCCGCGGGCTTCAGGCCCGTGGTTTCCAGCAACTGGCCGAGGATGGCGCCGGCCAGTGCCGACACGATCCAGGTACCCAGAAACACTGCGAGGAAGCCCAGTGCACTGCGCGTGAGCTGCCCGCCGGGCAGCGTTTCCGGCATCCACTGGGCTGCCATCGCGCCGAAGTGGTAGGCCAGCAGGAAGGCCACCACCCAGCCCACCAGGGCCAGCACCTCGCGGACCAGCCCGCGCAGGATGCCGATCAGGCCCGAGGCCACGAGGATGAAGGCAACGCCGTAATCGAAAAAAGTAAAAGCCATGCGTCTGGCGCTTGTTCCTGGCAGATGACCCGTCAGATGGGGGCGATTTACAGTTCCACCACCTTGGAGGTCAGGCCCACGGCCTTGACCTTCTTGTCGGCCGCATCGGCGGCGTCACGATCGGTGAACGGGCCGGCGCGCAGCAGGATCCGCTCGCCGTCGGCAAGCGTCTTTTTCTCCACATAGGCCGGCACCTTGCTCGCCTTGAGCTTGGCCAGCCAGTTCTTCGCACGCTCTTCGGACGAGAACGCGCCAATCAGGATCATGAACTTGCCGCTGCCGGTGGCCTTGTCAGCCGGCTTGTCGGCGGGCTTGGTCTCGGCGACCTTGGTATCGGGCCTGGCTTCTGGCTTGGCCGCGGCTGGCGCGCTGACGAGTTCCTCGCCGGCGTCCAGCGCGGCGTCATTGCGCGTGGCGGACGGCGTGGGTGGCAGCGGATCGGCCTTGCGCGCCTCCACCTTCGGTTTCTGCGTAGCGCCCTGCCCGTTGGCTACCTTGACCGCCACGTCCTCCGATACCGGACGGGGCTTGTGTTCGAAGACGATAGGCAGCACGATGACCGCCGCCACAAGCAGTACCACGGCGCCAATCAGGCGGCGCCGCGCGCGTTGCTTCTGCGGGAAGTCGGGGTCGAGGGTGTCGTCGGCGTATTCCTCGTTCAACCGGCGCGACGCGCCGACGCCAGCGCCCACATCCGCGCGCGTACGACGACCGCGCTCCGGTGCCGGATCAGAGCCCTTGCGGGACGAGAACAGCGAAAGCAGGCCCATGGATGCCGATGCCTAGAGAGTGATTCGGTGCGATGTCATTCCGGCGGCGATCAATTCGCCTGCGTGGCGCGATACGCGAGCACGCCGGCCACCGTATAGAACGACCCGAAGACCAGGATTCTATCATTCTCGGTCGCTCTCTCGATGGCATCGCGATACGCCAATTCCGGACTGGAGAAGCACGCGGCCGTATTGTCCGGGCCCTCGCGGAAGCCGCCTGCCTCAAGCTGCTCGCGCAGGTCCGCCGCGCTGGCGGCGCGGTCGGTAGGCAGGTCGCAGAAGCACCAGTGGTCCACCTTGTCCGCCACGTGGCTTAGTACGCCGGCAATGTCCTTGTCTGCCATCGCCCCGAACACCGCGTAGGTGTAGCGAAAGAAGCCCATGTTCTCGAGGTTCTGACCCAGCGTGGCGGCTGCATGTGGATTGTGCGCCACATCGAGAATCACCGCCGGACGGCCCGGCATCACCTGGAACCGGCCCGGCAATTCGACGAAGGCGAGCCCGTTACGCACCTCCTGCGCGCTCACCGGCAGGCGCGGACGCATGGCCTGCAGCGCCGCGAGCGCCGCCGAGGCGTTCAGCAGTTGGTTGGCGCCGCGCAGCGCCGGGTAGCCCAGGCCGTTCAGCTTGCGGTCCGGACCAATCCAGTCCCATTGCTGCCGTTCCTGCCCCTTGGCCGCCTGATGGTGGAAATCGCGGCCCACGAGCCACAATTCCGCGCCGATGGCTTCCGCATGGTCGATCAGCGATTTCGGCGGCATCGGGTCGCCGCAGATCGCCGGCACGTTCGGGCGGAAGATGCCCGCCTTCTCGAAGCCGATTTTCTCGCGCGTGTCGCCGAGGTACTGGGTATGGTCGATGTCCACGCTGGTGATGACCGCGCAGTCCGTATCGATCACATTCACCGCGTCCAGCCGTCCGCCGAGGCCCACTTCGAGGATGATGGCGTCGAGCCCGGCCGCCGCGAAGGCGTGGATGATGGCCAGCGTGGTGAATTCGAAATAGGTCAGGCTGACCGGATCGGCAAAGCTCGTGCGGGCGCGCTCGACGGCTTCGAAGTGCGGCAGCAGCTGCGCGTCCGTGGCCATCTCCCCGTTGATGCGCGCGCGCTCGTTGAACGTGATCAGGTGCGGCGAGGTATGCATGCCGACCTTGTAGCCGGCCTCGAGCAGGATGCACTCGAGCATCGCGCACGTCGAACCCTTGCCGTTGGTGCCGCCCACGGTGAAGACCACCGCGTCGATGCGCAGGCCCAGCGCTTCCTTGACGCGCGTGATGCGGGTCAGGCCCATGTCGATGCCCACGGGGTGGGCGCTTTCCAGATGGGTCAGCCAGTCGGGGAGATTGTGGAAGATGGGCATGGGAAAACCAGATTCAAAACTGGAAAAACAAAATGGCGCGGGTGGGGGCACYCGCGCCATTGTCCTGCATTCACACGAATCGCGTCAGGCTACCGCGTCCGCCGGTTGCTTCTGCAGCAGCGCCAGCAGTTGCGCCAGCTCGGCGCGCAGCTTGCGACGGTCGACGATCATGTCGATCGCGCCCTTCTGCAGCAGGAACTCGGCACGCTGGAAGCCTTCCGGCAGCTTCTCGCGCACGGTCTGCTCGATCACGCGCGGGCCGGCAAAGCCGATCAGCGCCTTGGGTTCGGCAATCACCACGTCGCCCAGGAAGGCGAAGCTGGCCGAGACGCCGCCCATGGTCGGGTCCGTCAGCACGCTGATGAACGGCAGCTTGGCGTTGGCCAGCTGGTTCAGCATGGCCGTGGTCTTGGCCATCTGCATCAGCGACAGCAGGCTTTCCTGCATGCGCGCGCCGCCCGTGGCGGTAATGCAGATAAACGGCACCTTCTGCTCGAGCGCCGCCTGCGCGCCGCGCGCGAAGCGCTCGCCCACCACGGAGCCCATCGAACCGCCCATGAACTCGAACTCGAAGCAGCTCACCACCACCGGAATGGTGTGGATGGCACCGCCGATGACGACCATCGCATCGGTCTCGCCAGTCTCTTCCATGGCGGCCTTGATGCGGTCCGGGTACTTCTTGGTGTCCTTGAACTTCAGCGCGTCCACCGGCACGATTTCCTGGCCGATTTCATAGCGGCCTTCGGCGTCCAGCAGCGCGTCCAGCCGCTCGCGCGAGCGGATGCGCATATGGTGGTCGCACTTCGGGCAGACGTGCAGATTGGCCTCGACGTCGGTCCGGTACAGCGTGGACTCGCACGCCGGGCACTTGACCCACAGCCCTTCCGGAATGCCCTTGCGGGTGGAGGGGTCGGTCTGTTGAATCTTGGGAGGCAGGAGTTTATCCAACCAGCTCATGAAAGCTCCTTACGGATAGCCGCCGCCCGCGCGCCAGCCTGCATGCGCAGGCGCTGACGGTGAGACGGCAGGGAATCAGGCCGCGAATTTACCATGCCGGGCCGGTCTGGCCGAAGCAAATCGCATCGATTGTGATACATCGATCACAATCAAGCCATGTCGATGTCGGCATGGCGTCACGTTTTGCCGTGGCTCAGGCGTCCAGGGCCCGGCGGATTTCGGCGATGAAGTCGCGCAGCGCGGTCACTGCCTGGTCGCGCGGGGCGTCTTCCAGCAGTTGCACCAGACGGCTGCCGATCACCACGGCGTCCGCCACGCTGCCGATGGCGCGCGCGGTCTGGGCATCGCGGATGCCGAAGCCCACGCCCACCGGCAGGTTGGCGTGGCGCTTGATCAGTGGCAGGCGGCTCGCCACGCTTTCCAGGTCGATCGTGGCCGAGCCGGTCACGCCCTTCAGCGACACGTAATAAAGATAGCCGCTGGCGACCTTCGCCACCGCCTCGATGCGCGCATCGGTGGAGGTCGGGGCGAGCAGGAAGATGGGATCCATCTCATTGGCGCGCATCAGGGCGGCAAACGCCTCGCACTCCTCGGGCGGATAGTCGACCACGAGCACGCCGTCCACGCCAGCCGCGCGGGCGGCCTTGGCGAAGGCCTCGTCGCCCATCCGCTCGATCGGGTTGGCGTAGCCCATCAGCACGACGGGCGTGCTGGCGTCGGTTTTTCGGAATTCTGCAACCCAGGCGAGCACCTGCGTCAGCGTCACGCCCTGCGCGAGCGCCCGCTCGGATGCGCGCTGGATCACCGGGCCGTCGGCCATCGGGTCCGAGAACGGCACGCCGAGTTCGATCACATCGGCGCCACCGGCCACCAACGCGTGCATCAGGTCCACGGTCAGGCCGGGCGCCGGATCGCCGGCGGTGATGAACGGAATCAGGCCCTTCTTCTGCTGCGCGGCCAAGGCCGCGAAAGTCTTCTGGATGCGGGACATGTCAGGAATTAGATAAGGCGTTGGACGGCGGCATCGGCTTCCGCGGCATCGTCATTGGCGGCGGGTACTGCGGGTTGAACCGGATCCGGCACGGCGGGCGTGACCAGCGGGATCGCCGCCTCCACCCGCTGGCGCACCAGTTGCGCGTACTCAGGATTCATCTCATAGCCGACGAAGCGCCGGCCATGGCGTACGCAGGCCACGGCGGTGGTGCCGCTGCCCGTGAACGGATCGAGCACGAGCCCGCCCGGCGGGCAGCTCGCCAGCACCATCCGCTCCACGATCTCGAGCGGCTTCTGGGTCGGATGGTCGGCGCGCTCGGGGTCCTGGCGATGGATGCGGGACACGCTCCACAGGTCCTTCGGGTTGTATCCCACCTCGAGCCACTTCTTGCCCTCGAAGCGCGGCCGGCTGCGCGCCTTCTTGGTCTCGGCGTCGTACGGAATCCGTACCGGGTCGAGGTCGAAGTAGTAGTCGCGCTGGCGGGCGAAGAAGCCGATGTTGTCATGCACCGACGAATACTTGCGCGTGGTGCCTCCCATGCTCGGCACGCGGCGGTCCCAGATGATCTCGTTGATCATGGTCAACCGTTGCTTGAGCATCACGAACAGCTCGGGCGAGTACTGCCACGTGCAGAACAGGTAGAGCGAGCCGCGCGGCGCGATTTTCGGCACGATGGCGTCCATCCACCGCTCGGACCATTCCAGGTAGGCCTGGCCCGAGAGGCGGTCGGAATCGTTGCCGTAGTCCTTGCCCAGCCCATAGGGCGGGTCAGCCACGACGAGATCGATGGAGCCGTCGGGGATCTTGGAGATCCCTTCCAGCACGTCTTCCTGATAGAGCCGCAACGCGGAGGAGTCCAGCAGGTCGGATTCGGGAGGCAGCACTTGCATCAGAGCTTCAGCCCCGCACGTTCGGCCACGGTGTGCATGTCCTTGTCGCCCCGTCCGGAGAGGTTCACCAGCAGTAGCTTGTCCTTCGGCAGCGTCGGCGCCAGCTTGCAGGCGTAGGCGATGGCATGGCTCGACTCCAGCGCCGGGATGATGCCCTCGATGCGGCAGCAGTCATGGAAGGCCTTGAGCGCCTCGTCGTCGGTAATCGGCACGTACTGCGCGCGGCCGATGTCCTTGAGCCACGCGTGCTCGGGACCCACGCCCGGGTAGTCCAGGCCGGCCGAGACCGAATGGGTCTCGATGATCTGGCCGTTGGCGTCCTGCAGCAGGTAGGTGCGGTTGCCGTGCAGCACGCCCGGCGAGCCGCCGGTCAGCGACGCCGCGTGGCGGCCCGTCTCCAGGCCGTCGCCGGCGGCTTCCACGCCGATCAGCTGCACATCGGGATAGTCGATATACGGATAGAAGATGCCCATCGCATTGGAGCCACCTCCCACGCACGCGATGACCGCGTCTGGCTGGCGGCCGGCCAGCTCGGGCATCTGCACCTTGGCTTCCTCGCCGATCACGCACTGGAAGTCACGCACCATCATCGGGTACGGGTGCGGGCCCGCCACGGTACCGATGATGTAGAACGTGGATTCCACGTTGGTCACCCAGTCGCGCATCGCTTCATTGAGCGCGTCCTTGAGCGTGCGCGAGCCGGACTCCACGGGCACGACGGTGGCACCGAGCAGCTTCATGCGGTAGACGTTGGCGGCCTGACGCTGCACGTCCTCGGCCCCCATGTAGACCACGCATTCCATGCCGAAGCGCGCGGCGATCGTCGCCGTGGCCACGCCGTGCATGCCGGCGCCGGTTTCGGCAATCACGCGCTTCTTGCCCATCTTGCGGGCCAGAATCGCCTGACCAATCACATTGTTGATCTTGTGCGCGCCGGTGTGGTTCAGGTCTTCGCGCTTGAGGAAGATCTGGGCCCCGCCGAGCGTCTCGCTCCAGCGCTGCGCATGGTAGATCGGCGACGGGCGGCCGACGAAGTGCTTCAGCTCGCGCCGGTATTCGGCGTCGAACGCGGGATCGTTCTGGGATTGCGCATAGGCTTCGCGCAGCTCGTCCAGCGCGTGAACCAGCGTTTCGGAAACGAAGGTGCCGCCATAGGGGCCGAAATGGCCACGGGAATCGGGCAAGTCGTACATGTCCAGGCTCTCAGGATGGCGCACCGGCCCGGTTCGGGCAGGGGCGCTGAAATTCGGGGATGCGGCCGGCAGGCGGCGGGAACGGGTCCGGGAGGCCCCGGGTCACCCTGCTTCCGCCATGCGCACGGCACGCACGAACGCGGCAATGCGGGCGTGGTCCTTCACGCCCTTCGACGCCTCCACGCCGCTGCTCACATCCACGGCGTAGGGGCGTACGCGCTCAATCGCGCCAGCGACGTTTTGCGCGTTCAACCCACCACTCAAAACGATGCGAGGAGCGCCGTTTGCGTTCGGGCTGCCCTTGGGGGGCACGGAGGGTGCCGGCTGCGAGGTGGAAACCAGCGCCGGATCGGTCGGAAGCCATTGGCCGGGAATCAGGGTCCAGTCGAAGACGTGGCCGCCACCGCCATAGCCTTCCACGAAGGCATCGAGCAACAGGCCGGCGGCGTCACGGTATTGATCGGCGAATTCTACCAAATCGAGCCCCGGACGAACACGGGCCGCACGCATGAAAGGCAGCCGGCAGCGCCGGGCGATCTCCGCGCACTGTTCGGGGGTCTCGTCACCGTGGAACTGAAGTAGCGTCAACGGCACTCGCTCCGCCACGTGGGCCACTTCCTCGGCATCGGCATTGACGAACAGGCCAACCACCGAGACGAACGGCGCGACTCGCTCGGCCAGTGCCGCCGCGCGCGCCACGTCCACATAGCGCGGGCTGCCGGCGTAGCAGACCAGGCCGATGGCGTCGGCGCCGGCATCCACGGCGGCGCGTACGTCGTCCTCGCGGGTCAGGCCGCAGATCTTGACGCGGGTGCGGCCGGGCATCTGGCTGAAATCAGGCGCCGTCATCGGTAAAGACTCCGTGGAAGAAGCTCGCGGACGGGTCCGCGGCGGGCAGCCGGTACGGCTCAGGATACTTCACGCCGGCCAGGTAGAGGCCATCGGGCATGAAGGTGGGCGCAGCCAGGCGGCGGTCGCGGCCGGCCAGCACTTCGGCCATCCAGCTCACCGGATAGCGGCCCCGCCCTACCGCTACGAGGGAACCCATCAGGTTGCGCACCATGTGGTGCAGGAAGGCGCTGGCGCGGAAGCGCAGGAAGACCCAGTTGCCGTCGGCCTTCAGGGTCACGTCGTACATCGTCTTGATGGGCGACTTGGCCTGGCATTCGGCGGCGCGGAAGGCCGAGAAATCGTGCTCGCCCAGCAGGCAGCTCGCGGCGGCGCGCATGGCATCCACGTCGAGCTGCTGGCCCGGCGGGAGCATCAGGTAGCCGGCGCGGCCATGCAGCATTGGCACGCGGTGCGGGCCGGTGTAGAGCGCGTAGTAATACTTGCGCTCGAACGCCAGGAAGCGCGCGTGGAAGCCCTCGTCCACCGGCTCGGCCCATTGCAGGGCGACCGACGGCGGCAGGAAGGCATTGATGCCGCGCACCCAGGAAAACTTGTCGCGCGAGAGTTCGGTATCGAGATGAATCACCTGCCCGAGCGCATGCACGCCGGCATCGGTACGCCCCGCCACCGTGGTCAGCAGGCGAGTCCCGGCAAAACGCTCGATGGCGTCTTCCAGATGGTCCTGCACGGTATTGCGGTGCGGTTGCGCCTGCCAGCCCGAGAAGGCCGACCCGTCGTACTGAAGCCCGATGGCGATGCGATTCATGGATCCCAAAAGAAAATGCGCCGGAAGGGACGCTTCCGGCGCATCGCTTCGGGCCGCAACGGCGTGGCGCCGTGCAAGCCCTCCATCATACCGGCCTTTGCAGGCCGTTTTCCGACGCGTGACCGCTACCGGTCAGGCCACCTCGCGCAGCAGCGTGCGCGCTTCGGCCTGGAGCGGGTCTTGCGACTGATCCACCACTTCCTGGAGTAGTTCGCGGGCCCCTTCCTTGTCGCCGATCTCGATGTAGGCACGCGCCAGGTCGAGCTTGATCTGCATGTCGCGGCCGCCGTCCATGCCGTTGGCGGACAGGGTGCTGGCGGACACGCCGTGGGTGGTGTCACCACCGCCCTCGGACGTCACGCGGCTCAGGTCGATCGGCTCGGCCAGACGGCCGTTCTGCAGCATCGTCGGCGCCGGGAGCGGCACCGAGTCGGCCAGCGGGTCGTTGCCCGCCGACTTGCCGGCGCTGCCGGGGTTCAGGTCGAGCGAGATGCCCGACATGTCGAACTCCAGCGGACGCGAACGCGTCGGGGTATCGAGCGCCGGCACCTCGGCCAGGTGGCGGCTTTCCAGGTCAGCCGGCATGTCGAGGCCGGTGTCGTGGCTTTCGTCGAGTACGTCATCCAGACGTGCCACCGGTTCCGCTTGGAATTCGTTACCGAATACCAGCGAGGCCGACTCCGGTGCCACGATGGGCTCCCCCGGCGCGGGCGCCGGGAAGGCGTCGAGCGGCAGCGCCAGATCCGCCATGGCGGGCTCGCGCGGCGGCTGCTCGAGGTTGTGCGCGGGGTCCTGCGTGCGCCATTGGTCCGCGACCGGCGTGGTGGTATCCACTTCGGCCGTGGCGTCCGGCGCTACCGACAAATACAAGGCATTGCTCGGGTCCAGCTTGCGACCCATTTCGGCGGCCTGCAGCCAGTCCGCGCCTTGCCCGCCCGTCTGGGCGAACATTTCTTCTGCAATCACTCGGAAACCTTCCACATCCTGGCGAGTGTTGTAAATCTCCAGCAGCTTCAGGCGAATGGCCTGACGCTCCGGGCTCTGTTGCAGCGCTTCGCGCAGGATTTCTTCGGCCTGCACGTCGCGCCCGTAGGCGATATACACCTCCGCCTCGGCGATCGGGTCCACCTCGGTAGCTTCCGGCGAGTTGTTGCCGATCCGGAAATCGGCGCCGAACACGCTGTGCTGCGAGGTATCCACGCTCTGGCCGCCGGCGGTGCCGAACAGCGAATGACCACCGGCCATCACCGTGCTTTCCTGCGACAGGATGCTGTCGCCGAAGCCGCCGTTGTCAGCGGTCTTCTGCTTCTGGCGGCGACGATAGACGGCATAGCCGCCCAGCAGCGCGACCAGCAGGCCGGCGCCCGGCAGCAGCATCGGGTTGCCCAGCAGTTCGTCCAGGAACGAGGGCTCCGGTACCGGTGCGGGCTGCACGCGCGGCGCGGGCTTCTTCACGGCCACAGGGGCGGAAGCGGCGGCGGCCGGGGCGGGTGCGGCGGCGTCTGCCTGCGGCGCCGAAGCGGCGGCCGTTGCAGCCACAGCGGCTGCGGCCGGCGCGGCGGCATCGGCTGCGGAGGCCGGTGCAGCTGCCGTGGCGGCCGGAGCCGGCGTCGGCGTGGCCGTGCTCGTCGCGGCAGTCGCCGTGTCAGCGGGCTTGGCCGGCTCGGCGGGCACCACGGTCGGCGCGGTGCTAGCCGCCGGCGTGGCCGGCGCAGCAGCCTGGGCCGGAGCCGCCTTGGCCTGGTTCAGCTTGGCGATCTCGGCATTCTTCAGCTCCATCAGGCGCTGCATGTCCGTGACGTTCTTCTCGAGCTGGGCCAGCTTCGACTCGGCGTCCTTCAGCTTGCGCTGCGAGGCCACTTCGGCTTCGGCCTGGGCTTGCGCCTTGGCCTGCGCGGCGCGGTCTGCCTTGCTCAGCTTCAGTTCGTCGCGCGGACCGGCGGCGGGCACCGTGGTGTCCTGCACGCGCGCCGTCACGTTGCCGGACTGCTCACGCCCCGAGCCCGCTTCCACGGACTTCGCGGCAGCGGCGGCGGCCAGACGGCTGCGGTAGCTGTCGAAGCCCTGCGTGCGCGCCACGACCTCGCGGCGAGCTTCGCGCGGGCTCACGGACTGCGCCTGCTGGGCGCTCGGCACCTTCAACACCGCGCCGGACTTGATCCGGTTGATGTTGCCGCCGATGAATGCATTCGGATTATTCCGATACAGCGCGAGCAGCATCTGCTCGAGCGACACGTCTTGGCCCTGCGCGGCATCGCCGGCAATGCTGGACAGCGTGTCGCCGCGCTGGATCGTGTATGGCTCGCCGGCGACAGCGCCGTCGGTCGATGCGGGGGCCGCCGGGGCGGCGGCGCGGCGCGGCTGGCGCGGGGCCGGAGCCGGGCGAGCGGCCTCCGACGA